>NZ_CP042433.1:4762144-5079621 GCF_007970805.1 Flavisolibacter ginsenosidimutans | reverse complement strand
GGCAACAGCGACTAACCACATTAAATATTATTTATGGTGTATTACATCGTGAGTTTTCTGGAGCCATTCATGTTAAGATAGATTATCGTCTTAATTGAAGTTCGATTCCCGAAAAAAATCTACTGATACGCTGGCATTGATTTCACATACTGAGCATCCTGCTTCCTTTGACAGCGGCGAAGACTACAATGCGAAAATTGCCGATGCCTACGAAGTAGCACACAAGCAGTTAAAGCTGCTATTTAAGAACAAATCTCCGGAAGAGTTTTACCAATACTTCTCGCAAAGAGTACACATTCTACGTGTGTCGGTACCTCACGACACGAATTTGAATCACTACTTCGAGATAATGAATACCCGTGGTGAGCAATTAGAAAAGCACGAGATACTAAAAGCAAAACTGATGGAGGTGTTGAGTGGCGATGAGAAAGCGTCCTACGCCTTCAATTTGATTTGGGAGGCATGTGCCGATATGGAACGGTACGTGCAATATGGATTTGACCCTCCTGAAAGGAATAAACTGTTTACTCAAGGAAACTGGAACCGGCTTGCGGCCAATAGTTTTGATGATGTCGCAAATAACATCCATTACAAAGACGTGTTGGGGACGAACGAAAGATGAAGTTGTCTGAGATAGTAGCACATAATGGCAACTTTGAAATCAATACGGACCACAAAGAAGATGCTCCGGAACGTTTTAACTCTGTTATCAACTTTCCAAACTTCTTGCTACACATACTACGAATTCAAAGCAAAGAAAATATAGGCCTTGATGACAAACGTTTAGTGGAAGCCTTCGATGAATTTTTGAAGCCTGAAACCTCTAAACAGGAAAAGGTGAGATTCGTCAAGGAGTTTGCATTTAATTTATTAAGAGGAAAACATTTGTTTGATCAATTCATCATCAAGAGGGAGTTTACCAAGGAGAAGGATGGCTGGAGCATTAAATCTTTAAAATGGTATGAAAGCAAAACGGTAAGCTATGTGAACTCGTTTGCCAATGAAGATGCGAATAGGCGAATATTGATGCTTCTGTCTATGTTTCATGTTTCTGCTCCGACCCTTATTTACAAACATTGGTTGAACGCGGCTTTGAATTATTGCTTCCAGAACTATGGCAACATGGAAGCACTTGGTTATATAAATTACCTGGAACACTTGGCTCAGGCTTATTTGTATGACGCTACTTAGCCCTTGAAGATAATGAAGTCGATTTTTATAACATCATTTTTGAGAATCAAGCGGCGTCTGTAAACAAGCAGAAAGCACAGAACTTTTCTTGGGATTTTTTAAACACCGGTACAAGTGTTGAGAACTTTGTTTTTAACTATTTGGACTACATTTTATGGCTTGAAAGGGCAGATGGATTTTCCGAATTTGAATTTACATTCAGAAGTTCTGTTGAGCACTACTATCCGCAGAATCCTATCTCAAGCGATGATAAGCTTGAGCAGGATGTATTAGATGAGTTTGGCAATTTATGTTTAATAAGCAGAAGCAAGAACTCAACTTTGGGAAGGTATATGCCAGAAGCAAAAAAGGACCACTATATCAGAGTAAAGCCCGATAGCCTAAAGCAACGGTTAATGATGAATGAGCCAAGGTGGGGAAAAGAACAAATTCAGCATCATACAAAACTGATGATCAATAAATTTAAAGATTATAAGAGCCAATTCCATTTACTTGAGAGAACAAATGATTAAGGCTTAGAAGCAAATATTAATACAGATGAAAGCCTGGATCAAAAAAGCAAAAGAGTATCTAACGCATAGCCTCGGCAAAGTGCCGCAAGAGTTGAATGAGCTAGACTGGAAGGAAACCCTTTCGCCGCAGAATGATAAGCTATGCCGCCATATCTGCGCTTTTGCAAACTATCCGGGTGGCGGCTACCTGGTGTTTGGTGTAGAAGATAAAACGGCCCAGCCAAAAGGTATTGGCAAACCGGAGGCCGATACCATTTGGCTACTCTGGCTAATCTTTGCCGCAACAACGTTTCGCCGCTGGTAAGCATTGATCATTTAATCGAAGAGTACGAGGGAGTTTCTCTTTTATTCATTCACATCCGCGAAAGCGCAGTCAAACCAGTGCACCTGGCTTCTAAAACCATTGAAGACAGTTACATCCGAAGCGGTGGCACTACCCGCAAGGCGTCCCGCCCCGAAATAGGTGGCTTGATGCTCAATAGCAAAACACCGGTGTTTGAAGAGCTACATGCTTCGAAACTTAAAAACGGTATTGAGGTAATGACCTTGTTGGATTATGCTGGCATTTACCGGCTGCTGAAAAAACCCGTGCCTTCCAATGCCGATGAAATCATGTATTGGCTGGAACAGGAAAAAATGATCAACGGCGTGGATGGCAACGGGTATTACATTACCAACTTCGGCGCCCTGGCCGCTGCACAAAACTTAAGTGATTTTGATACCCTTAGCCGCAAAAGTATCAGGGTGATAAAGTACGAAGGCAAGAACAAGTCGGAGGCAGCAAAGAGTATCCCGGAAGTAAAGGATATGCCATAGGCTTTGAAGGCCTGATACAGTTCATTAAAAGCCTGTTGCCTGGCAGCGAAATTATAAAACATGCTTTGCGGGAAGAAACAGCGGTTTATCCTGAAATTGCCTTGCGGGAGTTAATCGCCAATGCACTGATCCACCAGGATTTTTCGTTAAGAGGCAGCGGGCCAATGATAGAAATTTTGACGACCGGATTGAAATTTCCAACCCCGGCCGGTTATTACCGAGCAAGAAGATTGACCGGTTGATCAGAACCACGCCGGAATCAAGAAATGAAATATTAGCACAGGCTTTCCGACGATACAATATTTGCGAAGAAAGAGGTTCGGCTTTGAAAAAGCAGTAATCGCTATTGAATTGTTTGGTTTACCGCCGTTGAAGTTTGAGGAAACGGAGAATTCTTTTAAGGTGATTTTGTCGGCACCCAAAACATTTGCCGAGATGACCCAACAGGAAAGGCTTGACGCCGTGTACCAGCATTGCATCATTAAATATTATTCCAGCGAGGCATGACCAATACAAGTTTAAGAGGCCGCTTTCGGATGAATGAGAAGCAACGGCCGCAAGTATCGAAGCTGATCAGGGAGACGGTGGAGAGTGGGAAAATCAAACTAAAAGACCCGGATGGTTCGTCCGACAAATTTTCAGTTTATGTGCCTTACTGGGCTTAAAAAGAACCTGGGTTCTTAGTTAATCAGAATCTGGAAATTAAGCGTAAGTAACTGAAAATCATAATATTGTTAGTTAACTGGAATCCGGAAGCCTAGTTCGCAAACGGAACCTTCACAAGTACCGGCTTGCAATAAAAGGTTGCTCAACGAGAGATTTTAGTTAACTGGAAACCGGCAGTCGAAATAGCAACCTTGAAAATCAATGACTTGTTAGTTAATTGGAATCCGGAAAATAGAGGGAAATTCCTTTATGATAAGAAGAAATCTTATTTGACTGAGAACCCGAAAGGACTCGTAACAGATTGATTTTTAGTCTATTTTTATTTGATTCAAATTCTGACGACTTTTACTCATTATGCCCAGCCAAACTAACGAACAAGCCCTTGAAGCCTCCATAGAAAAACGTCTCACTGGCACTTGCCTAGAAGAATTGAAAGACAAAGGGCAATTGAATCTTCTGCACGAGGGCAGGAGGCCTACCGTGCAGGCAATGGTTATTACATCGGGCTTGCAGAAGATTACAATGCCAAATATGCTATAGATGAAATCCGGTTCTGGCATTTTTTAGAAACCACGCAAGCCGAAGAATTAGCCAAACTGCAGAAGCAAAATGACTGGAAGCTGAAAATCCTGGAACGGCTTGACCGCATGATTAAAAAACACGGCGTCCTGCGGCTGCTGCGCAAAGGGCTTGAAGTGGATGATGCGCATTTCATTTTGCTTTACCAACTGCCCCTGGCATCGAGCAGCGAGGCCGTTAAGAAGGCATTTTGAAAGCAACGAGTTCAGTGTTACCCGGCAGGTTCGTTACTCCCTTACGGCCACTGTGAAGAAATTGACATGGTAATCTTCGTGAACGGTCTGCCCATTATCACCACCGAGTTAAAGAATCATTGGACAGGTCAGAACGCCAAAGTACACGGGCAGGCACAATATAAGTTTAAAAGGGATGTCACGCAGCCGCTGTTACAATTCGGTCGCTGCATTGTGCATTTTGCGGTTGATACTGAGGAAGTGTACATGACTACCAAACTGGCTGGCGCTGAGACTTTCTTTCTGCCCTTTAATCTTGGCTACAAACATGGCAAAGGCAATCCTCCTAATCCTTTCGGACACCGGACGGCTTACCTCTGGGAAGAGATTCTAACGAGGCAAAGCCTCACTAATATTATTCAGCATTTTGTCCGTTTTGATGGTAAAGAAGGTGATTCCTTGTCGAAGAAGAACCTGTATTTTCCCCGCTATCATCAATTGAACGTGGTACGTAAGCTGATAACCGATGCCAGTACAAAAGGTGTCGGGCAAACCTATCTCATTCAACATTCGGCAGGCTCCGGCAAATCAAATTCCATTACCTGGGCGGCTTATCAATTGATAGAAACTTATCCGCAAACGGACAACATACCAGGTAGCAAAGGCATTTCCAATCCTCTGTTTGATTCGGTGATTGTGGTAACAGACAGGCGCCTTTTGGATAAACAACTCCGCGAAAACATCAAAGAGTTTTCCGAAGTAAAAAACATTGTGGCACCTGCCTATTCATCCAAAGAATTGAAAGAAGCCCTGGAAGGTGGCAAGCGCATTATCACCACCACCATTCAAAAGTTTCCTTTCATTGTTGACGGCATTGCCGATTTAAGCGACAAGCGTTTTGCGGTGATCATTGACGAAGCCCATAGTTCACAAAGCGGTTCGGCAGCCGATAACATGAACAAAGCCATGGGTGGCGGTGAAAGCGAAGAAGAAGAGGGCGACCACAGGACAAAATATTAGAAGCCATGCGGGCCCGAAAGATGCGAGGTAACGCTTCGTACCTGGCGTTCACCGCCACACCAAAGAACGCCACGCTGGAAAAATTTGGAATTAAGGGCGAAGATGGAAAGTTCCGGCCCTTCCATTTGTATTCTATGAAACAGGCCATTGAAGAGAAGGCTTTATTTTGGATGTGCTGGCGAATTATACCACGTACAAAAGTTATTACGAGATTGAAAAGTCAATTGAAGACAATCCTCTTTTTGATTCAGTCAAAGCGCAAAAGAAGTTACGTGCCTTTGTTGAGCGTAACCCCGAAACCATTACCACCAAGGCCGAGATCATGCTGGATCATTTCATCACGCATGTTGTCAACAAAAAGAAACTGAAAGGCAAGGCAAAGGCCATGGTGATTACGCAAAGTATTGAGTCGGCTATCAACTACTATTTTGCTTTGAAGAAGTTGCTGGAAAGCAAAGGTGCTCCCTTCCGGATTGCGATTGCCTTTTCAGGAAAGAAAAAAGCTAAAGGGCATTGAATACACCGAAGATGACCTGAATAATTTTCCCCCTGAATTAGATATCACCAAACCCACCGATCCCGGTTATATCAGCGACAGGATTGCCCGCTATTTTAATATGGACGAGTACCGGGTTTTAGTAGTGGCGAATAAATACCTTACGGGTTTTGACCAGCCTAAGCTCACCGCTATGTATGTGGACAAGAAACTCCAAGGCGTGTTGGCGGTGCAAGCTTTATCAAGACTAAACCGTTCGGCTGATAAATTAGGAAAGAAAACGGAAGACTTATTTGTACTGGACTTTTTTAATTCTACCGATGATATAAAAACCGCCTTCGATGATTTTTATACGTCCACAACTTTGAGTAAGGCCACCGATGTAAACGTGTTGCATGAACTGAAAAGCAGTTTGGACGCGGTAGGTGTTTACGAATGGAGCGAAGTGATTGACTTTGCTACAAAATACTTTGAAGGCTTAGATGCTGATAGTCACCTAAGCCCGATTTTGCAAAAAGCGAAGACCGGTTTAACGGCGAGTTGGAATTAGATGATAAAGCAAAGATTGATTTCAAAATAAAGGCAAAGCAGTTTGTAAAGATCTACGGGCAGATTGCTTCTATCATGCCATTTGAAATAGTGAAATGGGAACAACTGTTTTGGTACCTGAAATTTTTAATTCCGAAACTGGTAATTGCTGATCCGACAATTGATGCCCTGGATGAATTGTTGAACTCCGTTGATTTATCTACCTATGGATTGGAAAGAGTAAAGTTGAATGCAAGTATTGGACTGGATGCTTCTGAAACAGAACTTGATCCGCAAAATCCTAACCCAAGAGGGGCACACGGTACTGAAGAAGAAAGATCCGTTGGACCTAATTATAAAAAGCTTCAATGAACGTTGGTTCCAGGGCTGGGAAGCAACTCCAGAAGAACAGCGGTGAAGTTTGTGAACATAGCTCAAAGCATGAGGGCCCATCCGGACTTTAGAACGAAATATGAAGAAAACACAGATGGACAGAACAGGGAAATAGCCTTCAAGAAAATATTTGAAGAAGTGATGGGGAAGCAGCGCAAAAATGAAATGGACCTGTACCGGTTAATGACAAATGATGAAGCGTTTAAGCTGGCAATTCAGATACGATAAAGAGGATGCTGGCTGCATAAAGCACACTGTATTTATTCTAACCTATAAAAAAACGATTATGGCTGATTGTATTATTTGTGGCGCTTACACCAAGTATCCAAAAGGAAAATGTTTCAATTGTTATTCATCGAAACCTTCTGGAAAGGAATTTAATGAAGCTTTTGTAGATGAAGATGATATTGGGATGAGTGACAGAGAATGGCAATTCCGTTATGGAATGATTAAAGGACGTATTGCTGAAACTTTGATTCAGGAGCTATTTCTTGCTTTAAAATACAACGTCTTCCGATATGGTATGGAAAACACAATTCCGGGGATTATGGAACTGTTGAAAGGCGTTCGAAGTGATGTGGCCACACAAATCAGACGAATGCCCGATTTTGTGATACAACAACCTAAGACCAATGAGGTATTTTTTGTTGAGGTCAAGTTTCGGGCTAACGGATGTTTTTCAATGAACGATCTTCCTGACAACTATCCGTATGACAATGCCTATATTATTCTAGTTTCAAAACGGCATATAAAATGTTTGTCGGTTGTAGACCTTAAGCGTGGTAAAGAAATTACTCCGGATTGCCGGAATTATCTAGGCAGCCGAAAAGAGTTCGAGCTGGATAAACAGGTCATTATTGATTTTTGTGATTTTGCCGTTCAATTTTTTGCGGAAGTCTAAATAAACTTTATGGAGCCAAACCAAGGCATTGTGTACATCCTCACCAATCCAGCCATTCCCAATATGATCAAAATTGGGATGACGACGCATGAAGATGTAAAGCTTCGTATGGCACAGATATATACTACTGGTGTGCCACTGCCCTTTGAATGTGTGTATGCTGCTAAAGTACTCAACTATGAAAAGGTTGAGAAGGCATTATATTGCCTTTGGGCCTGACAGAGTAAACCCCAAACGGGAGTTTTTTGAAATTGATCCTATGCAGGCCATTGCCATTATCAAACTAATGGAGATCGAGGATGTAACACCCAAAGTAGCTAATGAAAAGGAAGAGGTGGATGAAATAGACAGGGAAGCAGGAGAAGCGTATGCGAAAAAAAACGGCCACGTTTTTCCTTCGGCGAAATGAATATTCCAATCGGCAGTGAATTGGTTTGTGTGGCAAACGGTGAATCAGTATCAGTTTCCAGTGATCGCAGCGTTATCTTTCGTGGAACTGAAACCTCTTTAACGAATGCGACACGTACAATCCTCAATAACAGCTACCATGTCGCGCCTGGTCCATATTGGACCTATAATGGCAAGAAGCTAAGAGATATTTACAACGAGACCTATTTGGCGGATGAATGAAGCATTTACTGTAGCGTTTCTATTTGATATACAAAATGCAGTTTAATGAAGTTTGTTGCCATTGCTGATACTCATGGAAAACATAGATTGTTGAAGACATTGCCGGAGGCTGATGTACTTATTCATGCCGGAGACATTAGCCTTATTGACGATACGCATCTTGCAGAAGATTCAGGCCATCAGGTGGAATTTCATTAAATGGTTTAGTGGCCTGGATTATAAATACAAAATTTTATTGCTGGCAATCATGATTTTTATCTTGAGGAATCTGCTGATAGCTTTATACGAAAACGTCTTCCTAAAAACGTTTTTTATCTAAACGATAGTGAAATGACTGTGGCGGGTTTTCAATTGTGGGGCTCCCCAATCACGCCGCGCTATTGGGATTGGGCGTTTAACAGAGAACGGTACTGCAATTAATAAACATTGGAAAGTAATTCCTGTTAACACGGATATTCTGATTACGCATGGTCCTGCTTATGGCACTCTTGACAAATCAGCATCCGGCGAACACTTAGGCTGCAAAGACTTATGGAAGAAGATTGATCAAATCAAACCTAAGGTTCATATTTGTGGACATATACATGAAAGCTACGGAACCGAAAAGAGCTTAGAAACGTTGTTCATTAACGCCAGTGTGGTAAACGAAAAGTATGCGCTTGTAAATCCGCCAATAGAATTTAGTTTATAAGTGGACTACTAAAATACGATTACGTACAACTTTTATAATGACCCTGGAAGAATTCGATAATCTATTTGTTGATGATCAAGTTACAATGATTGAGAACCGAGGTGTACTTATCGGCGAAGGGAAGAATCCCATCACCGGTTTTTGCTTTTTCAAATTGATGCCTTTTATACAGAAGTAGCTTTACGAAAAAAAGATGATACAATTTGGAAAGTGGGCTGCTTTGATCATCCTATTTTGTTGGAGCCGTATTTAAATCGAATTGATCTGTCAGAAATAACACGCCTATAATTAATAACCTGACTTCCATTGCCAGTGAAGAATTTTAACTGCTATTATTTGCCCTTATATGCCCAAATTTAAAGAGTGTCTGTTTCTATAGATAGTAGTAATATCCTCTTTCCCCTTTTCGTTTTTCTCGCTTGATCCGTTCGTTCTTCAGAGCAAGATTAATAAAGGCTGAAAAGTATTGCGGTTTGGAAGTATGTTCTCGTAGATGTGATTCACGCTTTTCTAGTATCTCAATGATTTCAGCTGAACGAAGAGGCTTGCCAGCCTTTTCGATGGCAAAGACAATCTTTGCTACCCACGTCCAATCCTTGCGGTAGCCTGTACACGCCGATGAAGGTGACCACATCAGGCCGTGGCAAGTTGACCACCTATTTTTGTGGCGAAGAAGAGCGGTTCATGTATGATTCGGTCGTAAATAATTTGCGTTGATTTTATTGAGTACGTTACTTACAAATTTAAGCCATTGCTTCTGTTGTTACGACGCTGCGTTTCTTTCTGAGTGACTCGCCTTTGAGTTCAAGGCGGTGAGCAGAGTGCACGATGCGGTCTAAGATGGCATCCGCAATGGTTTCTCGCCAATGACTTCATACCATTTACTTACGGGGAGTTGGGATGTAATAATCAACGATCCTTTACCATGCCTATCTTCAATCAGTTCCATGAGAACTGCTCTGCTCGGGCTATCAAAAGGCTGCAGTCCAAAGTCATCAAGGATGAGTAAATGTTGCCGCTCGATTTTGGCGACTTCTTTCAGGTAAGAACCATCGGCTTTGCTCATTTTTAATTTGGAGAGTAGCTTGGGCAGGCTGTAATAAACCACCCGATAGCCCATCGAGCAGCCGTGATGGCCAAGCGCAGACGCAAGGTAGCTTTTGCCGCTACCGGTTGACCGGTGATGAGGATACTTTCTGCTTTGTCAATAAAGCTACAGTGCATAACGCAGCAGCTGGTTCTTTTCCAGGTTTCGCTCGGGATGGTAATAAACGTCTTCGAGCAATGCCTTGTAGCGGAAGCGGGCATTTTTAATTTTTTGTTCAATGGATCGGTTTTGTCTTTCATCCCATTCCGCTTCGATCAGTGAGCGGTGATCTCATCCGCTGTGTACGTATCGGCTCTTCCGGATTCAAGGTCGGTTTTAAAGGCCCTGTGCATGCCAAAGAGCTTCATTTGTTTCATTTTTTCCAGTGTGGTTGCGTTCATGTTCTTGTTTGTTTTTGATGTGATTTATTGATAGTAATGTTCGCCGCGGATGTTGTCGTGCAAAGGCATGGAGAGTTGTTCTGTTTCTGGTGACGGGTCTTTTTTGTCCAGCTCTTTTTCTAAAATAGTTTGGATGGTTTTGTAGTTATAGGCGCCGTAGCCCAAGGCCCGCTGACAGGCTTTGATCAACCGTTCTTTTTCGATCTTCTTTGCAAAACTAAAATGCCCACACAGGACTTGTAGGCTTGTTCGGGATGTTGCTTGCGCTGAAGCACTTTTAAAATATACAGCTTCACATCCTCGTGGATGGCTTCTGCCCACGAGATGAACTTCTGGGGTGTCCATTCGGCGACAAAGCGGTGGGCGGAGGCCAGGTGCTCTTTGTCTGTGGTGTAGTGATAGGCAAGCCGTGCCCTTGTGTGCAGGGCAATGCGTTCGTAGTTGTAGTAGATCTCCACGGAGTGACGGGAGAAGAGCAGCTTCACTTTTTTGCCAATAAAGCGGTAGGGTACACTGTAGTAATGTTTGTCTGCACTCAGGGCCACATGACCGTTTTTGGCCACCGTGGCATACAAGCATTTTTTCAGTTCATAGCGAAGTGGCGGCAATGGCATCAGGGCTGCCCTTTCCACTTCTTCAAACTGCTGCCGACGGCTGTAGTTGCGGCCTTTTAGATGGGCATTGTTGTGTTCTTCCAGCGCTACTTTGATGGCGGCATTGAGCTGTTCGAGGCTGTGATAAACACGGGCCCGAACCTTTGCATAGATGCGTGAGTACACGATTTTAACGGCGTTTTCCACCAGGGCTTTGTCTCTGGGACGATAGGACCTTGCCGGAAGAATGGTTGTGCTGTAGTGCTGGGCAAAGTCAAGGAAGGTCTCGTTCAGTGTGGGTTCATACTTGCTGCTCTTTGTGACGGCTGATTTTAAATTATCCGGTACAATAGCTTGAGGCACACCGCCGCAAAAGTGAATGGCGTTCTCACACGCTGCGATAAAATCTTCTTTGCCTTGCGAGGCCACCGCTTCCACATACGTTAGTTGACTTGCACCCAGAATAGCAACAAACACTTCCACGGCTTTTATCTCACCGCTCACCGGATCAACAACACTGAGCTTGTCGCCGGCAAAGTCCACGTAGTTTGTCGCCGGCTTTGTGTTCCATGCGCATCACCGGATTGACCTGCGCCTTCCACCGAGCGTAGTAATGCTTGAACTGTGAGACACCAAAACCATCGGGATGAACGGCTTTGTACTGCTCCCAGAGCAACTGCCTGGTCATGCCTTTCTTTTTCAGTTCCTTGTCAATGGAGGGAAAGAGAGAAAACAGCGTTTGTAGCTTCTCGCTAATGGGTTGCTCCTGTGGTTTTACAAACAGTTCTTCGAGGTCCTTGTCACTTAGCTCACTGATCTCGTGGAAGGTTAGTTTGCTCTCAGTAAAACTGTTTTAAGTACTTCTTTAGCGTGTTGCGGGCGATGCTGTTTGGGCAGCGATTTGGAGCTTGCTGCGTCCTTGGTGATGCAATTGCAGGATGTGTCTGATTTTGCTCATGCGAACCGGATTGTTTGCCATGCATGCCGAGTTTTATTAGAAAACTTAGCACGAATGGTTCCGAATCACAGAAACTTTTTCTTCTTCTTTTCCGTGGTCAATTTGCTCCGGCGTGAGGTGGTCAATTTGGAGCGGCGAGACCCGGTCAACTTATTCCGGCGAACAGTGGTCAACTTCACCGGCGCTTACAGTTTAAGCACGAAAAAGACAAAACTGATTGGCATTGTTATTCGCAATTTTCAGAACCCTTTTACACGTCGGCACTTTCAAAATTCTACCATCACCTGCGTTGAAAGGATATCACCTGATTCTAATAAATGCAGAGAATGAATTGATTCAGGAAAAAGAAATCAATCAACTTTGCATTATAGTGTGGAAGGCGTCATTATCACCGATGCCCTGTTGGGTTCAACCGAAGCGGAACGCTTTTCACGCCACAATATTTCCGTCGTGCTTTTTAACCGCTATGTTGACAACCTTAAACACAACGCGGTTTACGGAGACGATTATTTAGCCGCCGGCAAATGGCAACTTATCTCACCGGCATGGGACATCAATCCTTTGCCTTTATTTCGGGTGAAACCAAATCATCTACAAACATCAACCGCAAGCGTGGATTTGAAGACGTGCTGAAAGAAAGAGGCATCAAAAAATGGGTGGTGCAGGAAGGCGCGTACAGCTACGGAAAGCGGTTTTAAACTGGCGCAGGAACTGATGTCGAGACGAGAGAAGATTGATTGCATTTTTTGTGCAAACGACATCATTGCTATTGGTGCGATGGAAGGCATTCGCAAGATGGGCCTGCGCATTCCGAATGATGTTTCCGTTGCGGGTTGCGACAACATTTATGTCTCGGCCTGGCCGTCGTTTTCGCTAACAACCTGGGAACATTCAACCGAAGAAATGGTGGAAGAAGCCGTGAGGTTGTTGGTGGATGAAATTGCCGGCGAAACAAAAGAATACAAAACCGTGGTGGTGAAAGGAAGCTTGGTGATTCGGGATTCGGTTGCACGAAAGCAAGCATAATTTTAAACTCTTTTGAAAGATTTGGGTTTTTAAATCAGCATTCATCCTTCTAATTCGCGCAGAATATTGAGCGCATCAAAAGCAAGTGCCGTCAATGCCTGACCGATCTGTTCTTTGTTGAGGGGACCAATCAACTCCGAATCAATTCTTTGTTGGTGCAATGCCTAGGCAAGTGTTGTTATTACCTCTCCACCATCCTGGACGATTACAGCCGCTTTACAGTTCCCTGGGAGCTTTGTAAAACTATTAAAGCAGAAGATGTGCTGCGCACTGTGGAACGAACGATGTTGAAAGCTAATCTGCATCTTGCCAAATGTCAAACTACTCTTGGATAGCGGTGATTGTTATGTAGCCTCGGAGTTAAAGCAATACCTAAAAACCGTTGATGGAAAGCACGTGCATGGAAAGCTTATGCGTCCTCAAACCCAAGGGAGGATTGAACGCTGTCACCGCTCGTTAAAAAAGTGATACAACTGGATCATTACTATTGTCCCGAAGAACTAAATCAAGAATTGAAAAGCTTTAAGCATTATCACAACTACCAGCGTTATCACGAATTGCTTGATAACGTCACGCCCGCCAATGTGTATTTCGAAAAACGCGAACAGAACCTGAAACGAAGAGAAAAAACTAAGAGCAAACCGTCAAACAAAGAAGACGATTTTACCTTCTTGAGAAACAATGATTAATCCGAGCCCTTTTGCTTACAAAAAAACTACTCACCTAACTTAAACAAACAAAACCTCCCTAATAATCACCATCCACCGGTCCACTTTCTTTGACATTATACACTTAAACACACCACAGACATTTCCGGCGCTCATAAACAGAGAGTCCAGTCTCCTTATCGGCTACACAAGATCTCTGATAAATTCTTGTTTCGAATAACAAGTCCTCGCTTCACATGTTTGCACTTACTGATGATGAGTATGGTCTTCTTTAATTTAAGTTTATTGTTTACGATTACAGAACTATATCAGCTTCATGCGATCTTCCGGTTGAAGTGAAAATGAATTCGAATCTGTTCAGGCATATCTTACATAAAAGAATAGTACCATCCCAGTGATAATCGCCCACCATATGAAAGGATTTCTCATCCCTTTTTGCTGAATCCTTTCAGAAGGTAATAATTGAAGACTTGCCCTATTCCAAATCATACCTACAAGCTCTTTCGCCGATTTTGGTTTTGTCAAAAGGCTGACACCAGCACACATCAGTATACAGCTCCAGAATACAATACCGGTGCGATTCATAAACGGCATATTGGGAAATAAATATTCAATTAAAAATGATAGCGGTATGGTTAAAATGCCTGCTGTTAATGCACCAGCATGGGTGGTTCGTTTCCATAATATTCCTAATAGGAACATAGCAGCAATTCCGGGAGTAAATAAACCGTAAGCGCTTAGCAAGTATAAGAACACTGGTTTGTCGGAATGTTCAATCAATAGAATAGTACAAAGGATACTCAAAGCAATAATAAGCACGCCGGAAATTCTGCCAAACTTTACTGATTGTGAGTCAGTCGCTTTTTTGTTTATATAGGGAAGATAAATATCCATTGTCAGAATTGTTGTACATGAATTAATAGCGCCGGAAAGATGTGACATGACCGCGGCAATCAATCCCGCCATCACGAGTCCGACCAATCCTGCAGGCAAAAGGTTTTTTACAAGTGTTGGAAATAAGAGATCGGGTTTATCCAGTACCGGAAATAATTTTGGCGCCACCAACGCAGGTATGGTTATCATCAAGGGAACGAGGAATTTGAGATAATCGCCAAAAATAATTCCTATCCTTGCATGCCACTCGCTTTTTGCTGCAAGTGTTCTCTGCACGATGAACTGATTTGTTGCACAATAAAAAACACTTATGCATAACGTTCCACCCAGGTACATTGTCCAGGGAAAATCGGGATCATTTGCAGGAAGTATGATGTGCCAGTTTTTTGAAGATTCAATTATAGTCGGAAGACCGCCTGCCGCATTGATGGTTGCAATAGACAATACCATTCCTCCCAATACTAAAACTCCCAACTGCATCATTTCTGTCCAAATGACGGCTTTTAATCCTCCTGCGATCGTATATATCCCGGTTGCAACGGAAATAACAAGAGCGCTTGTGATAATTGGAATGCCCAATAAAGAATGAAGTGAAAGTGCGCCAAGATAAAGCACAGCACCTATCTCTACAAGTATGTAGGTTAACAGCACCAATACCGAATACGTCATTCTTGCACCTGCACCGAACCGCTTCTGTAAAAATTCCGGCATTGTATAAAATCCGTTCCGGATATAAAAGGGAAGAAAAATCCATAACAAGGCATTGAATCCAATGAGAATTGCACCCCATTCCATGGCAATAGCAACAAATCCCCTGTTGTATGCTACACCCATGGCACCCACAAGATGATGACTGCTGATATTTGCTGCAATGATGCTTCCACCGATCATCCACCATGGAAGTTTATCGCCTGCCAGGAAATAATCCCGCTTTGTCCGTTTTACTCCTCGTGAAGTATAGATACCCACGACAAAGACTAAAATAATATACAGCAAAAAGATCGCTGCGTCCAAAAATGTAAGGTCTAATTTCATTTCCTGATTTTTTTTGCAGCATCAATAGCCATTTCGGTTAACAGTTCGAGGGACCCTTCTTTAAAGGGTGACTGCCATACCTGGTAAATATCCTTATCGTAAAGGTCAGCTGGTGGTAAGTATCCAATGTGCCCGTTAACAACATTCATTACAGCTACAGCGTCCGGATAAAATTCCTTGCGCAACTGCTGTTGAAAATCAGAATAAGTCTCATTTGATTGTCCGAATAATAGGGAATCGCCAAGCCGCCATACCCAGAGTGGCATAGAGGCGTTTTCACCGTCGCCAACACTTTTTCTGACATTTCGTTTTCTCCACAATCTTTCCTGCAACACACGGTCACTGCAATCATTTAGTTGTTGATCTATTTCAGCAAGTGATGGCAATGATTTAAGAGGTATCGTTATATAGGTTATTTGTCCTGAGATTGCTTTTGAAGGCGAAAAATCACGTTGCTTCCACACCGCCAATGGTGCGCCAGACTCTACTACCCTCTCAAAGCATAATTGTTTGTTGTGACCCATCATAGATTCCAGTACAGCTAATACCGAATAGCCAATCTGACGGCCATGTTTCTCTGCAACTTTTACATCACCCGTATATTGCTCGGCTGGAGCTAACTCTCCTGATGCTCCCTGCAGGAACAAACAAGGGGCGTCCGTTTCTGATTGGACCTTTTGCCGCATGGCTCCCACGTAATCGGGAGACAGCAAACGGTTTTCCCATGCAAGTGTTGTCGGATGACAGGCATAATTCACTATCGTTCCCAATATTATATTTTCATCGTTTGTGATCCTTCCTACAAGCAGTGTTTCATCACTGTTTTTACGAGGGTTGAAACCAACAACAAACCGGTTTTTTTCCTTTTCGAACAGGTCCCTGTTCTTTGCAAGATTACATTTGCCATATTGCCAGCTAAGTGTTGCAGGAACCGCTTCTGCTAATGCTTTTTGAATTGCAACGATAATTTTTTCCTGTACCTGTTCTAAGTATGGCGTTATAAGATCACCTCCAGGTTTCGCTATGTCCGACCTTGTTAGCCCCGGGCCGGCATGCGTATGGGAGAAGCATATCATTAGTTGTGCCGGATACATTGACAGAGCTTGTAAAACGCCACTGCGAAGAAATAATTCATCTTCTGAATCCTTAAAAAATCCCAAATCAAGAGAAATTAGAGCAAGAGGCTTATCATTTTTTGAAGATTGAAAAGTATTGCAAACAAGTATAAGGGGACTATGAACACCTTCTGCAACATCATATTCTGAGGCACCCCAGTTCCTCGAATATATTTCCACCGGCGGAGTTATGTCTGCACTTGATATTCCAATAAGCCCTGAGAAAGAAGGATGTTGTATTGAAGGTAGCACCATGTATTTATATTATTAAGACAGTAGTGATAGTCCGCCATCCATTAAAATTGTGCTGCCGGTCATGTGTTCATTTCCAGGATGACACAATTGAATTACCTGTAATGCCACCTGTTCAGCGCTCATAACTTTTTGAACAGGTACCCTGGATCGGGCTTTCTCTTCCAATTCCAAGTCTTGTTTCCATATGTTTCCGGATAAACCGGCCGCAACATATCCGAGAGCAAGTTCATTCACGAGAATATTATGGGGAGCGAGTTCAAGTGCCATGCATTTACATAACATCCGCATTGCGGCTTTGGAAACACAATAGGCAGGGATATGAGGATGCGGCGTATATCCGGCCCAACTTCCTATAAATACAACCCTGCCAGGTAGTTTATGTTGCAGCAACTTTGCAGTGCCGATCTGTGTTATATGAAATGCACCATCAAGGTTAACCCGCAATTCCCTGTTCCATTCCTCGGGAGTGATTTCATACAAAGAAGCGAGGGTTACCGTTGCTGCATTTGCAATTATAATTTCCGGGATTCCCTGTTTTAGTTCTACAGCATCTATCCACTCTTTAACTGACGCAGCATCAGTCACGTCCACCTGGGCATAGGTGCATGAAACATTATATTGTTTAAGAGAATCCAGAAATTCTGTAGCAGCATGATCAGGCTTTAAGTCACAAAGCGCAATATTTGACCCGTGTTTTGCAAATTCAATTGCCATAGCACGCCCAATATCACCCATACCGCCGCTAATCACTACCATTTTATTTACAAATAATTTTTCCATCAAGAATTATTTACAATTACCAATCACCCACACTTCCATCCTCATAAAATATCCGCTGTAAAACTTCTTGTTGGAATGGATGTTTTTTTACCTCCTTTTCATTTATTTCGATACCTATGCCTGGCTTTACATTAGGTCCAACTTTTCTTCCTTTCTTTTCTACAGAATAACTTTCTGTAACCACATCGCTACGCCAGGGAACATCATTATGTACATTCTCACAAATAACATAAGACGTCGAAGAAAATCCAAATTCAATTGAAGCAGCCGTACTTACCGGCCCCTGGGGGTTATGGGGTGCAACGGATACCCGGTAGGCTTCTGCCATTGCTGCTATACGCCTTACCTCACTTAAACCACCACAATGGGTAATATCTGGCTGAATCACACTTGCAGCTCTTTTCTCGAATACTTCACGAAAAGCATGAATGCCAACCAACCGTTCTCCCGTGGCAATGGGAGTTTTAACCGACCGCTGGATCTGAGCAATATCATCCATAACTTCCGGCCAGCAAGGCTCCTCAAAAAAATACAATCCATAAGGTTCAAGCGCTTTGGCAAATTGAAGGCCCATGGCAGGTGACGGTCTTGCATGGCAATCAACCATAATATCAATATCATCTCCTACAGCTTCACGCATGGCTTTCACACATGCCTCAGCATATTTCACCGGACGAAGCCCTTCAAGTGGCATTGTGCCGGGTACCGCCATGGATTTAAAGGCAGTGAATCCTTCTTCCACAGCAGACAAAGCAAGTTCTGCAAACCGATTTGCATCGTCGGCCTGCGTTTGATAAAAGTCTTCCATCTTACCGCCACCAAGGTGACAGTACAATCTTATATAATCCCTCACCCGACCGCCCCATAGCTGATGACAGGGTACATTATGAATCTTTCCGGCAATATCCCATAAGGCGATATCAATACCACTCATAGCCGTGCCGCGTACAACATTATTGCCATGCCAGAAATGCTGCCGATACATCATTTGCCAGATATACTCGATCCGGGTAGGGTCTTCACCAACAATTAACTCCGAGATATCTTCAATTGCCCCAATAACCGACCGGGTATGCCATTCCAGCGTTGCTTCACCCCAGCCCCACAATCCCGGTTGGTCTGTCACTACTTTTACAAAAATCCAGTTGCGCATCCTGGCGTTGCAGACAAATGTTTCTATAGAAGTGATCTTCATTTTTGTTAGATTTTTCCATTTAAAATGGATACAACCTCTTTTGTTTGTTCCAATGTCTTTTCAATATCCAAAACTGAGTGGGCAAATGAAATGCTTCCCTGCTTAATAGGTAACGGGAATTGATAAATCCCTCTTTGGATCAAATTAATGCGGTATTCCTTATCGAGTAAAAAATTATTATTCAGAGCAATATCATGAAAATCCAACGGAGCATGATCCATAAAGTACACACAGAAAGCAGACCCCTGGCGTGCAATAAAAAAGGGTGTATCTAATTTTTGAAAAATTTCATTAAATCCTTTATCTAACATGGCTCCCAGCTTTTCCACATGTTCATAAACCCCAAACTCAGTTGATGAAAGTTTTTCAAGACAGGCTAAAGCTGCGACTGTTGTGATGGGATGTGCATTGAAAGTGCCGGCGATGAGTGCACGGTATTCCTTATCAGGATGTATAAAGTAATCCATGTACATTTTTTTGCCGCCAATAACCCCCATCGGATATCCATTTGCTATTGCCTTTCCAAATGAACTGAGGTCTGGAGTTACTCCGCAAAGACTCTGATATCCTCCCAATGCATGCCGGAACCCTGTCTTAACCTCATCGAAAATGAGAAGAAAATTATTTTCATCTGCTGTTTTCCTTAACCATTCAAGATAACCTTCGGCTGGTTTAACGATTCCAATATTTTGCAGGATGGGTTCCAGTATTATACATGCAACGGGGTACCGTTTTATCACATAAAGCACAGAATCCGGATCATTGAAATTGATAATATGGACCAATGATTTATGAACATTTGGTATTCCGGCAGACAGTGAATCAAAAGGGTATTCGCCAGGGCTTACCCTTGGCCCAACATCATTGATTGTACTGATGACATTTGCTGCCACATCATTGTGCCATCCGTTGTACCCACCCTGTATTATTATGATGTGATCACGGCGTGTTACAGCACGGGCAATTCTTATCGCATGGTAAGTAGCTTCGGAACCGGTTGTTGTAATTTGAATTTTTTCAACGGATGGAACGCATTTACAAAATAGTTCGGCAAATTTTCCTTCATTATCTGTAGGGCCGGCCCCCATCAAAATTCTATTATCAACGATAGCATTGCTTACCGCAGCATTAACGTCCGGATCATTGTGCCCAAGAAATGCAGCCGCAAACCCCGACTGGTAATCAATATATTCATTCCCGTCTATATCCCAAACGTGGCTCCCTTTTCCTTTAGTAAAACAAATATTGGGATCCGATTTACGGTTCAGCGATACAACCCCTCCCGGTATCCACTGTTCATTATCTTTTAATATGCCCGATGATTTCGGCCAGGAATTCATTTTTTATGTTTTAATGAAAAAAAATAATCCGGGAAAATGATTTCTCAATTTTTAAAAAATCTGCGCCGGAATAATGCTTGTAAGGCTAACGTAAAATTAAAAGCCTAAGATGCCATAAACACTACGAAATTTACCAATAGTCAATACTATTTTGAACGTTTCTTTAATCCCTTCATCAAATATCTTAATGTAACACAGTCGCAAACCTAATGACACGATTGAACTGAATTGTATTCAAATAATTAATATATTATTGGGCGGCTTTATTCGATAAAAACAACTCTGAATTTTTTTTCATCATTTTAATAACCCGGATTCTGTTTGACTTTAGTTTCCACTGCCAGCACTGCATTTGATATGGGAAACAAGAGTAAGTAATCCTGCCCTGCCCTACTCTGTAGCGATGGAACTAACTGAAATGCTTTCCCAAAACGAACAAGGTCCCACCAACGCTTACCCTCGACCATTAGCTCCAATAATCTTTCTTTCAAAATAGCATCGTCATTCTGATTCTTTGTTCCATTTACAAAAGAATGGGCAGAAAAATTTGAACCGTACGCTCTTTGCCTGACCATGTTCATTTCCGGTGTTGGATCCTGGCCTAAAGCATTTTTTGCCTCAGCCTTCAATAATAAAATATCTGCATACCTATAAAGAATAATATCATCATAAAACCACCTGACCCCGCCAATTACTGTTCCCCTGAATTTTAATGTAATTGTCGCTAGATATCCTGTTTGTGCACACGAAGAATTATACGTATACAGATCCACGTATGTTGCAGCTTTCCTCAGATCATCATTCGTAAATGCATTCCTTGCCGCTGGAGATAATTGCCAGGCATGGTTTGAATTAGTACCTGTTGTTATCCCTAGCAGATCCTTGGTGGCCTGGGGTGTACAGGCGGGAACAATGAAGCCATACATAAGGCCTGTATATCCTTGTACACCCTCTCCATCAGCCAATCTTATACTCATTATGATTTCATTGTTTCCCTTTTTATTATAGTCAAATACATCAGCGAAATTTGGAAGTAACGACAAGCTGGAAGCAGTTTGTACATCATTAAGTGCAGTGAGGGCAGTCGTGAAATCTTGCGAGCCCCCGTTTAAAAGCTTGCCGGTCCATAAATAAACCTCCGCTTTAAGAGAATTAGACGCAGGTTTTGACCAGCGAAATCTTCCTGCTGGAAAACTATTATCTGGAAAAAGCTGAAGTGCTTTTTCCAAGTCGGCTTTTATTAATTTAAAAACTTCTTCTTTTGGAGACCTTTCCTTCTGGACTTCTTCCGGATTAAATGATTCCATTGGCTCCGTCCTTATGATAAGGTCGCCCCAGGTCCTGACCATAATGAAATAGACGTATGCACGCATGGTATAAGCTTGTGCCAAAAGATTATTTTTAACAGCACCTGACTGAAACGTTATGTCGGGTACATATTTTAATACCAAGTTTGCTGCATTTATGATCGAATAATATCCCACCCATGATGGACCAGCGTTATTAGCAGTTAAGCTGTTTTGGTAATAAATATCGAAGCCTGTCGAACCTGCTGTCCCATAAGTCATGATCTCACTTCTAGCCTCCCCCAAAAAATAATTATTGTATTGAAAAGAACCCGAAAGCCCTGCCTGAGACCTTAGTCCGACATACATAGCTGTTAGGCCCGCCTGCGCATCATTTTCATTTTTCCAGAATGAAGCTGCCGTAATAGAGCTTATTGGTTCGATTGTTAATTTTTTATTGCACGATGAAACAGCTATAGAAATAAATCCTGCAAAAGACAGTATTACAAATAATTTTTTCATGATGAGTGATTGATTAAATTAGAACGAAAGACTTGCCCCGAAAATAAAATTTCGTGATAATGGATAACGTCCGTTATCTACCCCCCCGTCCTCTGGAACCACGCCTCCGAGAAGGCCTGCTTTCGAAAAATAGTGAAGGTTGTTACCCGTAAGATTTAACCGCAAACTATTCATTCCAACTTTTTTCATCACGCTTGCTGGTACGGTATAACTCAACGTAATTTCCCTTAAAGCTAGAAAGTCACCTTTTAGAAAATACGCGCTGGAACCCCTTCCTATATTTTGCTTTGGGTCAAGCCACATATATTGAGGAACAGTAGTAACATCTCCCTGTTTTTTCCATCCATTTTTAACCATATTAATTGTCATACTTATATCACCTGCACCATTTTGATCAAATGTTTTGGAAAGCTGATCTTCAATACTGTGGCCTAATGTATAATCCATTCGTACGGTTAAGCTGATGTTTTTATAAGTGAAATAATTATGTATTCCGCCAAACATTGTAGGATAAATGTTGCCGATATATACGCGGTCCCTTGCATCGATGGTCCCGTTACCATCTGTATCCTGCCAAATAACATCCCCGCCGCTTCTTTTAAAATTGTTGGCAACTCCATTTACGTAAGCAAGATCCTGGGGACCAGCGGCTGCATCTGCATCTGTCGCGTAAACTCCTAGGGCTTTGTAAGCAAACAACTCTCCAATGGTTCCACCTTCCTGCAGTCCTCCTTTCCATACATATGATTTTGTGGATGCATCCCATAACAATTCTCCACCCACCCTATTTTTTTCCACGCCGTTAAAGGGTAACTTTAATATCTTGTTTTTTGTTTTTGTAAAAGTTATAGCCGTTTCCCATTGAAAAGCAGAAGATGCCGGAAAAAATCTTCCGTTTAATTCCAGCTCAATTCCTTTACCTTCCAAACTGCCATAGTTTGTCAAAATACTTCCAAAGCCTGTGGACGGCGGCAAATTCAACGTGGTTACAAGATTATCAGTTACCCTTCTGAATACATCGAATAATATATTAACCCTACTATTAAAAATACCGATATCCGCTCCAAAGTCCAGCGTTTTCGATTGTTCCCATCTTAGATCTGCATTTGGCAAAACTGTATTTTGAATGGCTGAGGCTCCACCATAAACTGCTCCTGAAGCATAACTACCCTGTGCTGTGTAATCTCCCAGAAGTCCGAGATTTCCATTTACACCATAACTTGCTCTTAACTTCAAACGTAACTTGTCATGAATAGCCAGTGCTTTCCAAAAATCTTCCTTGTATATATTCCATCCGCCTGATATTCCGGGAAAAAATCCCCACTGGTGCTTTTCACCTAAATTGGAAGCGCCATCATATCGGCCGTTAATTGTAAGTAGATACTTTTGCCTGAAATTATAATCAATATTATACAGGTATGATAATATAAGCCTTTCACTAACTGCGCTGCTAATTGAATTACGCGTTGTTGCAGCATTCAAGGTTTGAATATTATCTGTTGCGGCACCCTGCCCTGAAGCGGAGAGATTATAAGTTTTACTTCCAACATACGCAAAGCCTGCTAATGCACTTATACTGTGCTCACGGTGAAACTGCATTTTGTAATTGAATATTGCATCAACCTGTTTTTGTCTAAACGAATTGTAACCAGCGGACATCACCCTTGTGGTGATCAGCGCAGTTCCATTATAGTACTGAGGTAAAAAAGTGTTTGTATTGCTAGTATTAATATACAATGACGCAAGTGGATCAAAAGAAAGGCCAGGCAAAATCTCAAAGTGTGAGCCGATGGACAACGTTAATCTATCATTTGTTAATTCATCTCCCTTATTATCCCATATGGGAAGGTAATAATCCGGATTGCCCAGGGAAGTATTAAAACCCGGTGCAATTGTTCCGTCTTCAAAACGATATTTTGCAGTGTGAGGCAGCGCTGTATATCTTTGAAGAGCATTGTTTCCAACAGGGGCAATGTGATTATCGCCACTACGCTGATATCCCACCCTGCCTGTAAATGATAATTTATCATTCGCTTTCAAATCTCCGTTCAGGTTAAATGTTGTTCTGTTATAATCGCTTGTTTTAATAACTCCTTGAGCGTACATATATCCAGCGCCCATATTAAAGGTTGCTCGATCGTTACCCCCTGACACAGATATATAATGATTATGTGACTTCCCTTTTTGATATAACAACGGTTGAAAATCGGTATCCTTAAAAATGATTGTTTTGGTGGGATCAAATGGATCGGTCATTGACTCCCAGCCTTCGTTCAATTTATACTGATTCTGAGGTGTAAGGTATTGAGGTGTCCACAAAGTATTCTTTGTTAAATCATTCCCTACGCCTGCTGAAGCGGTAACAGTAGGACCCAGATTAGTTAACCTAATCGGAACAAATACAGCTGATGCCATGAATCCTCTTCTGGTTGTTTCGATGTAATCTCTTGCTGAAGGAAACTCATAAGTATGCATGGTTTCAGAATTCACAAAATCATATTTATAAGTCACCTGGGTTTTACCAGGCTTTCCTGATTTCGTTTTCACCAATACCACACCATTCGACCCTCTGGCACCATAGAGAGAAGTCGCCGCTGCATCCTTCAAAACCTGAATAGATTCCACATCATCCGGTGAAAGATCATTAAGATCGCGGATCACTCCATCAACAATATATAGGGGAGATGAACCATTAGGATTATTAATGGACGTGCCTCCACGTATTATAACCCGCGGAGCAGCACCCGGTTGACCGCTGGTTGTTTGTACGACTACACCCGCCATAGTACCCTGCATACCAGTTGCAAGGTTCTGGAAAGGGATATTTTCCAAAACCTTTATGTCCAGTTTTGAGATAGATGTAGTAAGAGTTGTCCGGTCCTGTGTCTTATAACCTGTTATGATTACTTCATTTAGATTTGACGTTTTTCCCGCCAGCGTGAGATCAACAGATGCTCGTCCATTCAAATTAATTTCTTGAGTAGTAAATCCAATCATACTAAATATCAATGCACTATTTTGGTCAAGTACTGAAATGGAATAACTGCCGTTTTTATCAGATGTTGTTCCGATAGAGGAATTTTTTACATTAATGCTAACTCCTGATAGTGGCTCTCCTTTTAAGTCCCTGACCGTACCTGTAACGGAATGCTGAGCCAGAGCCGTGGTTGAAAGTGCTAAAATGAAGAAATAAACAAAAAGATTTTTTTTAGACATCCTAATTTTTTTTGAACCAAGCCACGAGAAAAAAAAATTAAGTAGTGTAAATAATTCTTTCATAATACATGGTTTAAAAATTTATCGTAAAAAATTTTACAACCTGTGAATTAATAGCATTTGAGTTCAATTAATAGGATGAATGGGATTCCTTTTGAAGACGTCTGGCAAATTTGTTGGGCTCTGGATAAATCCCTTGAACAACTAGAATCGACTTAATATTTCAACACAATCATGTGCCTTTTGAACTGTTAGTTTATTAATTGTAACCAAATTATTTGCGGCTCTGCTTCTAAACAAATGTAGAAGAGCCGATGCGTAATTATTTTACTCAGTTTGTCCAATGCTGAAAGTATTTTATCATTTTCCAAATGACAACCGTATAAATTTTTTATGACGAATAACCATAAAAAACTGTTTTGTCTATTCGCAATGGTAGAAGGCTTCAGGGATCTTTATGCTTAAAAAAATTAAATTTGAAAACATTTTAAGCCTTTATGAAACCATTATTGTTTGATGTAAAGTCTTTATTAAATGATTCTATCTATGTTAAGGAAATAGATACCCTTCAGTTAGAAGATCAATTTCACTTTCACAATGCATACGAAATAGCATATATTATAAAGAGCCATGGAAAGAGAATAATCGGAGATAGTATTGAAAACTTTACCCACGGCGACCTTGTCCTTCTAGGCTTGCACGTTCCTCATGTTTCTTATTTTTCAAACGAACAAGGAGCAGCTCTGCAGGCACTGGTAATTTATTTCAATCCCGATTGGCTTACTGAAGAACATCTAAATTCTCCAAACCTCACCAAACTGAGAAAATTGCTAAAAGACCTGCAGCGTGGTATTAAAGTTCATGGACCGGCAAAAAAGAAAGTGATAAAACTTTTATATACTTTGAAAAATGGAAAGGGTCTGGAAAGAATAATTACCATTCTGAGTATCTTACAGATCATATCCAATTCTGGAGAATATAAATGTCTTGCCAGTGAAGGTTATTCGAGTTCTTATCATCAAACTGGTTTAAAAAGGATGGATCAAATCTATAAGTATGTGCTTGAAAATTTCACTGAAACAATAAAACTCGAAAAAATTGCAGCCATAGCTAATATTACCCCTACATCTTTTTGTAAATATTTTAAAAGCAACACAAAAAAAACATTTTCAAATTTTGTGAATGAAATACGTATTGGTTATGCATGCAAGCTTCTATGTAATGAGGATTCAAGTATTTCGGAAGTAGGTTTTAAATGCGGGTTCAACACTCTTGCAAATTTTAACCGAACCTTCAAACAAATAACCCGCATGGCGCCGTCAGAATATAAGAACAAGATCAAATTATAATGTCGAGATGCTCATTACTTAACCATTAAAAGTAAAGGGTTTAAGACCGGTAAAGCCTGAATTCTTAATCACAAATAATGATCCTGCCATTGGTTGCTGCGACAAATCATCATTATTGAGACCCTGCCTTGCAGAAGTTACATAAAGATCGCTTAGATCTTTGCCTCCAAACGTGCACGAAGTAACTTTACTTACAGGTAGTGAAATGCGCCCAAGTAATATTCCGGTAACCGGATTCCACCTGGTTACCTGCCACCCACCCCAACAGGCAATCCAAAGCATTCCTTCATTATCGATTGTCATCCCATCGCCAAAACCCTCACTTTCCGGTATAGAAATTACGGTCCTCTTATTTCTTATACTCCCGTCCTGAATATCATAGTCGAATGCAACTACTTGGGATGTAGGAGTATCAATATAATAAAGTGTTTTATTGTCTTGGCTCCATGCCAAACCATTTGAACACGATACCCCGGTTAATTTTAAGGAAACAGACAAATCAGTTTGAAGTGTATATAGACCTCCCGTCCCACTTTCTCCATTAAGTGCCATCGTGCCAGCCCAGAACCTGCCGGCAGGATCACATTTTCCATCATTGAATCTGAGGGTATTATCAATTAATATTGGATCTCCAATTGATTTGACGTGCTGGGTTATGATATCAATAAATGCAAAACCATCTTGTAAACTTGCTATTAATCCACCTGATTCCCTTACAACAACAGCGCTTATCATCTGTCCAATATTCATAACACCGTGTTCATTTTTGTTTGGGAAAAAACTATGAAGTTTTCCTGCGACGATATCTACCCACCAGATACGTTCGGTTAATGGATCCCATACAGGGCCTTCACCCAACTGACATACACTTTCTGAAATTATTTCGACGATTTGTGCCATTTATTTTTATTTAGCATTAGACAACATTGCCAGTCTCGAAGAAACCATCGCAATTCACTTGGTGAAAACCGGCAATAAATTTTTGTCTCCCTCACATCGACAATGCATTATTGGAATACTTATATAAGGTCATCCCATTCGATTTCAGATATTAGATTTTAAACCAATAACGCTCCTAACTTTTTTCAATGACAATATTCTAACCTAGTTGAAAAAACAATCTAACGGCCATTTACCCAATAAAAAAATATTTTTATAAGGAGAAATCCTCCTCTTGATTTAGA
Organism: Flavisolibacter ginsenosidimutans; assembly: GCF_007970805.1. GTDB lineage: Bacteria > Bacteroidota > Bacteroidia > Chitinophagales > Chitinophagaceae > Flavisolibacter > Flavisolibacter ginsenosidimutans. Next base: position 5,052,121 of record NZ_CP042433.1, on the reverse strand, counting down.
ATTATGATATTATCTTATAAAGACTAGCTAGATTGACAAGATTTTATTTAACTCGTCAGTATGTGAAATTGCCGAATGAAATGTTTTAACTCATTTATCTCGTGGACAGTTTTCAAATATGGTTAATCATATTTTTAATAATCATGAGCGTAGGCGCTGCGACAAACTGGTTCTTCTTTCTTTGCGTGTAAACTTTAATAAGTCATGTGAATTATATGTCTACGGCTAAATCTAACACGCATGACTTTTAAATCACTTTTGGTAATACAACAATCGTGGCTTTAAAGCTGATAACGAAAGTGTAAGGTTTTTTTAATCATTTTGTTCTCTACGTCCCAAATAAAAAGACACCTAATAAAATTTTTGGTCTAGTTGTAAATTGATGAGAGGCACGAGGTAATAAATTTCTGTAAACTTTCCGAAGAAGGACAAATCTTATTCTCGATATTCGATAAACGTCAGACAACAAAATTTGTTGACTTTCCTACACATCCACTATGAGTATTCGGTAAGTTTCTTTCTCGTTCTCGGTCTATGATCGTATTAACGTTTGCTAATTAACAGTGAATACTTCGTTCTATTTTCTTATCACAAGATGCCTTGCACTTGGATCGTTTAACAGCATTTCCATCTCGGATTGCACAATGTCTTGTACATCCTGCCTAATCTGCAAATAACTCCGTTGAATAATCGCACTATCAAGCTTCTTGACTATAGGAATTTCTTTGTAGCCCTCCTGCTCTCTTTTCAGGGCTTCGTGGTCGTTCAATATTTCGCAATGAAACGATTTTAGTTCGATTTTTTGGTCAGGGTTATCCGCCACCATGCCCACGAACTCGCCGGAAGAAAGGGCTGCAATCTGAGACGGCGGAATGGCCGCTTCTAACTGTTTGGATCGGCTGATGGAGGTATCCGCACTATTGATGGAGTAGCTGGACCTGTACGACTTCACGTTAAAAGCCGAAAGCAATCCCGACATGCTCAAACAAACCTTCTTCATTGGCAAGGCAAACAACATCACGCAGAAGGAAGCGTATAACTTAATGAGCGGCCGGGCGGTCAACAAAGATTTGCTCAACAAAGAAGGGCAAGCCTACAATGCCTGGGTGCAAATGAATTTCAAAGAAACCGATAAGGCCGGCAACTACCTTCTCAAACAGTACCACCAGAATTACGGCTTTGACTTGGCCAAAGAACTCGCAAAGCATCCCATAAAAGAGCTGGCCGATGAAAAAGAGAAAACCAGGTTAATCGAATCACTCGAGAAAGGCAACCGTCAAGTAGTAACTTTTGTGAAAGACGGAAGCGAACAAAAAATGTTCATTGAAGCCAACCCCCGGTTCAAATCGCTCACCGTGTACGATGCTTCTATGCAGCGAGTATACAATACATCACAGAAGGAGAAGGGGTCGCCGGAACAATCAGCAACGCAAGAGGCCAAAAAAGAAACCCAAAAACAAACAACCGATGACGATGGAGGCTTCGCCGCGCCGAAACAAAAGCGCAACCGAAAAAAAGGACAATCCCTAAGCTAAACAGCAGGTCGTGCTAGAATCAAGACACTTTTACAATTTTTTTGCTGCCATTTCAGAGGATCCGCGTATCAATACAACACACATTAGCCTCTATTTTTCGTTGTTACATTTTTGGGAAGCGCACGAATTTGCGATCCCGTTGCAGGTCTTTAGCCACGACATTATGCCGCTTGCAAAAATATTATCCACTACAACCTATCATCAACGACTCAAGGATTTGAATGAATTTGGTTACATTAGATATGAACCTTCTTACAAACGAAATGTAGGCAGCAAAATATACATGCAATTGAATGACCTGTCGACAAAAGCGACAGCTAATACATAATTGCTGGGAAAGAAAGGCCATTCTTTACTTGCAGTCGCTGATTGAATGTTCCAAGACTGCTTGGTCTACTATGAAAAGCCTCGCCGACATGCAAAAGTGTACAAAGGATAGTGAACATGGACAAAAATAATTCAACACCAATTTTGATTCCGCTTGAGCCCAGCGAATTTTGGACCCAAATGCGGGGAATTATTCGCGAAGAGCTATCAAAACAAACAAAAGAAAACAAAGGCGAAGAATGCTTTCAGGTTACGGGCCTTACGTACAAGCCGCTTTTCAAGATTCAAGAGGTATGTTCTTTTTTTCAGGTATCCCGGCCAACCATATACGACTGGATTAAGCAAGGCAAGCTAACCCCTTACAAAATCCGTTCACGAGTGTATTTTCTTTTCAACGACATTCAAAAATTGCTGGAACCCGGTCGTTAAGAACAGTTCGGAGACTGTTGATGACTGCTTTGCCTTTTGCGCGAACTGTTTTTACCAATGATAACTGAATTTTCTCGCTCGCGCCATATTTCTTCAATTTTGTTGGCAGCTTCTTCAGCCGAAATGCGGATATAACGGTAGAAACTCTTTTCTTTTTTGTGGCCGCTGATTTTCATGATTAACTGGACGGGTGTGCCCGCCAAAAACTCGTTTGTGCAAAAGGAACGTCGGCAGGTATGCGATGTTATCCACTCGTATTTTGGCTTTGTTACTGCAATGGTCTTTCCGCCTCTTTTGTGCGAAAAACTAATTGATGTATCGATGCCGGCCATCCGTCCAACCTCTTTTATATAATAATTTAAATCCGGGTTTGAAATGCGGGGAATTTGCTGTTTAAATCGTCCGGTAAAAATCTGGAAGGCTACTTGTTTTAATGGTATAACGACCCACGATTCGGATTTTTCCTGCTTCTTAAACAATTTTCTGTCGCGTACATCACTGGCTTTAATTTGAGAAAAATCTGAAAAACGAAGACCGGTAAGACAACCAAAGACGAACAAATCTCGGTATTTGGCCAAATGCGGAGATCCGGAAAGGTCCGCGTCCAATATTTGTTGAATTTCCGTTTCGCTTAAATAAACGGCGTCTGCTTCTTCTTCACAGATTTGAAACTCGGTTAAATCGATGGGTGCAATGATTTTGCGACGAATACGATCCTTCACAAACGTCCGCAGTTGCTTCACGGTTTTGCCAACGGTGTTTACCTTCAGACCCTTAATCACTTCTTTTCGCCGGACCTGGACGTGTTCAAACGTCAGGTAGTCTTTAAAAGCTTCGTAAAAACCATAATCCAACGATTCGAATTTAATGGGCTCTTTCCGGAACGTTTGAAAGGCAAACAGGTGTTCCTTCATCTGCCGAAAAATACCGACCGTGGACGGCGCTACGTTTTTTTCCTTGCTTTGAATATAGTCATCAAGCTGATGGAACAGATCGCGATTGAGCGCACAAGAATTGAGAGCAACGAGTTTTGCTGCTTCGGTTTCAGCGGTCAAGGTCATTAGATCGAACCGTGGCGAAAACGTTTCTTTGACAAATTTCCCTCGGTCAGGAAGATTTTTTTTGATCGCAAATTCCACAATGTCTTCCGCCAAACGGTACAGGCGTTTCAACTCCTCGTTCAACTCCTTGTAATCACCGTAACCGGCGGGCAAATCCTTGGAAATGCTACCGGTTTTTTTGTTCCAGAAAGCCGGCGGAACGGCAATTTCTGTGTTCAGTATTGTTCGGTTTTCTGCGCTGTAACAATATTGGATAAAGACAACGCTCGTTCCGTCCTTACGGATGTTTTTGCGTTCGCAAATAAGCTTTAGGGGCAACATGTTTTCCTCGATTTTTTCCTCGATTAAAATTTTGTCAACCTGTGTAAAGCTAAAAAGCAGAAAAAATCACCGCTGTTGCGAAAAGCTGAAAATCAGTCGGTTAATTGTAAAGTGGAGTAAAATAAAAGAAGGATTACTTTTTCGTAATCCTTCTTCTGCGGACTGGACGGGAAATAAGGTGCCCAATCTTGCAAAACCCATTCTTACCTACCTTTACCTATCTTGATTTTAAAGCATTGAATTTCAATAAAGAACAACAATATTGAAAACGATGCTGTTTTACTTTTATTCTACCTGACTGCGCTTTAATAGAATAAAAATAGAACAATCATGAGCAAGCCAATCAAGCCTGTGATTAAAAAAGGCGCTATTCGCAAAGACGGAACGTCCATCATTTTCATCCAGTATTGCCGCTCGGCAGAACAACGAACGCTCGTTGATTCTGGAATCTCTATTCCACCGAATTTTTGGAACCGGAAAACGGGCAGAATTTCCGAGACTCTGCCCTTCGAATACGGAAACGCTATTGCACTTCAAGAGCAACTAGTTCAGAAATTAAGGAGAGCAGAAGACATGGTGGACTATGCGATCAAGAAGAGTGTCGTTTGCCCTATGAAGTTTTTAAAGAACAACTTTTCGCTAGGGGTCAACTGGCAGCCGCAACAGATGAAGAACCATACAAACAGCCTGGATGTCTTTCAACACATTGACGACTACGTGGCAAGCAAAACAGGTAGTGTAAAAAAGTGTACGATCAACGTCATTAATGCGATGAAGTCGCACCTACAGCTGTTTGAAGCCCATCGCAAAGAAGCGATTACGTTTGACTCCTTCGACGCAAATTTTTACGAAAGCTTTGTGCAGTACTTAACGCACGAAGTCCCACAAGTACGCCGAAAAGCGCTGGTAAAAGGATTAAAGGCAAACACTGCCGGCAAGACCATTAAGCATCTCAAAGCCTTTTTAAAAGACAGGATGTGGAAGAAAATGATTCCACACATTGACCTTACCGGCTACAAAGTTTTGGAGGAAGAAGTAGATGCTATTTACATCAGTTGGGAAGAGCTCTCCGTCATCTATCACATGGACTTGTCGGCTACCACACAGTTGGAAAAGTACCGCGATCTTTTTGTGCTTGGCTGTTTAACGGGCTTTCGCTTTAGTGACTATTCAGATATACGACCCGAGGAAGTAAGAAACGGTATGCTGTATGTCAACCAAGCGAAAACGCATTCTACGGTCGTTGTACCGCTCCGTGCAGATGCAAGGACAATTCTCATTGATCGGTACAAAATGCAGATGCCACAGGTCAGCAACGTAAATTTCAATTATTATATCAAGGAAGTTGTACGACTTGCGGGCATTGCAGAGCCGATTAAGATTGTACACAAACGGGGCAATAAAACGACCCAGGAGATCAGGCCGAAATACGCGTGGGTTACCTCGCATACCTGCCGGCGCTCATTTTGCACGAACGAGTTTCTTGCGGGCACTCCCACCAATCTCATAATGGCCATTAGCGGGCATAAAACAGAGAAGGCCTTTCGGCGATATATCAAAGCGGAACAAGTTCAAAAAGCAGAAATGATCAAAAAGATATGGGACAGTCGGCCCAATCTGTAAAGTGCATATATACGTCAGCCAGTGTTTTGGCGGACGAATTTGTGGAGGTCATTGCGACGTGATTTTGAACTTTCTGAGCACCCCGTCCGCAGCATTTGTAATCGTATCCACATTATGGTCTTAACCAAGGGAATTTATTCACCTCAACCCTTCGGTATTCAAATAGCTTTTGTTCCAGGGCTGCGTAGTCAACAAGCAGATTTGGAATTTTCAGCACTGTGCCGTCTTTGAACGCTATTTCAACGATTGCAAAACCACTAAATTGATTTCGTGAACCGCGGCTTCTGATTGTGGTGTATTGCAGAATGTTCCGCTTGTCATACCGAAGAGGGTTGTCAACATTGCCAAAATAGAATGTGTCGTTTCCTTTTGACATGATCAAGATTTTGTCTTTTACATAACGGTAGTAATTGAAGAAAACAAGCAAATGCAACCCGCCGCCAACCAAAAACATAACCGTCAAAAGCACAATTAGTGCGAGGACATTTATCGAATTAACGCCCTTTGTAAAAAAGAGAATTACAAAAAATACCGATAGACAAAAGTTCATGCCGCTTGTTGAGAGTAGATAATTCTTGATTGATTTGGGCGTTACCAAATAGTTGAAGTCTTGCGTCACGAAATGCTTCAGATTGTGTTGCAACCACGTATTTTCTTTTTTGAATTGAGTGGTGTCAAATTGCGCCTGCAGGAAATAGTTTTTGATGTACTCGTAACCGTCTCTTAAATGAAGAAAGCTCTTGGTAAACAACGTTTGCGATGCGTCCATGTAATGGAGGACGTATTTCTGATTGAAAAAAACGGCGCACTTTAGATAGTCATTGTTCTTTCCCTCAATCGTTACAGAAGGATTGGTTAATTCAATGACAATCTTGTCGCGTTGATTTTCCCAAGGAAAGTTTTCAAGGAGCATAACCGTTTCTTCGTAGTCACGTTTACGTATGTCAATGAATTCTCCGGGTTCAAAATTTTTATACTGGACTTTGGAAATTAGTTTGGTCATATGCCGCGCACTACTTCATCGTTGCCAAATCATTTGCAAGGGCTTGCTCGTCGTAGACGGTAAGTTCACCGTTGCGTTTGTAGCGGTAGTAATTTCTGCCGAGCTCCAACGCACGGTGCTTGTCGCTGGAGCGAAGGGCCTCTTTGTACTGCTGTTCCAATTTTGCCAAAAACTCAGCCTCATGGTCAGCCTTTTTGCCTTTGCCGAAGCTGCGGTAAATCAAAATCACAATTAATAGAAGAAGAATGATTCCCATGGGATACCCTGAAGAGTACATGTTGAAAGATTGGTTCGGGTGAATTTATTGCACGAAACCTACACAAGCAAATTATCATTCGCCGGTAAAAAAATATACACCTCGTTTGCGCTACAAGTCCGGCCGGTAGGCATTGATGATGTGCGCTGGATTTTTACTGCGAAAGGTTAGCGAACCATCAAGCTCCTGAAAGGAAGTAATCGTTACGCTGTTGTAGTCTTGCTGTTCCTGCCCCTTTTGGGAAGGAAAGACCAAGATCGCGGGGAAGGCCGTCAGCTTAAAGCTTTGCGTGAGGGGCGCTGCGCCTTCTTTTGTCAGTGTTAGCGTAAGGACTTGACCCAACGAGTTGTGCACAAGAAGAAACAGGCAATCAATTGTACGAAAGGGTTCGGGAAGAGAAACGGTAACACTTTTTCCTTCGGGTACCGAGAGCGGCAGTTTGTCAAAGACGGTCTTCATGTAAGCAATGTGTGTTTTTCAGCTATCGCAAAGCTAAGGGAGCAAGGTTTGGTGTGGGGGTAAAAAAGAAGGAAACCAAGCGTCTTTAGCATCTGACAGCCATGATTTTCGTTTTTCACTGTATTGGAACACCAGCAGCAGGAACGTTCACAAATAAAAATCCCTTCTCATTGGAGAAGGGATTTTTACAAGGCGTTTGGCGGTTCAGGATTTAGTTTTTTCATCGGGCGGACCTGCGCCTTTGCTTTTCTAGGATTGGACGGTTTTCAAAAGGGGCAATTCGTTACAGTTGGGTTTCTTAGGAATTGGCTACAGCTTGTTTTGGTTGCTCGTTTTGTTTGGTTTTTCAGTGCTTAGCGGATCGCTTGTAACACAAAACTACCTCTCACCCTAAGACCACCTGGGCACTCTTCGGTGAATCAGGTAAAAGCCAGGGGAAAGATTAGCAGTTCTTAGACGAATGCAAAAGCAAAAGAGTTGAAATCCAACCAATTAGTAAATTTACTTTCTCACCATACGTAGAACTCCGATGCTTCACAGGTATTGCAATTATTGCAACTTCCAGCAAGGGATAATGATTGAAAATTCTATTATTTTTTTCAAGTCCATAGCTAAAAGGTTCGAAGTCGCTAGTCTTGTACACTTGTACGTCAGCATGAATGAAGCAAAGCCATTGTTGGTTGCTAGTTTTAGTTCATAGTATGGAAACTGATATACTTCGGCAGGAATTATGTTGCCTTTGTTAAGCAAGGTTCTAAGTTTGATCTAACCGTCTCTATCTGTTGTGCGCCTTGCGCACAGTAGCGTACATGCTTCACGTTTGTTTTGAACGTCAACAAATTCCCTTCACTTTCATTTACAGCACGTCAATATCAATGGCAAAAACCCTTAATTTGGCAAAAATTTGTACTTGATGAAATACCTGCTTACTGGAATTGTGCTGCTGCTTTTTGTTTTGTTCCTACATTCCTGTCAACGAGAAATAACCGCTCTCAATACAGCTTCCGCACAAGGCTCTTTGCAAGCCGCTAACGGTGATTGTCTTCCGAAAACAGTCAGCGGCACGTACACCGCTACAAAACCGTTAAACGACAGCAACTTTATTGAAGTAAGTGTCAACGTACAAGCCGCAGGAACGTATACTATTGCTACAGACACGGTGAACGGTTTTTCATTCAAAACAACAGGCACCTTTTCAAGTACCGGTACAACGACGGTTCGGTTAAAAGGCACAGGAACACCTGCTGCTGCAGGCACGGCTAATTTCACGGTATCGTACGGGGCTACAACTTGTCGTATCGCTATAACCGTTGTGCCTTTGGGTGCGCCCAGCAGTCAGGCAAACTTTACGCTCGTGGGATCGGGCGGCGGTTGCAGTGTTACCCCGGAAGGAAATTACATTAAAGACAGCACGCTGAATACCACCAATAGGGTTGGCGTACAGGTAAACGTTACGTCCGTCGGTACCTACAGCATCACGACCAATACCGTGAACGGCTATACCTTTTCGGGTACAGGCACTTTTAGCACAACGGGAACACAAACCGTTTACCTCCAAGGAAGTGGCAAACCTCAAGCTGCAAAAGCTGATAATTTTACAGTCACGGCCGGAAGTTCAACCTGCACCTTCAGCATTACGGTAACCGCCGGAGCGCCGTCAGCGGCGACGTTTACGCTGGCGGGTTCACCCAACGGTTGCGGCAATTTCAGCGTCCAGGGGACGTACCAGGCGGGTACGGCGTTAGGCAGTTCAAACACGGTAACCTTTGGTGTGAACGTCACGGTCCCCGGGTCGTATACCATCTCCACCAATACCGCCAACGGTGTGTCGTTTTCCCGCACGGGTTCATTTTCAACAACCGGCGCACAAACAGTGGTTTTAAACGGTTCAGGCACGCCAGCAGCGGCGGGCAACACATCCTTTACCGTCACAGCCGGCAGTTCAACTTGTACGTTTAGCGTTACGGTTGCATCTACCCCGCCACCACCGACGGGAACAGGAACGTATCTGCCGCTTACGTTAAACAGCTGGTGGAGCTACAACTGGACAGATAACTCGGGATCCGTTCAGCCCGACAGCCTTGAACTTAGAAACCGTTCTACTTTTTCTTATAATGGCAAAACCTATACAAGAACGTCGATGTTCTCTCAACGTTGGTTTAACGATACCTTGAACTTTGCCAAAGTGGGAAACGATTACTACCTCTATTTGGACGACATTGCTAACAGCTATCTTGACTTTTATGCAGACAGCACCAACCCAAAGGGAACAGAAGTTATTGTATTAAAAGACAACATGCCCGCTGGGAGCGTCTGGAACAGTACCCCATACACCGTTTGGTCAGGCGGAGCGCAATTCCAGCACCGCTATCAGACCCGGCAGCTGACAGTTAACACAAGCGAAGTGGTAAACGGCGTTACTTATCAAAACGTGATCTGGGCGCAAGTCGCCATGCAGATTTACGAGCCGGCCCTAAGCGGGTTTAAAGATTTCTACATCTACGATTTTTATTTTGCAAAAGATATTGGCATCATCAAACAGATGGCCTACCCGCACGGACTGCCACAGTATTTTGATTACCTGTGGGAGCTTCGGAATTACAAAGTATTTTAAATAGACTGCCTAAAAACAGGCTTTTTAGCACCGTATAGAATTTTTCCATAAATGGTTACCAGTTTGTCTTTCGTTTTACCGTAGGCCAAAAAGCGAGAAACTCTTATTTTGGTGCCATTATCAAGCTGTGTCGACCATCATGTGATCGGTAGTCAGCAGCCGTTCGTATTCTTTTCGTGGCCAAATACTGACTGATCAATGCGTCGTTACCGTCTTTTTCAATTGCTCTTATTTATTGTTCTCTTCCTTTCAATTTGCTGTGCAGGCTTCTGCCAAACGCAAACGCTGTCCAGCAGCTACAAAATAAAACACACGTCGACAGCAAGGTTTTTCGAGAGTCGGAAATATATCCACACCCGCGACAATTCGACGGTTATTGTGGGTAAATGGGGGTCAACGGAGGACGGTGCGGACTTGCTTATTATGAAAGTAAACGCCAGGGGAGAACAGTTATGGGCAAAGAAAATTGTGGTCAGCATTCGCTTAGATGAATACGAACTCACCGAAATGAGCGACGGGAGCCTCGTTTTTGTGGGCGATTCGCAGTACAACACGGCGCCAACCAACTCGGACATGCTTTTAATAAAGTTTACCTGTCAAGGTGATGTTGTCTGGAGCAAGAACTTGTCGATGACGGCCTCAGTCCCACATCGTTTTTTAATGCCTTACTCAATTAAGGAAGGCAAAAACAACGATGCTATCATCAGTTTTTACGGCGTTAATTCCGTGCAGTATACGGTGGTGTGCCGGGTAGACAGTGCAGGCAATCTCGTATGGAGCAAAACATTTTACGGGACCGATAACCAAACGCAATTGCCGTCGGTGGCCTTTGTTGCAAACGATAAAATTTTTGTTTTTGGATTTAAGAGTTTATTCCAAAATTCCTTTCTCTACAACAAATCGTTTTTTGCGATACAACTGGATTACAATACCGGCGCGACACTTGTTACAAAAGGCTACAATTATTCAGAGTTCATTACCAATTACGGCATACTGGGCACGCACCCTAAAATTCACTTCTACGCCGAACAGCTTGCCAATGGTGGATTTGCGTTGTTTGGCGTCTTCTCAAACTTTAGCCAGCAGACGGGCTACTTCTTTAAACTTCTTTTGCGTCCGGATTTATCGATTGACAAAGCCACCGCTTTCTCGGTAGCCCAGCCGACTATAACCTATTGGTCAAAGATCAGCGTCCTGCCAAACGGGCAAACGCACATTGTTTGCGCGAATTATGATTCACGAACGTTTTATTGGTACGCGGTTGACAGTCTGCAGAACAAAATCCGTGAGCAAAAAACGCCTTACCCCAATACCTATATCGACCTACGCTACGCCGTGGCGCAGAGTGGGCTAAACCGCTCCCTGTGTGTGCTCAGCACGATGAATGCGACGGCCGCGGCAAACGGAAGCATTGAAATCATTCAAGCCGAAGATAACGACGCGGGCATGCTTCCTTGTTTGGGTACCGACACGTCGTTTGTCAAAGTGGTGCCGTGGTCCGTATTGTCCGGAACGATGCAGTGGCAATCCGTAAAAGACAACGAAGCCGTGCTCTCCCCGTTGCAATTTACCAGCACGGCCATTCCCGTAACCAGTCAGTACGTGTGCGAACCCGTTGCCGCACCACCGTCGAGCGGACAGGCCTCAATAAAAATTACGGGAAAAGACACAATCTGTTTCAATGGGCCGGTACGGCAATACGTTGCTCACCGAATAAACCAGTCTGCACCCGTCACGTGGCTGCTTGACTCGTCTAAGTATGGCACCCTCAGCACGTTGAACGATTCCACTGTTTCCATAGCCTTTACGAATCAACTGACCCGGCCGACTACTTTAAAACTATATGCATACGCAGGAACTTGCACGGTCACGCAGGATTCGCTGAACGTTACGCTACTGCCGCCAAATCTGAAATTGTCGGCAAACGTTAACACCTGCAATCCCCCGTTCACCTTGCATCCGGGACCGTGGTTTAATACTTATCTGTGGCAGGACGGTTCAACCGACTCAACCTTCACCGTAACGCAGCCCGGTTTGTATTATGTGACGCTTACCGATGGTTGCGGCAATGTAATTCATGACTCACTAAGGGTCAGTGGAGCAACGATTGACATTGGCCCCGACCGAACAAAGTGCAACACCGACACAATACACCTCGACGCTCCCGCAGGATTTCTAAGCTATTCGTGGTCGCCTGCTTACAACATCTCGTCCATTACAGGAGCAAGTGTCGTGGTGAATCCTTCTGTCGACACAACGTATTTCGTCAAAGCAGGAAACGGACCGGGTTGTTTTGCGAACGACACGGTGCGCATTACGGTTCGCAAATCCCCGCCGATATCATTTGGCCCGGACGTTAGTTTATGTTCTGGCGATAGCCTAACGCTCGACGCTGGCGTTGGCTTTTCCACCTATCATTGGAATACAGGCGCTGTAGGGCAAACACTCCTCGTGAAATCAACCGGCACGTATTCCGTGACGGGGACAACAATTGACGGGTGTCGGAGTTCCGATACACTGCAAATCTTGCAGATGTTCCCGCGACCACAGGTGCAATTGAATAAGAATCCCACACTTTGCGAGGGTGAGATCAGCGTGCTTGATGCCGGTGCGTTTGCAGCCTACTTATGGCAAGACGGAAGCACGGCAAGAAGCTTTACAGCGACAACGATTGGAACATACTCCGTTCGCGTAACGGACAATAACAACTGCACGGCAAGTGACACGACGGTGATTACAACAATTTACCCGTCGCCAAAAAATTTCATTGCTTCCGATACGGCGTTTTGTTTGGGCGAAAAGCTGGAATTAAAGCCACTTACAAATTACCCAAACTACGCATGGAGTACGGGTGCCAGCACACCATCCCTTACCATTAGTCAGCCGGGCATTTATTGGTTGCGGGTTCAGGACAACAACGGTTGTAGGGGCACTGATTCTATCTCAGTATCGGTCAAGAATTGCATCGCGAGTTTTTTTGTTCCAACCGGATTTACACCAAATGGCGACGGAAAAAATGATGACTTCCACCCTGTTCTTACCGGTGTGGTTAAAAACTACCGGTTTACGATCTATAACCGCTGGGGGCAAGTTGTTTTTCAAACTACTGATTTGAAAAAGGGATGGAATGGAAAGATTGGAGACATCCCACAGGCAACAGGCGTGTTTGTTTGGATTTGTAGCTATCAGTTTGAAGGCGAAGAAACGAAAACGGCAAAGGGAAGTGTAGTACTCATAAGGTAATCGGCTTCTGTATAACTATATGATTAATTGTACGTGCAACGCTTACTCCGCCGAATCCTGCGGCTAAATTCATTTACGTAGCATTATTTGTAAGACGGATTTGCTAAAGGCAATACAACAACATAAAAGTTATTGGCCGTCTGTATCATTGGTTTCCAAAAGCGCAGCTATATTTGAAAATCACCACCACAAACATTGCGAATTAATGCTGCCATGAAATACACGCTATCAACCGTTTTCCTGCTTCTCGTTTTGCTCGTTGCAACAAGCCGCTGCAAAAAAGAAGAAATCCCTGCGCCTGCAAACTCACCCGGAAGTTTTAGTGCAACCATTGACGGAACGGTGTGGGAACCGTATTCCTACCACGCTACCTATCTTCCTAAAATGAAACGGCTTTACCTGATAGCCGAGGATCAAAAAGCACGTCTTCTGGCCGGCATTCAGATTGATAGCCTTTCGCCCCTCAAAACCTACCCTCTCCTGCCGCTGGGTATCGAAGCGGTCGCTGAACTTTCGCAAGACGTCGCTTACAGTTCCAATCAAAACGCCCAGGACGCGGGCGGGACGTTTCAAGTATTGAAGTTCGATACGACGTCCGGTAAAGTGAGTGCAGTCATCAATTTTACCGGCTATTCAGCCGACCGGAAAAAACGTGTGTTTGCCACGAAGACCATCACGGACATCGAGTTAAGACGCGACACCGTTTCGCCGGCAGGCAACCCGGCCAGTTGCACCGTAACGGGCCTTGCGACCACGAGGTGGAAAACCACTGAAACGGAAGCAGTCGTCAACTGCTTGGTCAATGGTGTGCCGTTCGGCTTGCGAATCGAAGTGCCTTCCATTCTTGGCGGTTCCACCACTGCCCGCCAGTGCCTCATCTTTGAAATTCCAATGACGCTAAAGGCGGGTACTTACCCGGTACGCCCGTCTCTACCCCCTTATTCTTATTGTGGAAATCCTGAGATAAGTTGCCGCTACAACCTCAACGACAACGACCACGGATATTTCGCCACTTCCGGCAGCTTTACCATAACAAGCTTTGACACGTCAGCACGAAAACTCACGGCGAGTTTTCAAGTGTCCGTAAAGGATACCACCGCACGAAGCGAAACGATCCAACTTACCAATGGACAACTCAAACTGAATTCTTGGTATAAGCAGTAGACCTTACGCCTCTCATTTTTTTAGGGCCCGAGCCGAAACGTTTTGCGACCCAATTTGGTTGCTGTAACATCAGATTGACGACGGACACAGTTATTGTCATTCCGCTCGTAACCGTTCGAGGGTAACGGCTTTATTAATACGACAGCTCAAGTGTCTTATAGCTCGTGCTGTTGTCGGTTTTGTTGGTGATTTTGCTAATGCGTCCCTTTGCGTCCCGCTCAACGGTATTGGTGGTCGTAGCGGCTTGCTTAAACACCCGCCTTCCTCCTGTCATCAGAAAAACCGAATCCGTTGACCGCGACGACATCCAGTTATAGAGGTCTGTGTAATTGCCGCCTTCGCGAACGCTATAGGTGGCAAAGGTGTTGGCGTTGGCAGTTATATAAAACCAAAGGGGATCTTTCGCAATGGGATTGACCGCGTCAATAAAGGACTTAATGGCTGTGGTATCTTTCGTGTATTGGTAAACAACTTTCCGTTCGAGTGCGGATGTAAAGATGCCAAACGATGTTGGGGTCGGATAAACATAATCACCATTTCTAAGCACGAAGCTGTCGCACAAATAGGGCGAACGGGTATAAAAAACACTACGGTCTTCGATCTTTGGGGAGTACCAGGGAATCTCTTTAGTGTAGTAATAATAATAGCGCATCTGGGGCGTCTCGTTCGTAAAACCCGTGCCAGGTCTCACCGCTTCCTGTAGATAAATGCTGTCTTTGTTGAAATTAAAATAGTTGTGTGGCCCGTAGTTGGCGTAATAGATTTCCGCGTATTTGGTATCGCCTCGCTGCGTGACGAACAAATCGTTTTGATACGAGAGCGAGACCTTTTGTTGTTGAAAATCGCTGTAAAGCTTCAAAACCGAAGTATAGCCAAGCCTTGTCGAACCGCTGGTGTACAACGTGCTTAGTTTAAAATTGTTGACCGGGGATTCCTGCAACACGAATTGGTTGACGTCGTGATAGACATACCCTGAGCGGTAATTGCGGGATTCAAAACTGTTGAACAGGCCTGCGGCTGGGTTATAAACATATGCCTGCCGTACTTTGTAAAAATAGGTGTCGGCTCCCGGATAATAGGTAGTATCCGTCCAGTAAATGACGCCAACCGGACTTGTAAGATCAGCGGAATCCAGTTCGTAAATCCATTTTTTTAGCAGCGTGTTTTGGCTGTAAAAATTTAGGGTCACTTTTTTGGGCTGTTCTATTTTTTCACCGGTTGCCAACGGATCGGTGTTGTTGCCTTTGCTGCAACGGGTAAAGAGGAAAAGAACGAGGAGTGTCCAAAGAATGTTTTTATTCATAACGGTGAGTGAGGAAACGAATGTAGTGGAAGTCGAAGTAAATAGGCGTTTGTTGATGACAAAAGCAATGATTCGTATCTAATTAAGCTTTCCAGTAGGATTAATGTTTTGATACGTTGTGCGCTGAAATCAAGACCTGCTTGACAACCTTCTCTCTTTTTACAAGCGAATTGCCGTTAAAAAAATTTCGGTCTGCACCTCCTATTTTGGTGCTTGCACGCCAACTTATGAGACTTAGGCCATTTTGTGAATGTGTTTACCGCGAACAATTAATGTGTTGTAGTTAACGTATATCCCGAACCAATCGTTAGACTTGCGCCTTCCTGCACCGAGACGGTTCGGCAAATGGCATTGATGTTTACAAACGGGTAATTCGATGTACCCGCAAAAACATACACGTCGGTATTTCCGTCGGGCACTTTGCCGCAATTCCAATTCGCGGGATCATTCCAAGCATTCGAAGTACCACCGGTCCAAACCGCCTCAAAGGTCAACAAGTCAGTCTTGCTGTATGCGGTGCCATTTGCATTTGTTACGACGCAACGGTACGTATAACCATACCAGCTGGTAGGAGCACCTGTCAATGTTAAAGAACCAGTTTGGGCACCGCCATAAACAGCGTCGTTTTGAATGTTGATAAACCCATTGCCTTCATTGACTTGCCACTGGAAGGAATTGCCTGATTCACTTGCGGTAAAAACCTTTCCGCCACACGCAGGGCCAGTTGATTCATAGGCGCCCAAATCAGGCTTAGGCCCATTAACCCGCTTATTCCGTAAAGCGTCGAACGGTATTGCTGCGACAGAGGACAGATCGCCTGCGTCTACAAGCAAAGAGGTTGGTGATAGTTGCAAGCCATCATCATCGGTTAGCCATTGATTATCTGGTCCCTCAGGATTGAGTTCGTTTTTAAAGCGCGGTGACACATACACGTTGTTCATGTCGAAATAATTCACAAAAGATTGTACCCGGTTGTAACGAATGTTGGAACGGTAACAATTAAAAGCCGGACAATTTTCTTCGGCGATATCAGACCCCATGTATGTTTCATCGGTGCTGTTAACGGCTAGCGAATTGGATTTGAAAACACAATTATAAATCTGCGGAAAGCCTTGATCTTGTTGATAAACAATTCGGTTGTACAGCCCGGCTCCACTTGCGACCGCCGCGTGATTTCGCACGAAGGTGCAATTGGTAACGTATGTTTTATAGGGTGCGTCAGTGTACATTCCACCGCCTTGAAAGGCTGCAGTATTGCTGTAAAAAATTACGTTGTTGTAATTAATGCCGGCGGTGTAAAAACCATTGCTGCCGCTGCCAAAGATACCGCCGCCGTGTGCACCCGCGTAGTTCGCCGCCATAACTGAATTTTCAACAACGCCCTGGACATTTCCCGTCATGGAAAACAAATACAAACCGCCGCCGCGACCTGTTGACCTGTTGGCGCGAACCACTGTACGGCTGATTTTAAAGTAGTCGGAGGCGCTGATCATCATGCCGCCACCGGCTACCGCCGTATTTTTTTGCAAAACGCAATTCAAAACTTTCACCTTCGAACCGACGGCCAAAATACCCCCGCCCCCTACCTGTGTCAGCAACTGGCCAACATTTGCAAGCCCGTCTTGTATAACAAAGCCGTCAAGCGTTACCAATGTATCTGCATTGTTTATTAGCAGAACGTGTTTTGTATTGTCGGAAGAATCAGCTGGCGAACCGATATTGCCACTCAAAACCGTTGGATAAAGCGTCGGATTTCGTTCGATATCCGCGGGACTGCCGGTTGATGGATAACCACCCAAATAAGTTTTATTGTGTTGCAAAAGAAAAGAGCTGTCACGATCGAAAACGGCCGGCTTGTAAACCCCGCTCGCTACCTTCACCGTGTCGGCGCAAATATTTTCGATGGCTGGCCACAGTGATGTGTAGGCATTGGCCCACGATGAACCGTCGCCATTACCGGTGGAAGACGGGTTAACGTAAACTGTTTTTGAAAACCCACCGGCTGGCGATTGTCTTTCGTACGCGCCGATGTCAATCCCATTGCCATAAACGCGGTTCTGATTCAATATATCTACTGGTTGGTTGTTTGCATTTGTGCTTCCCGCATCTATAGCTGGAGAACGAGCACTAAGGGTTAAACCATCATCGGGCGTAAAAAACTCGTTGTCTTTTCCATCAGGGTCGTTGTACTCAGACAGCCGCGGATTTATGCCGACCAGATTGCCGTTAACGCCGTTGGTTCCGTATGCTTGGGTAATGGAGTTGTTAATGGTTGTAGAGGAAGTATATGTGGTATTGGGGTCGTTCACAATATCTGGCGCTGGGCTTTTTGTATCCAGTTTGCCGCCCCAGAAAATGCTGTTTTTAACCGTGAGTTGCGAGCTGTCAGTGTTCAAGACCAGAGCGCCACTCTGACTTACTTCTCCAGGTATGCCTTGACGTACAAAAGTTACATTGGTCAGTGTAGCCACCGTCCTAACATTCTTCATGAACGGCGTCCCATCTGTAGCGGGCATTGCAGCAATGCAATTGATCAACGTAGGGCGACTGTATAAACGGCTGTAAAAGTTCCCGGTTTTGGAGAACGCACAAGAGATAAAAGTGGGAGAAGATAATTCATTGAACACAACGCCACCGTCTCCCGTCGCCTTGCTGTTTTTAAATTGGCAAAACCGAAACACCGGTGCGCTTCCCGAATTAAATATACTACCGCCGCTTACCACTGTAAGCGTATCGTTGAAAGTGCAATTGTCGAATTGTGCGTTCGAACTGTCGTTAAAAACGTCTCCGCCGTATTCACTTGTTGTGTTGGCTGTAAAGATGCAATGCGTGAACTGCGGTTGGCTAATGCTGTTCATTATGGCACCGCCCCAATGGCTCGCAGTGTTATAGGCAAACCTGCACGAATCAAAAACAGGTGAAGCATAACGGTTGTTCACCGCTGCACCGTCGTAACTATCGTCATAGGTCGCACCAGTCCGGTTGTGGATAAAATTGCAGTTTTGAAATCTTGGCCGGGCACTAATGATAATAGTGGCGCCAAAATAATTGCTATCCAGCGTGCAGCGAAGGAAGAGTGCATCGCTGCCTTTTTGCGAAACAATGCCGAAGCTATTGCCGGCAATGCGACAATTTTTAATCGTTGGTGAAGCCTTGTCAAGAAGGTAAAGGCTTCCCAACGCTGGACGTATCGGGGAACAGTCCCGAACGGTAAAGCCATCCATCATCGTTGTACTGTCGACGTTCTTGCTCTTTATAATGATGCTGCTTTGTGATCCATTTGGCAACTTGCCGCTCAAGACCGTTGGATATAAACTTGCGTCACGGTCTGCGTCACTTGGATTTCCCGTACTCGGATATCCACCTAACAAAACCTTTTTGTTTTCCAGCGTAAAAAAAGAACGTGTATTGGCCTGGGAAGGCGGATAAGTACCAGCGGCTACCTTAACGGTATCAGCACAATACTGCAGGGCTTTTTGCAAGTCTGTGAATGCATTGGACCAACTGCTGCCGTCGTTTGTACCCGTGGCAGCTTTGTTCACATACACAGTCTTCAACGGTGTTGAGCGAGTCGCCGGCATCTCGTAGGCACCTAAGTCCACAGTTCCGAAAACGCGGTTGCTGCCCGCCAAATCGGGTTCAGTCAGATTCGCTAGTGCGTTGTTGCCAGCGTTAAGGCCCGGTGAGCAAGGGTTAGTGAGCGACAGCCCATCGTCTGCTGTAAAAAACAAATTATCCGGACCATCTAAATCCGCCGTGTCCCGAAAGCGGGGATTCACACTCAATTGAACATTATTGCCTCCCTTATAGTTTTGAAAAATGCAGTTCTGTACTGATGCGGTTGAATTTGAAAGAACCAGTTCGCTTGAGTCGGGTGAAAAGGTCTGATAAATATCTTTGTTAATGTTCCTGTTTTCGTAGAAGATAGAATTGTTAATGCTTATGTTGGCGCCGCTGGTGCCCACAACCACGGCACCTTCAGGCCTGTAGCCGCAGACGTTTCCGAAAAAGGTGCAATTAACTATTTGCGGGTTGCCGCCAGAATGGTACAATGCGCTGGATGAATCGAAACCGCCGTTGTTGGCGAACACACAATTGTAAAATACCGGGCTGCCATTGCTACTGTATACGATACCTTTTGAATAAGTTAGAAATGAAACGTTGTTGTTGACAAAGACGCTATTAATCACTGTAGGCGAGCTGTTGATTGCCGTAATGGCCGTGCCATCGTTGCTCTCACTGGCGTAATTATTTCTGAACAAGAAGTTGCGCAATACCGGGCGGCTGTTGAAAGAAAGCACAACTGCGCCTGAGCGACTACCGCTTCCATACCCGTAGGTTTCTTGAAGAATGAAACCGTCCCAAAGTGTAACAGACGACAACGAACTGCCCATCAGCAAAACCGGGAAGTTTCCGCTATAACCCGGCACACCCAATTCGCCGCTTAAGATGGTTTGATTGGTTCGCCAGTTTCGGTCTGTCTCCGTAGGATTCCCAGAGTCAGGGTAACCGCCGAACACCACCACGCTGTCTTTCATGCTGAAAGCCGAGCCGCTAGGCTTATACATTCCTTTGGCGACTTTAATCGTATCGCTCGGCAATGCAGAAGACAAGGCGTTATAGAGTGACGTGTATGCGTCAGCCCAGGTTAACCCGTTGTTGGCACCCGTGGCATTGGCTTTTACATAAAAGACGAAAGTGGCATTAGGCGTCGAGCTTGGGATAATCGATACGTTGTAATCTTCGGTTTCTATTTGGTCGGTTGTTCCGGTGCTATAATTGCCACAAGCGCCCACCCAGTCATAATAAGAGTAGATGGCACGTAGGCGCATTCGAGTAATGCCGCCTTTGGCGTTAAAGGGAATGCGAATCCATTTCTTTACAACTCCTGCCCCTACCGGACGTCCCACTTCGGTCTGTTCGTTGTCTTCAAAGACACCGTTTTGATTAAAGTCAATCCAAACCTTGACTACTTTGCTTCCGCTACCACCCGTGCGTACCGTGAGCAACTGATAGGTACCTGCCTGTAAAGAGGGCGATATCGCTGTCGTTGTGTAATCGCTATAGCCGCTGCTGCCGCAGGCCGAAACATTCGCCAGGCTTCCAACTGCGACCGAATCCATGTAATAGAAAGTACAAACAGTGGGAGACGGAACGCAATAACAAGTAGCCAAAGGTTTCATGCCAACCAGCACGGCGGTTGAAGAGGCTGAGCCACCCGCAGCACACTGGATAAGCCGGCGGTAATAAGTGGCACTGCTTTGAAAAGTTGAAAGGCTGGTCGATATCGCTCCAGAAATGTCTGTCCAGTTGCTGCCATCCGGCGACGATTGCCATTGAAATGACACGCCGCTAAAACCGGCGGTAGCGCCGTTAACACTTAATTGTACGGATGTTGTTGGGCATACGCTGGCGTCAGCACTAACCGCGTTTCCGCCGATCAGTGGTGCCGAACAAGGCGGCAGCGTCGTTATGTTCAACGTGTAGTCGTGAGCTTGGCCGGCTGACGCTGTTGCGTTACAGGGTGAGGGATAAGAAATGTTACGTTTTGCAATGCGCATTCGTGTAACACCACCCAAAGCATTCAACGGGATGGTCACATTGAAGGAAAGCGTCGCACCATCAGCACCAGAGGAAAATAACCGGCCCATGTCGAGTTGCTCTCCGGCATCGGAGAAATTACCGTTTTGGTTCCAATCAAAATACACCCGGTAGTAATCAAGTAAACTATTTGAATAACCCGAAACAGATAATGTATAGGTGTTGCCTTGGGTTACGTTCGCTACAAGCGAGGTAAAATCGCGATGGGCTGCTCCGGGGCTGAACGAAGGAATCGTGTTGGTCAGATTGGCAAAAACAACTTTGTTGATCGATGTAACGGGACTGAAGCTTTCTCCGCAGTATGGTGCAGGAAATTGAGCGTTTGCAAAACATACCGAAAGAATCTGGGCAAAAAGGATTATTATTTTTCTCATAAGCGACTAAAGACTTTGGGTCGAATCTCGTTGCAAAACGATGACTACGTTTTTTACTTTACGTGTGATTTCTCAGATACTGTTCGTGTCGGTGTCTCACGCATCAAGCTGTTATTGAATGTTGTCCATTGAATCGACTAGCTTTCTTAATTTTTGTTCGTTTCGACTAGCTGTAAAACTGATGACGCTCGTTGAATCTTGTCCCGGAATGTTCAAGCGATGGCATGATTCGCGTGTCTTTTGTTTGAGACGTCTCGTAACGCCCCAATCCTTTACCGCACAATTACAACCGCTTTTTTCGTACTAAAATCACCAGATGTTGTTTGCAAGTAATACCGTCCTTGGGCCAGCTTACTCACATCCAGGGTAATTTGATTTGAACCTTTGTTCAATGGGCAGGTGCGGAACATTACTTTCTGTCCTGTGTTGTCAATTAGCGATACAACCGCAGTTATCTGTTGCGCCGACTTAATTATTACGGTCAGTTTGTCGCTAGTGGGTACAGGGAAGAGCTGGATTGAAAACCCTGCGGGTGTACAGTCCGTGTGTTTCACCGCCGTGTAAGACTCCGTGCCATTCAAATCAACTTGCTTAATTCGGTAGAAGGCGCTGCCGCTTTCGGCGTCTGTCCATTGATAATCTTTGGTAGAATTTGCAGAAGCAGAGGTTGTTATACGGTTCAGGCTCCGCCACGACAACCCGTCGATGCTTTTTTCGACTTCAAAAAACCGGTTGTTCGCTTCTGTAGCTGTATGCCAATAGATAAGGGTTCCATTCGCAGTGCAGCCAACCTCAAAACCGCTAAAGGTGACGGGTAAGACAGTGCCAGGCCCGAGCGGTAGAGCCGGTGATGTCACATCAATTGGAATGTTGGAAAAATTCGGATCCGTTAGCGCAACGCCCAAGGCTTCAGCCGACTGTTGTTCGTAAGCGAAGCCGCCTTGTGGATAAGAAGCCTGCAGGTTGGAATAATTTACGTACAATAGTGTATCCCACGCAGTAGTTAAGGTCACGACGTTGGAGCCGCTGGTTTCATCAACGTTTGCATAAACCAACCGCTTGTCGTACGATATATTGTTCACAGTTAAGTTAACAGAATTGGCAAGGTTATATGTCCTCCCGCTTGTCCCCCATCCAAAGGTTGAAACCAATTTATTGTCGTCCAGTGAAATAATCGATGCGTTGGCACTTTGATAAAGCAAGTAGAAGGTCACCCCAAAGTATTGCACCGTTCCAGATTTGGCGCGTATCCGCACCCCTACCTTCGACGTGGTTGCCGTCGAACCCGCATTAAAAATTTGTGATTCCACCGGTGCTGATTGGCAAAAAGCATAAAGTGACCAAAGAAGAAAAATTGCAAACAGTGTTGATTTCATAAGTCGTTTTGAATATTCAATTGCCAGGCACATGCGATGTTAGAACGGTGGACGTCGCGCCGCTGGTTCGTAAGACATGCCCCGTTGCGGCTGCATTGGCGTTAAGCTTTGTAAGTCCTACATCCGAAGCGTTGACAACGCCGTCCAAGTTTACATCACCTGCTTGGTAGCCGATTGCAGCGCCGTTAACCTGCGCTTTTACCAAGGCGATGTCAGATGCATTTACAACACCGTCCTTATTTGCGTTGCCTGCCCATAACGCATATTTTGTTGTGCCGGGTAAAAGCTGCACGGGTGTATTGCCGATGCCATTATCAGTGTAGCAATTACCCAATGCGGAAAAATCATTAAGGAATGTGCCGTCGCCTGAGGCTAATGCACCGCTCATGACGGCAATGTGATTTCTGTGGCGCAACACAACAAAACCCGGCCCCTGTTTTCCAAGCGTTGCGCTAAGTGGCGTTATGCCGTCTAGATCAACAAGAGATCCATCACGCAACAGGAAGCCCGCACGCTGCGAAATGGCTGTCGTTGGAATCGCATCACTAGGCAAACCGCTTTGCGGTTTTCGAAACTCCATCAGTACCCAATCGACGACGTTCGCGTTGGGAATGGAAGGCACGCTTTCAGTGCCGTTGTAGTTGTACGGTGAAGCTGCATACGGTTGCGATAAGGGCAAGTAGCCGCTTGCGTTGAGGGAAGGCGTCATGTCTCCAGGCCCCGCGTTCCAGGCACCCCTTAAAAACAAAGACACATTAAACTTGTATACAGGATCTGCCAGTTTCCATTCACCAACAAAAGAACTTACCGGGATACCAGTAACGGAAACGACCTTATTGGCTACATCTTTTGTGACGGAATTGAATTGTGCAGTCCATTCGCCCGCATTCAAATACCACGGGACGAGATTTGTCTCGTTGTTTGTGTTCAACTCCGTTGCCGCATAGGGAAACTGAACGTCCGCGGTGAAATTTGCACCGCCGGTTTGTTCAAACAAGAATTTTCGTTTCACCTCTCGCTCCGCTTGTGACGGATCGCCCCCGGCACTTTGCGGAAGCATGGTTACCGTCACATCACTTGGCGCAGTTCCACCGATGGTTGAGACGCGAAGTTGGGGATTGTTAAATACCGTTGTTCCAGTGTTCGTCCATGCCGTTCGCCGAACCCGACCAGCGATTTCCAAGCCAGGAGTAATGTTGAACACTGCAGTAGCCGGTGCAGACAAAACGTAGCTTGGATTACTTAGATAATCAGTGGAAAACGACCCCGACAAATAATCGAATTTACTTGTTACAATTAATGGGCTTCCCAGCCGTACACTGTCTCCCCTGGTTGATTTGTTGATTGCCAAATAGGTAAACGAAGCATTGCCCGCGTTGACCAGGCTTAAACCACTTCCTGTAAAAAGTAAGGTGTCGCTGTTGGTTATGCTGGTATACGTACCTCCATTGGAAAAGTTCCCTTGTACTTCGACTTTTCCGTCGTTTAAGATGCTGCCGGCTGAGTTCAAAAGATCACCTGCACAAAGTAGCCGCCCCCCACTTTGAACGCTGATGGTTCCGCCGTTATTTATCAACTGTGCAGGGCAGCATTGAAATACAAGCAGAAGCAAGCCTAAGAGGCCAAGTTTTGGCATACCAAATAGTTTAAATAAGAAGGGATAATGGTACCGGTTTAGCTTTTCAAGTGGAAGATGGCGTCAAATGTTCTTTCAGAAAACGATTTTAAGTAGTCCGAGATCGTTCCTTCTGCAAGTTGTTAGTCGTAAAAATAAAGACTTTGGTCAATATAGGTAAAAGTGTTGAAAGATTTTAGTTAGAGTCCATTGCTTAATGGACAACGCATTCATGTAAAAATTGCCGGGAATATGTAGTTTATACACCCTTAATAGTCAGCAAAAAAAGTTGCTTAGGTTGTAAGAGAATGGGGACTTTAAAACCCTATTCGATGTAACATTCAACCTCTTCCATTTGATTGCGCTCCCTTATATTGCAGCAAAATTCTGGAGCTTATGAGAATAACGTTTTTCCTTGCCTGTGCGTTGAGCGCTGTGCTTTCTCAAGCACAACTGGCGAAGGTGACAATGGCTGACCGGCAAGCCTACCACATGAACCAGAACCGGCCAATGGTCGTGGTCAATCCCTTTTCCAAAGCCTTTCACGTTAAAAACTTGGGCGGTGTAATGTCGGACGGTAAGGACGGCTTTATGCGCCTGGACGTTTGGAAAGCAGGCTCCGGTAAAGAGGGCGCATACGTGCACCTGCTGAAGTTTGATCACAAGCTCAGTATCGTCGCAGAAAAAGAAACCGTGCTGGAAGGGGAAGGAAGCGAAAACATGCTGCCGGTTCTCATTTTTAATACCCCGGGATCCATCCATGTGGTGCTCGCGGGCGGAAGCAAGGAAGCGAATCAATATTCCATTTTTTATTGGGAGTTCAGCGACGCAGACCTTGCGGTAAAGAAGGCGCACGTTGTACTAGCAAGCCTTCCCTTTGACAAAGACAAAGAATATACGCTTACCAGTGTTCGTAACCAGAAGGCCGGCACCTTTGGCGTAACGGTCTTGGAAGAGGGCGGTAAAAAAGAAGCGGCCTTCTTGCATAGCCTTTCGTTTAACTCCTCGCCTTCTTTGGTTTTTAAACAAAGCACTACCCTTTCATTTCTTGGGAAAAAGGGGCGCATTTCCGGAACACAGATTAGCGAAAGCGGCACCGTTTTTAGCCTGCTTTCCTATCCCGATGAAAAAATTGACGAACTCTTTGTCTATAGCGTTCTTTTGGCCGGTAAAGAAGGCGCAAAACTCTTGCCACTCGCGTCCGGCGGGCAGCCCTTGATTAATTGTGACTTTGGTCTTTCGAGTGATAACGGTATTTTGTTTAGCGGTCTTAGCTGGCCGGGCAAAAAAGATTATTCAGCGGCACTTGCTGTGGGCAAAATTTCTTCTTCGGGTGACCAGTCAATTTTAAAGGAAGAACCTTTTGCGCCTTCGCTTTTAGACGTTTTACAGAAAACAAAGAAAACAGGGTTAAGCAAAGATTATTTCGTCAGGAGCGTCACCCAGCGCAATAACGGCGTGATCGACGTAGTGGTGCAATACTGTTTTCAAAACATCGGCAACAGCGCCTCCGGTGGAATTAGCGGCGTTGTTGAACTCTTGGACGCGGTTATTTTTTCCTTTGAGGGCGACCGCCTTGTTTCGACCATTCCCATTAAGCGGAACCTTTACCAGGGAACGAACGGGTCAGCAGCGACCGTGAACCCCAATCATTTCGGCATCCCCGAAGTCTTTACCGCAGAAAATAATTTATACCTGATTTATTTTGACAATCCTGAAAACACCATGGGCGCAAACGACGGAAAGACGCCAAAGTCAAAGAACTTTTACAAAGGCGTGGTGACCCTTGCCCGAATTGATAAAAACTACAAAACGGCCCAGCAACAGCTTCTGGATTTTGACCACGACGAAGGCTTCATGAACTTTTACGAAATGCTCGTTTATAAAATTGACAACAAACGCTATTTGCTAAACAGTGACAAGTTTGGCGTCTTTACCAAGAATGTAAAAACGGCAAGCCTGCTCGCCGAGGTAAAATGAGTGGCAGTGTGGGTGGAATGGAAGTGGACGGAAACGTTTCAACGTGAAAAGGCTTTGTGCACGTGGGACTTGGCATTCAGTCTGCCCATAACGGCTGCTGAAATTATAAATTATAATTCAGTTCTTTGCCTCGCTATTATGCAAACCTTAAACGAAGCACCTCCTTGCTGCTTGAGTTGTTCATGGGTTACATCAAAATAACGAAGGAAAAGAGCATGGCGTTTAATAAAACCAGAAACCCTTTTTTATTTTTTGAGAAAAATATATCCTTGGATCAGTACATAGCCATAAAGATGAAGGATACTGATTTTATACCGAGTTTTAGGGAGCTTGTTACCAACCTTCAATTAATAGTGGATTAGCTAAGGCCTTAAAACATAAGGAACGGTAAGCATTTTATAAACAGATTAAAGGGAAACAATAAGTCAAGCCTCTTTTTTAACAATCAGATATTTCATACTTGGATCGTTTAGCATTGACTCCATTTGGGATTGCACAATGTCTTGTACATCCTGCCTAATCTGCAAATAACCACGTTGAATAATAGCGTTATTTAATTTCTTAAATACAGGAATTTCTTTGTACCCCTCCTGCTCTTTTTTCAGAGCCTCGTGATCATTCACTATCTCGCAATGAAACGTTTTTAATTCGATTTTTTGGTCAGGATTATCCGCCACCATTCCTACAAATTCACCGGAAGAAAGCGCCGCAATTTTAGAAGGCGGAATGGCCGCTTCCAACTGTTTTGACCGGCTGATGGAGGTATCGGCGCTGTTGATCGAGTAGCTGGACCGATACGACTTTACGTTGAAGACTGAAAACAACCCCGATATGGTCAAACAAACCTTCTTCATTGGCAAGGCAAACAACATTACGCTAAAGGAAGCGTATAACTTAATGAGCGGCCGGGCAGTCAACAAAGATTTGCTGAACAAAGAAGGGCAAGCCTATAATGCATGGGTTCAAATGAATTTTAAAGAAACCGATAAGGCCGGCAACTACCTTCTGAAGCAATACCACCAGAATTATGGCTTTGACTTGACCAAGGAATTGGCAAAGCTTCCCATAAAGGAGCTTTCCAACGAAGAACAAAAATCGCGATTAATTGAATCGCTCCAGAAAGGCAACCGTCAAGTAGTGACTTTTGTGAAAGACGAAACCGAACAGAAAGTATTCATTGAAGCCAATCCCCGGTTCAAATCGCTCAATGTGTACGATGCTTCTATGCAGCGGATACACAATCAATCACAGAAAGAGAAGGGGTCACCCGAACAGTCGGCAAAGCAAGAGACCAAAAAAGAAACCCAAAAGCAACCAAGCGATGACGACGGAGGCTTCGCCGTGCCGAGACAAAAGCGCAGCCGAAAGAAAGGACAATCCATAAGCTGAATACAGAGCCTGTGTTGGAGTCAAAACAATTTTCCGATTTCTTCGAAGTCATTGAAAATGACCCTCGAATCAATACAACACACGTCTCCCTCTACATGGCCCTTTTGCTGTATTGGAAGGCGCACGAATTCGCAGTCCCTCTTCAGGTTTTTAGTCATGAGGTTATGCCGCTTGCAAAAATTCTGTCCAGTACCACCTATCATCAGCGGTTAAAAGACCTTAATGATTTCGGGTATATCCGATACGAGGCTTCGTATAAGCGAAACGTAGGCAGTAAAATTTACTTGCAAATGAATGATCTGCGAATAAGAGCTAGAACCCAAACATGATCGCTGCGGCAGAACGGCCGTTGTTTACATGCAGTCGCTCCACAAACGTTTCGAGACTACTTTACCTTCTTTAAAGGTCTTGCCGCATTATAAATCTTTCCAAAGGATAGTGAACATGGATAAAAACAACTCAATACCGATTTTGATTCCGCTTGATCCTAACGAATTTTGGACCCAAATGCGGGGAATCATCAGAGAGGAAATGGAAAGGAGCAGTCGGCAAACGGTCAATTCGGTACCAGTGGCAGAAATACCTGGCCTGACGGAAAAGCCTCTTTATAACATGCGGGAAATTTGCAGCCTGTTTCGGATAACAAAGCCCACCATATATGATTGGATTAAGCACGGCAAACTTCGGCGAATTAAAATTCGCTCAAGGGTATATTTCCTGGGAAGTGAGATAAAACACTTAATGGAAGTTTAAGCAGCTAAAAGCAGTGAAAATTTCACTGCTTTTAGCTATTCTCTTGTACATCGGTCACTCTTTCCAAAAGAGATGCTGAAGGACACAATCATGCGCACTCTCTGGCATCAGCCAATTCCAAAGAATCCGGATAATTAAGACATGCATGCATTCTTTTTATAGACAGTTTTTATAAACTTAAAAATAAGGTTGCTGATTTCAGCAACCAAAAAGCCTCCAATGGCACGTGCCGGGGCGTGCGATTAGACTACTCCTCCAAGTTTAAACACGTTCCAGGCAACGGGCTCACTTTTATTTGACAATAAGATTTTTCTGCCCCAAAACAGCATCGTAGCTTTAAAATGACAATGCAGTCAACTAGAGTAAACAAGAGGAAGATTAGGTAAAAAATTGCGGTATTGGGTTCTTATATAGAATGAAAAATAGAATGAAAAAAGCGAAACCCGCTCTGGGAGCGGGTTTTAGACGAAATTTTGCGGACTGGACGGGACTCGAACCCGCGACCTCCGCCGTGACAGGGCGGCATTCTAACCAACTGAACTACCAATCCTTTTTCGTTGGGGAGGCAAAAATAGGGGTCTTTTCTTTTCCACCAAAAACAAAGAGAAAAATTTACCGAAAATTCTGTTGAAGTTTAAGCACAGCGGTTTACGAACAAAAAAGGGACGTGAATCGTCCCTTTATACACAAACCAATCAACCACTTTTTCGTTTCGTCATGTCAATCACTTCGGCTTGTTGCATGATTTCACCGATGCTCCTCACCTCGCCTATCCTGGGAATTTCGTTTTCCTCTTTCCTCTTTCTTTCCTGCTCTTCCTTTAACGCGAAATAAGTTTCCGAACGGTCATTGCGATATTGCTCCAGCTTTTGCATGATGCCAAAATGCGTAACCACACCTTTAAACTTTCCATATTTGCCTTCTTTTGCCTTTTCTAAAAACACTACCAAATCTTCAAGACTCAATTGATCTTCATAAGATGCCAGAATCAGGTCGCAGGCGCAAGCCGCAATCTTTGTATCGGAAAGCTTGGCGCTTTTTGGTAAGGGAATGCCGTAACAGAATTCCTGCAACAACATTTTTATCAAGCGGTGTGCACGCTGCAAACCGTAATCATTAATCAAACCCGGAACGCGTTCGGCCAGGGGAATTGAAAGCAACCGCTCAAACAGCACTTCCTCGCCGTTTGTGTATTGGTTCTTTGCCAGGTTGGCAATGATTTCGTATTCCAACGAACGCACAAAGCGTTTGCGCGGAACGCTCACAACCGGCCCTTGCGGCTCCATGGTTACAACGTTGTTTACACTGTTCATAATTTTCTCCTTTTTGTGAGTGGTGAATCGTGAGTAGTGAGCAGTGACACTCACGGTTCACTACTCACCATAGGGCCTTAACTCGCTTTCGCATAATCAATGCGCATCAACTTCAAGCGCTGATACAAGCTGCCGATAACGAGCGAAGCATTAACATCTTCCAATTCTACCCGGTGCCATTCTTCGTCGCTGTCCATCACAAACAATTCGTCCTTCGGACTTACGCAAACCGCCCAGGCGCTGAACGGAAAACTGTGCGGCGAAGTTTTTACTTCAATGGCCGTATCAAAATACAGGTAGTCATGACCAACAAGGTCTTTCACTATCTCTGCGCATTCCTGATAAATTGTTTTCATCTTCCCAAGGTTATTCGATAAGTAGATTTTGATGTCTTTAACGGACCTTCCAGCATCTCACCCGTATCAGGATCAACGGCCACGCGGCCCGGTGCCAACAGGCGCAATTTCTCTTCCACTGCTTTCTTCTTTCTTTCAATTTCGAAACGTTCGGCTTCCAACGCACACCATTCGGCGTTGCCTGAATAATCGTAGTTCACACCGGCTTCGCAGAGTTCAATCTTTGCACCGGACGAAGTGATCAAACGCCCATGATGCTTGGCGAGTTCGTCGCGCAAAAACTGAACATAGCGTTGGTCTCTGCGCACCGTCTTCACAAATTCTTCCATCGCCGCAAGTGCTTCGGCCACGCCGAAGACATTGCCTTCTTCCATCACATTGCTCACTGCGTCGTCAGCCATCTGACTGATTTGCTTTTTGCTCAAGCCTTCTCTTATTGAAGGCAAGGTGCTAAGCTGCGCTAAGTGTTTTTCCATTGATTTGATTTCTGCGATTCGCAATCAATTGTTGCAACAACGGGTTTGAGTCTACTTCGGATTTGTTCTTCTGATAGAGTTCAACGAGCTCTTTTTGTGAGCCGCAATCGTCCACTTTTTGATACCAATCGCTGCCCGGACGGAGAACGTGAAACTGCTCCTCGCCTTGCTCGCACCATTGCGCAACCATCTCACCCGTTTTTTCCGAAGGAACGAAGGCCGGCTTGCCCATGAACAAACCCGTACGGTCTTTTGAGGCCGTTGCGTTGTGGTTCGTATCCAACTCCAAATTGATCGTCAGTTCGTATTCAAAGCCCTCTCTTGTAATCTCACGCAGACCGCCCTTTTCCACTTTGATTTTACCGTTACCGTCTTTCACCATTTCGTAATCCTGCTTGCGCCGAACAGTGGTGATGATATGGCAGGGACTGTGCAGAATGGCTTCTAAAAAAGCCCCGTGGCGGGGTGTCACTTTCGCCCAGTCCTGGTATTTGCCGCCCAGTTGCTCCACGATTTCCAAACACCCTCCTTTGCCGTCCCATTCGTGCGAAATCGAGTCAACAATGATGACTTCCATCCCGGCTTTTTCGCAGGAGCGAATAGCCTCAATATAACGTTCCGGTGTGAACGGCGCAGTCAGCGGAAGCACGTTGTAATCGCCTAAGTGTGCGTACAAATCGGCGCTGCCGTTTTCGGTGTCAATGATAGCCACCTTGCTCAAATCGCCGCAAAGGCCTTTGGCAAGTAAAATGGCGCTGTAAGTTTTACCACCGCCTGAAACCGCCGATAGTCCCAACCTGATTTTTGCTTTCTTCCTTGTTGCTTTTCGTAATTGCATGTTTCGTGTATTGTGTGTTAATCGTACTCGTTGTTAGCCATGAACCATCAACTGTCAGCTTTCTAAAGCTGATTTCTGATGGCCTTACGCGGCTCTTCCCATTCCAGTCTCAAACTCGTGAGCGAAATAGCGAACCGCTGCTTCCTGAATTTCATCCATTGCACCGGTTACTTCCAGCACCGGCTTAATGTCGGCGCCGTTCCAGCGAACAAAATCAATGTCCACTGAGTAGCGGTCGAAGATGTCAAGTTGTGAGGCCGATGGATTGAAATAACCAATGCCCTGCACTTCCAGGTCGCCAACGTGTTCTGTAACAATCTTCAGGTCACGAACCACCTTGTGCTTCAGCGGAAAAGGAAACCGGAATTCTTTCGTCGTATTTCGCATCGTTTGAAGTTGTGAATTATTTGATTAAATTTGTGAAGCATAAAGATAACAAAAGTTCACATTTCACACAAATTATTCACAAGTTTATTCACAAATATTTTACGTCATGTTTACCGCCGAAAACTTAGTGGAAATCAGGGAGTTAGCCGGACTAAGCCAAACCGAATTCGCAAGGAAGCTTGGAATTTCCCGCGAAGTCATCAATAAAATGGAAAGCGGCAAAATGAAGCCTTCAAAACGAACTTTTGGAAAGGTGCAAAGCTTCCTGCAAAACCATCAAAATCCCACAAATTGGGGCGATGTGAATATTTTGGGTAAAAGTTCACACAGCACAGAAAAAAGGGTGAACGGAAAGGCTTTTTTAAACAGTCGTTTGCAAGACAAAAATGCTCCTCACCTTCACCTGGCGCCGTTGGTTGGCGTGAAGGCGCAAGCCGGTTACATTAAAGGTTTTGAGCAAGTAGATTACATGGACACGCTGGAGCAATATTCCTTGCCTCCCGGCGTGAATCCCATTGGTGCGGTGTGGCGTTATTTTGAAATTGACGGCGACAGCATGGAGCCAACGTTAAGTGCCGGCGACGTGGTGTTGGCAACGTTGGTTCCCGTTGAAGACTGGAACGATACAAAAGATTTTTGCGTGTACGTAATTCATGCCGCCGATCAATTACTGATAAAGCGTTTGTACAATAAATCGGAAGACGAATGGGTGCTGATAAGTGACAACGAAGAAGTGGCGCCGCAACATTTGATCAAAAAAGAGGACGTGAAAGAAGTTTGGTTTTTGCGGCGGCACATTCGCAACAAAGTGCCGATGACAGAGCAGGTGAAGATAAGAGTGTAACAGTTGTTTGCCTTTAAGCATCTATGCCAATACTTTCTGACTTTATGGGGTTAAAAATAATTTGTCAAGATTTATCCTTCGTATGTAAAACCAAAACCTGCTTTTATTGAAGCTCCCGATAGCACACGGCAGTTATTACTGGCTTAAGCCCGGTAAGTATAAATTGTCCACATACGGTTACTGATTTCTTCCCAAGCATCACATTCTCTCTTTCCCTTAATTTTACCGCCATTAACTACGCCTATGCCTGCAAACGCAAACAGACAGTTTTTGGATTTCGAAAAACCCATCAAAGATCTCATTGATGAAATTGAAAAACTGCGCCACGCACAGGAAAATAAAAAAATTAATTACGCCGATAAGATTGCCGAACTCGAAAACCTGATTGTAGAGCGGCGCAGGGAAGTGACGCAAAATTTATCGTCTTGGCAAAAAGTGCAACTGAGCCGCCACCCCGACCGTCCGTACACGCTGAAGTACATTGAAAAAATGACCACCAATTTTGTGGAGCTGTACGGCGATAGAAACGTACGCGACGACAAAGCCATGGTGGGCGGCTTTGCCCTGCTGGAAGGACAAACCGTAATGTTCATTGGGCAGCAAAAGGGCATCAATACGAAAACGCGGCAACTGCGCAATTTCGGCATGGCCAATCCCGAAGGATATCGCAAAGCCCTGCGATTGATGAAGCTTGCTGAGAAATTTAATAAGCCCATCGTCACATTAATTGATACCCCCGGCGCTTACCCTGGGCTGGAAGCCGAAGAACGCGGACAGGGCGAAGCCATTGCCCGCAATATTTACGAGATGATCCGTCTGAAGGTGCCGGTGATTTGTGTGATTATTGGCGAAGGTGCTTCGGGCGGTGCTTTGGGTATTGGCGTAGGCGACCGTGTGTACATGATGGAAAATACCTGGTACACCGTTATTTCACCGGAAAGTTGTTCGTCTATTTTGTGGCGAAGCTGGGATAAAAAAGAAGTGGCCGCGGAGCAATTAAAGCTTACGGCTGAGCACATGAAAAGCTTTGGCCTTGTGGACGACATCATTCCCGAACCCGCCGGCGGTGCACATTGGGATTACGACGAAGCCGCGCAAATCTTAAAGCAACATCTTGTAAAAGTTTTGGCTGAATTGAAAGACGTTCCCGTTGAAGAAAGAATCAACAGCCGGATTGAAAAATTTGGCAAGATGGGCTTCTGGGAAGAAGGCGGGAATAACGAACAGACGAAGGAGGAACAGATGAACGAAGAAGTGAAAGTGCAGACCGGCGAGTAGCGATCAGAACGCACAAGTGAGTGACACAACAGAAGGTGATAGTAGCAATACAGCTAAGTAAATAAAAATGCTAAGAGAAAAAGGTTGAAAAGAAACAAGAAGAAAATCAAATCAAAGCTCCTTTCTCCTTACGGCTCTTTCTCTCTTAGCCCAAAATTGGAAATTGTAAATCTGTAATTATTTTATGCTTCGCGAAATATTAAGAGGAACGGGTGTTGCATTGATTACACCGTTCAAAGCAGACAAAAGCATTGACTTTAACGCACTGGACGCGGTGATCAATTTCGTCATTGAAGGCGGCGTACAATACGTGGTAACACTTGGCACAACCGGCGAAACGCCGACGCTCAGCCGTGAAGAAAAGCTTGACATTATCAACGCCACGTTTGCGTCGGTTGATGCAAGAGTGCCGGTGGTTGTTGGCATTGGCGGCAACAACACGCAATCCATCATCAAAGACATTGAAAGCTTCCCGGTGGAAAAAGCCGTAGCCATTTTATCAGCTTCGCCTTATTATAACAAACCGTCGCAGGAAGGCATCTTTCAGCACTACAAAGCCATTGCCGACAGCACCACAAAGCCCATCATTTTATACAACGTTCCAGGCCGCACGGGCAGTAACATTGCGGCGGCAACAACGGTGCGCCTGGCAAAAGAAGTGAACACAATTGCCGGCATTAAAGAAGCCAGCGGCAACATGGCGCAGTGCATGACTATCCTTCGCGACAAGCCCGAAGAATTTATGGTGGTGAGCGGCGACGACAACCTGGCGATGGCGCAAATTGCCTGTGGCATGGACGGTGTGATCAGCGTGGCGGCCAACTGCTTCCCCAAGTATTTTTCAAACATGGTGAACGCGGCTTTGCAAAACGATTTTTACAACGCCAGAGCTTTCAACAACATGCTCATACAAGGCTACGATTTGCTGTTTGCCGAAAACAATCCGGCCGGTGTAAAAGCAGTGATGGCGGAGATGGGTCTTATTCAAAACAATTTGCGTTTGCCGCTCGTTCCGTTAAGCGAAAGCATTCATCAACAGGTGCGGGATTACCTGCCGTCGCTGAAATAATCCGCATGAAGAAAAGCCTTTGCGCACTTGCACTTTGTCTGCTTGCAACAAGTTTGTTGGCGCAACACAAAGTGCAATTTCTTTTTCGAAAACTGCCGGCTTACCACAAAACTTCCGACACAATTTATTTAGCGGGAAATTTCAACAACTGGAATCCCCAGAATGTGAAATATGCCTGTGCAAACTGCAACGAAAAATCCGGCATTACAATTGACTTACCCAAGGGTATGTTTGAATACAAGTTTACTCACGGAAACTGGGACGCCGTGGAATCAGGCAACGAAGGCTTTCCGCTCCCCAATCATACCATAACTGTAGAAAGCGATACCTCAATATTGGTGGAAATCGACCATTGGGCCGATCATTTTCCCCGAAAGGCAAAAGAAAGCACCGCGTCAAAAAACGTCCGGATTTTAGATACCGCTTTTTACATTCCGCAACTCAACCGTCATCGCCGCGTTTGGATTTATTTGCCCGAGTCTTACGGCACAAGCAAGAAAAAATATCCCGTGCTGTACATGCAGGACGGGCAAAACATTTTTGACAACGCCACATCGGGCTATGGCGAATGGGGCGTGGATGAAGCTTTGGATACGCTTGCCAAACAGTTCGGCGAAACGATTGTGGTAGCGGTGGACCACGGTGGCGAAAAGCGCATCAACGAATATTCGCCCTTTGACATGGAGCAATACGGCAAAGGCGAAGGCGATGCTTACATTGATTTTCTGGCGCAAACGCTGATGCCTTACATCAACCATCATTACCGCACCAAAAAGAGTGCAAAATACACGGCCGTCGCCGGCAGTTCGATGGGCGGTTTGATTTCGTTTTACGCTCTGCTGAAATACCCAAACAAGTTTGGCACTGCGGGTGTTTTTTCGCCCGCATTTTGGATTGTGCCGCAGTTAAAAGACTACGCCACCAAACGTGCGCCCAAGGTAAAAGGCCGCATTTATTTTTATGCCGGGGCCGAAGAAAGCGAACGAATGGTACCCGATATGCTACAGGTTTTTGAGGTCATTCACAAACATTCCAAAGCCGAATTGAAATCACACATCCGGGCCGAAGGCAAACACAATGAACCAACCTGGCGCGACGAATTTCCGCTGTTCTACGAATGGCTGCTGAAAGAAAAAGAAAGCGAATAGTTCTGTTGAAGAAATTGAAAATCCCGTCAGCGAACGTTGACGGGATTTTTTATGTACCCGGCTTCGGCAATTCTATTCATCGTCCGTTGCGTCGCACTCTTCAATGTTCGGAACAGCGTTCGGCTTTTTCACGCAGCGACGCAACGCTTAAACGACGGGCATCGTGGCTCCGCTGCCGTTGCCGCGTGAAGATTTGCTGCGCAGCGAACAAAGCGTACAAGTGTGCGACGCAACAAAAGCTTTATAATAGCAATGCCCCTTGGTACAAAATATTCTGAAGCTTTGTGCCAAACAAAAAATGTTGGCAAGTGCGCCAACATTTTATTCAATTTCATTGAAACGGAAACGCTTAGTTTTCTATTCGCCGTAATTTTAAATTAGTGACCGGCGCCACAATTAGCGGAAACTTTTCAATCACCACGGCGCTCGCATCCAAACCAAAGCCGCGTTCTTCGGAAAGCGAAACTTCTTTGAGCCAGAAATGAAACTTCATGATCATGCGTTCCAGAATGGGGAGGTCATTGTCCTGGCTTAAATATTTTTCCATCACCACAAAGGAAAAGTCACCGGTGACTTTGCCGCGTTCGAGGCTTTCGTAGCGGCTCACGATGTTCACTTCTTTGTTGATCACCAAATCCTCTACCACTTTCTTAAATAACAAATTAATGCGCGGCTCAACCCGGAAGCCAAGACGAAAATCAACGCGGATAATGTCGTTGGGAATAATGTGTTCCACCTTGTACTCCATTGTGTATGGTTCGTCAAGTGTATCCACATGCACCAGCCAGTAAATATCGGCCCGCTTGGGCTTTTTGTTCAGGATGGAATAAATGATTTTATGTTCAATCTCTTTTGGATTATCGGCGCTGGTTAAATAAACCAGGTGCGTTGAATATTTAGGCACTGAACGGTCGTTGCTTAATTCCTGAATTTTGGGAATGTAATGCTCCAGCCGCACAAATTCCACGTAGCGGTTTTTAATGCGCCGTGCCCTGAACCAAACATACATCACAAAGAACAAAAGACCGGCAACAATCAGAGCGACGTAACCGCCGTGCGGAAACTTGTTCAGATTTGCAATCAGAAAACTTATTTCGATGGTGAGGTAAACGAGCAAGTAAAGCCAAACGAACGGTTTGCTTGTTCGTCGCGAAACCAAAAAGTTTGCGAACAGAATAGACGTTGCAATCATGCAAAGGGTAATGGCCAGGCCGTATGCAGCTTCCATGCTGCTTGAATCCCGGAAGTGCAAAACGATGCCGATGCAACCGATAAACAACATAAAGTTGACACCGGGGATGTACACCTGGCCTCTTTCTTCCGTGGGAAAACTCATGCGCAGTTTGGGCCAAAGGTTCAGGCGCATGGCTTCGCCGATTAGCGTGAACGAGCCGGAAATGAGTGCCTGGCTGGCGATGATGGCCGCCGCAGTAGCGATGGCAATACCCGGTAACTTAAACCAATCGGGCATGATGCCGTAAAAAGCGTTGAAGCCTTCGTCCTCTACCATTTTAGCCGTAATGGTTTTGCCTGCGTAATTCGAGAGCAAAAAGGCACCTTGGCCCAGGTAATTTAAAATGAGGCAGGTTTTTACAAATATCCACGACACGCGAATGTTGCTTCGTCCGCAATGGCCCAAATCAGAATACAAGGCTTCTGCTCCCGTTGTGCAAAGAAACACACCGCCCAAAATGTAAAAACCCTTGGGATACGTTATCAGCAGGTGAATGGCGTAATACGGATTGAGGCATTTAAAAATGTGCAGGTAATCGAAGAGATGCCAGCAACCAAGTGCTGCCAGCATCAAAAACCAAAAGGTCATGACCGGCCCAAAGGCCTTGCCAATAAACGTTGTACCGAATTGCTGAATAAAAAACAGCATCGTTAAGATGCCGATAACAATGCCCACAATGGTGGTTTGGCCGATGCCGTGAAAGGTTTCAACCTGCTTTAAACCTTCAATGGCCGAGGTGACCGAAATGGGCGGTGTAATCATGCCGTCGGCCAGAAGGGCCGCGCCGCCAATCATGGCCGGAAACACCAGCCAGCGCCGCCGCCGCCGCACAAGGGCAAAGAGCGAAAAGATGCCGCCTTCACCGCGGTTATCGGCTTTTAGCGTAAGCACTACGTACTTGATGGTAGTTTGCAAGGTTAGCGTCCAAATGATACAGGACAGCGCACCAATAATCAACTCGTTGGAAATCTCTTTTCCTTTGGTAATGGCGTTCAATACGTAAAGCGGGGATGTACCGATGTCGCCGTAAATGATTCCAAGGGCTACTAACAATCCTGCGGCGGTAACTCTGTTTAAAGGTATTCTCACAGCTTGCCTGTTTACAATGGCAGTGGGCAAAGGTAGCGGGAAAAACGGTTTGGAAAAGAGTCCTGGACTAAATTGGGCAGGGCTTTGTGCAAAACAAAACGGCGGGCTTGCATCGTGCAGCCAAAACCGTTTTTAAACATCTTGCTAACGACAACATCCGTAATTTTAATAACACAAACGATACGGCTTCTATGCAAAAATCTTCAGCACAAGCATCCGCCCTCTTAACCCTACTTTTCGCTTTAACCGCTCTCTCAACCTTTGCCCAAAAAATTGTTTATTCCGAAGTGGACGAAGACGACTCGCGGCGCATGCGCTTTGAAGTCATGGGCAAAATATCGGGTAATTTTTTAGTGTACAAGAATTCAAAAAGCAAAAACTACGTTTCGGTTTTTAACAACAACATGGAGCAGATTGCCAAGGTGGAGCAAGACTATATTCCCGACGACAAGCTGATAAACATTGACTTCTTTCCGTATAACGATTTTACTTATCTCGTTTACCAATACCAAAAAAAGAAAGTGGTGTATTGCGAAGCCGTAAAAGTGGACGGCATGGGCAAACGCATTTCGGACGTGATGACGCTGGACACGGCGCACATTGGCGGCTTTGGCAGCAACAACAAAGTCTATACCGCCATTAGCAGCGAGGACAAATCAAAGCTGGTGCTTTTTAAAATCAATTCCCGGAACAAAGAACACTACCTCATAACAACGCTGCTTTTTGACAGTAACCTTTCGCAAATGAAGCGTTCGCAGTTTACGATGGACATGGAAGAAGACAAGGACTACCTAGACGAGTTCAACGTGGACAACGACGGCGACCTTGTTTTCGCCAAAGGCAAAAGGGCCAACAACGAAGTGATTCAAAGCTCCTCCATCTTTTACAAAGCCGCACAATCCGATTCGTTGATCAGCGTGAACACGCAACCGGAAAAAATCTTTCTCGACGAGATTCACATTAAGGTGGACAACGTAAACAAACGCTACTTTCTCACGTCGTTTTACTATGCCAAAAAACGCGGCGACATCGAAGGCTTTTATTTTTACGTGTGGGACAAAGCCACCAAAATGCCCGTGCTGCAAAACTCACTGGCTTTGGGCGAAGAACTTCGCCGGGAGGCAAAGAGCGATAACTCCAACGTGAAGACGGCCTTCAACGATTATTTCATTCGCAGCATTGTTATCAAGCGTGACGGCGGCTTTCTCATCAACACGGAATCGTATTACACCATCTCGCGGGGCAATCCCTGGAACCGCTTTAATTATCTCTACGGAATGCCCTTGACCACTTACGATTATTACAGCCTTTACTCGCCTTATTACAGTTCGTGGTATTGGCGCGACCGCTACAACACCCGGCAAAACGTGCGGTACAACGCCGACAACATTACCATCCTTTCGTTTAACAACGACGGCAAATTGCAATGGAACAGCGTTATTCACAAAGAGCAGTTTGACGATGAATCGGAAGACCGCATTTCGTTTCAAACGGTGAATACCGGCGGACAAATTCATTACCTTTTTAACGTGGACGAAAGAAGGGCTTTGCTGCTGAATGATTTTACGCTTTCGCCCGGCGGCGAGATTGTACGCAACCCCACACTGAAAAACCTTGACCGCGGCTACGAGTTTATGCCCAAGTACAGCAAGCAGGTAAGCAGCTATCAATTGATTGTTCCGTGCTATTACCGCAACAACAACATTTGCTTTGCAAAAGTGGAATTTAATTAATAGCATTGCCGCGTGGTATCCATGTTCCGTCAAAAATCACCGGGCAATCTTGTTGTCCTTTTCTTCTTTGGTTTGATGCTGAAGCTGCCGCTTTTCCTGTGGCCCAAAACGGTTACCGCTACGCAAAACGACGAAGACTTTTACCAATGGCTGATACAAGGAATTAATTCTTTAGGGCCGGGCAAAGCCATGCTTTGTTCCTTTGCCGCTTTCTTGCTTTTGTACATCCAGGCCATCATGCTGAATTACCTAGTGAACGAATACCGGCTGATGCCCAAGCCGACTTATTTGCCGGCCATGGCTTACATGCTGCTTACATCGCTGCTGCCCGAATGGAGTTATTTGTCTTCACCCTTAGTCGCTACCACGTTTGTGTTGTGGGCCTTTATCAAATTGCTTCATTTGTACAACACCGACAATGCCCGCGGACCGGTGTTCAACATCGGTCTGCTGTTGGGAATCGCCTCTTATTTTTATTTTCCGTCTGCCTGTTTTTTGCTTTGCATTTTGCTGGGCATGATCATCCTAAAACCTTTTCGTCTGAACGAAGCCGTTTTGTTTTTGGTAGGCTGCCTGACGCCCTACTATTTCATGATAACGATTTTGTATTTGACGGATAAGTTAAGCATTGCGGCTTTCTTCCCGCATATCTCGGTGCATACGCCGGCGGTGAAGAGTACCGTTTGGCTGGCCGTAAGCATTCTGCTGCTGGCCCTTCCATTTTTAGCCGGGGGCTTCTTTGTGCAATCGCATTTGCACAAAATGCTCATTCAGGTGCGCAAGTCCTGGAGCATACTTTTGTTTTATTTACTGCTTGCTTTTTTTGTTCCGTTTGTGAACACCAATTCTTCGTTCAATAATTGGATCTTGCTCGTTGTGCCTTTTGCCTGCTTTCATGCCGGCACGTATTTCTACACGGTAAAAAAATGGATTCCCAACGTGCTGCTGCTGTTAACCTCCGGCTACATTTTTTACTTACAATACGGCACGTTGCTTTGGCGCTGAGAACGGCTTTCTCCTTTACCAGGCAAGGATCGCGAAACGGCGCGAACGAAACTTTCTATCGTTCATTTTTATTGTTATTTTGTTCTCATCAATCAACTGCCATGAAGAAGTTTTTCTTTTTCGTCTTGCCGGCACTGCTTGCAGTGCATTCTTCTTTTTCGCAAAAAGCAACGAATAAAAAAACCGACTGGGGCTTTGTCCTTGGCCTTAACGGTTCAAACCTCCGCTCATCCGGCGATAGATACTCAAGCTGGAAAACCGGTTTGGTTTCGGGTTTTTTTGTGGACATAAAGGCCGCTGAAAACATCAGCGTTCAACCCCAATTTCTCTATTCATCAATGGGTGGAAAGAATTCAAACGACGACGCTTCCAGCGTACGACTGAATTATTTTTCGCTGCCGGTTTTGGTGAAGTATAAATTGACCAAAGGCTTTGCTGTTTTCGCAGGCCCTCAACTCGACGTGATGATCCA
Source organism: Flavisolibacter ginsenosidimutans (assembly GCF_007970805.1). Taxonomy (GTDB): domain Bacteria; phylum Bacteroidota; class Bacteroidia; order Chitinophagales; family Chitinophagaceae; genus Flavisolibacter; species Flavisolibacter ginsenosidimutans. The sequence continues at coordinate 5,010,453 of NZ_CP042433.1, read as the reverse complement.
GGCAAAAAGTAAAACGTCTTCTGGTTTTACAAAAGTTACCGACGCTTACAAAGAAGATAGTTACAACCTAACCGGCGGCGTAGCTTTTCAGCCCTTGCGCTGTCTTGGCTTTTCGCTTCGTTACATTTATGGATTGAACAACGTATCGGCAGTAAGTAGCGCCAACATGAAAAATCAGGGCATTCAACTAACCGCAGCCGTGAAGCTGTAAAAGCGGTCAGGCCGCTCTTAATAACTTTCAAAAAGTTGGTTGATGTCCAGCGGCCAGACCGCAATGAAAAAGCCTGCTTCCAACGAAGCAGGCTTTTTCATTGCGGAAATCTTCTTTCTATCGCAGGAACAACAGCTCGCGGTACTTTGGCAAATACCATTCTTTGTCGTCAACAAATTGTTCCAGCTTGTCCACGTGATAGCGGATGCGGTCATAATAAGCTTCTTTCACTTCGGTGCAATACGCAATGGCTTTCTCGCGGGTATTTTCCATGGCGTTGCACTTCTTTCTGGCCTCAATCATTTCCACCGTCAGTTTGCTAACCTGGTTGATGTGCTCCGAAATTTTGTTGAGCAGCTTTGTACGTTCTTCGCAAACGCCTTCAGCCACACCAATATCTTTTAAACCGCGGATGTTTTCCACCAATTTGTTTTGATAATGAATGGCCGCTGGCAATACGTAAGTTGTCGCCAGTTCCACCATCAACCTTCCTTCAATCTGCACTTTCTTGATGTACTTCTCCAGTTCAATTTCGTGCCGGGCCTCTAACTCTGGATGTGTGTAGATTTTGTTGTGCGCAAACAAGGCTTTGGCCTTCTCTGTCACCATCGCATCAAGCGCAAGCGGCGCTGTTTTTACGTTGGGCAATCCGCGGCGCTCTGCTTCTTTTTCCCATTCTTCGCTATAGCCGTTGCCTTCAAACAAAATCTTTTCGCTGCCTACAATGTATTGTTTGATCATGTGGAGGATAGCAATCTCTTTCTTCTCTCCTTTTTCAATCAAAGCATCCACGTCCTTTTTAAATTTCTTCAACGTTTCGGCCATGATGGTATTCAATACCGTCATCGCGTTGGCGCAGTTAGCAGACGAACCCACGGCGCGGAATTCAAATTTATTGCCGGTGAACGCAAAGGGCGAAGTGCGGTTGCGGTCCGTGTTGTCCATCAACAATTCGGGAATGCTGCGGTGAATGTCGATCTTCAACATGCTTTCGTCCTGCTCGTCAAACTTATCGCCCACTCTTTCTTTCACATCCTGCAAAACTTTGGTCAGGTACTGACCGATGAAAACAGAAATGATTGCGGGCGGCGCTTCGTTGGCACCCAAACGAAAATCGTTGGAAGCAGACGCAATGGAAGCACGCAGCAAATCATCATAATCATGAACGGCTTTGATGGCGTTCACAAAAAAGGCGAGGAACATCAAATTGGTCTTGGGCGTTTTGCCGGGAGCCAAAAGATTCACGCCGGTATCGGTTGCCAAACTCCAGTTGTTGTGTTTACCGCTGCCGTTGATGCCTGCAAAGGGTTTCTCGTGCAACAACACTCTTAATTTATGGCGGGCCGCCACACGGGTCATGATGTCCATGAGCAGCGTGTTATGATCTACCGCAAGATTGACTTCTTCATAAATGGGCGCACACTCAAATTGCGCAGGTGCTACTTCATTATGACGAGTGCGCAAAGGAATACCAAGCCGGTAGCTTTCGGTTTCAAAGTCGCGCATGAAAGCATAAACTCTTTCGGGAATGGAACCGAAGTAATGATCTTCCAATTGCTGGCCTTTTGCGGGGCTGTGGCCAAACACGGTGCGGCCGCACATGACCAGGTCGGGACGGGCATTAAAGAGGCCTTCGTCCACCACAAAATATTCCTGTTCCCAACCGAGTGTTGGCGTAACGCGTTGTACGTTTCTATCAAAATAATTGCACACGTCAACGGCTGCTTTGTTCAACGCTTCGAGAGCCTTCAACAACGGCGCTTTGTAGTCGAGCGATTCGCCGGTATAGGAAACAAAGATGGTGGGAATGCAAAGTGTTTTTCCCGTGCCGATGTCCATGATGAAAGCCGGTGAAGAAGGATCCCAGGCTGTATAACCTCTTGCTTCAAAGGTTGCCCGCAAGCCACCGCTAGGAAATGAAGAAGCATCAGGTTCTTGTTGAATCAAAGCATCGCCTTCAAATTGTTCGATGGGCGTACCATCGCTTTTTAAAGTGAAGAAAGAGTCGTGCTTTTCGGCCGTTGTTCCCGTAAGCGGTTGAAACCAGTGTGTGAAGTGCGTTACGCCTTTGCTTTCGGCCCAGGCACGAATGCCGTTGCCGATTTGCGCCGCCATGGCGCGGTCAATTTTTTGACCGGCTTTCACAGACCCCATAAGGCTTTTGTATGCTTCGTCGCTCAGGAATTGCCTAGCGACAGCGTGGGTAAAAACGTTCTCGGCAAAGATGGCCGTGATTTTTGTCTCCTGCAACGGTTCGGGTTCGCAGGAAGTTTGCAAATTCGTCAGCGCATTAAATCGGAGCGACATAAAAAAATTTTTCCAAAGAAAATCAAATTCCAAAAAACTTGGACAATTTTTTCCTGTTGCCGTAGAAATTTATAGACTTTACAAGAAATCATACCCTCATTGATGCTCTGCTTGTAAATTTTTCTCCTTTTTGAAACCAAGTCAATACATTAATCCTTTTCACCATTTAGAAAAAACAGACGACCTATTTTGTCCCAATCTGTTTGCGCAACCATGGGCACAATAAGGAAACTTAGTACAATGCTGCGATAGCGCACAATGGCGCCCAACACATCAACGGAATAGCCGATCATCATGAGCACCGAGAACGAAAAGAAAACACAGAACAACAGGAAGGAATCAAAAGCTTTAATTTTTTTGTGCCGCCAGAGAAACAGAAGAAACAAGAGCAGCAGAAAATTTATTTCGAGCGAAGCGGCCAGCGAAAGCAGATGATGCACGTCGGAGGGATAAGGACGAATGGTACTCAGCGCAAAGGCTTGTGGTGCGTTGACCAAAAAACTGGTAAATGTTGGTGCGAGTTTGTTTACAGCCACGGCTGAACCACCGCCGAGTTTTAGAAAAGCTTCCTGCCTTTCCACCACGCCTTCAGGAAAATTCAGTCGCGGGTTAATGAATTTAGCCGTAAAAAAAAGAAGAACGAACAAAGCATAAACAGCGCAGAAAACGAGCAGGGGTTTCTTCCTTAACCGGTCGGCTAATACCCAGGCGAACAATGCGGGCAAGAGGGGAATGATCAAAAAATTTCGCATCACCAATACTAACAGCAAGCCGAGAAAAATGGCCAGGATGCGCCGCCCCGTAAAGCGATTCTTCAATCCAAAATAAATCTGGTAAACGATCCAGCAAAACGCAAAAAACACAAGGCCGTCTTTGTGCAAACCCGATGTCCAATACAATACCGAAGGCACCAAAAAAATCGCCAACAGAATGGGCAGTTTTCGACTGGGGAAAACGTCTTTCATTACGCGATAAAACGCAAGCGGACCAAAGAGGCTGATGAAAGAATAAAAGATGACGTTGATGTAATAATTACCGAAGCTGAAAACATCAAAAAGTGCCAACAGCTTAGTCATAATGTTTCCTTTTAAATCGTTCCACCAGGAATTCTCCGTTGCCAGAAAACGTGTGTAGCCGTCTTCATAAGAGTTGTGGAAAATATCGGTAAAAAAAATTTTCGGATTCGTGAGCAAAACATGGTATTCCTGAAGGCTGTTGTAATGGTATCCCCAGGTATCGCCCATTTGGGCCAGCAGTTCGTAATGCACGCCTATCCAGCCGTACAAAATACCCGCCATTACCTTCAGCAAAAACACAATCACCAGTTGTGGAGAATTTAATCCCGATGCGGTGAAAAATTTTGTTTTGGTAACCAGCCAGGCAAAAAAAATAAGATAGGCAGCAAACAGCAAATGCTCCAAAATCGTTTGGGTTTAAAGCGGCGAAGATAGAGTTTGGGGGTTGGAGTTTGAGATTGGCGAGATGAAATGATATCCTTTGCTTTCTCTTTCTTACTTCATCGTGCAGGAACAAACGCAGCAATAACGTTTCGAATAACACGAAACGCCAAACACCCTTAGCTTTGCCGCTTTCTAAACGTTATGGAGATAACCGCCAAAACCGCGAAAGACCTTCGCCTTACCGAAGAAGAATTTGAGCTCATCAAAACGAAACTCGGCCGCACGCCCAACTTCACCGAACTCTGTGCCTTCAGCGGCATGTGGAGCGAACATTGCAGCTATAAAAATTCCATCAAGTGGTTAAAGACCTTGCCACGCGAAGGCGGCCGCATGTTGGTAAAAGCCGGCGAAGAAAATGCCGGCCTTATGGACATTGGCGAAGGCTACGGCGTGGTGTTTAAAATCGAATCGCACAACCACCCTTCGGCCATTGAACCCTTCCAGGGTGCAGCCACCGGCGTTGGCGGCATTCACCGCGATATTTTTACAATGGGTGCACGGCCTATTGCCGCACTCAATTCACTTCGCTTCGGCAGTTTGGAAGAAAAGAAAACACAGCATTTGTTAGCCGGCATTGTGCACGGCATTTCTCATTACGGAAACTGTTTTGGCGTGCCTACCGTTGGCGGTGAAATTTATTTCGACGAATGCTATCACACCAACCCTTTGGTAAACGCCATGAGCGTAGGCATTGTGAAAGTTGGTGAAACGGTTTCGGCTACGGCCACAGGCGTTGGCAATCCTGTGATGTATGTCGGAAGCGCCACTGGTAAAGACGGCATTGGCGGCGCTTCGTTTGCGTCGGCGGAAATTACCGAAGAAAGCACAGAAGAATTACCGGCGGTACAAGTTGGTGATCCTTTCCAGGAAAAGAAATTACTGGAAGCATGTCTCGAAGTGATTCAAACCGGCGCTGTGGTTGGCATGCAGGACATGGGCGCTGCGGGCATCATTTGCTCCACTGCCGAAATGAGTGCCAAAGGCGAAGCGGGTATGTACATCGAGCTTGATAAAGTACCGATGCGGCAAACAGCCATGAAAGCCTGGGAATTGCTGTTAAGCGAAAGCCAGGAACGCATGTTGCTGGTGGTTGAGAAAGGACGAGAAGCCGATGTAAAAAAAGTATTTGACAAATGGGATTTGGAAAACGCGGTCATTGGTCACGTAACCGATGACGGCTTGCTCAGCTTTTACATGAACGGCGAGTTAGAAGCACAAATACCCGCACAAGAGTTGGTACTCGGCGGCGGCGCACCGCAATACGAAAGAGAAGCCCGCAAGCCAAAATATTTGGATGAAGTAGACCGCTTCAACATTGATTCGGTTAAAGAACCAAGCGATTTAAAAGCTGTTGCAGAACAATTGATTCAATTGCCCAGCATTGCCAACAAGCGCTGGATCTATCATCAATACGACAGCATGGTAGGAACGGTGAATACATCTACCAACACGCCAACCGATGCGGCAATTGTTTTGGTAAAAGAAACAGGCAAAGGCATTGCCGTAACCGTTGATTGCAACAGCCGTTTTGTTTTTGCCGATCCGTACAAAGGCGCGATGATGGCCGTGGCCGAAGCCGCACGAAACATTGTTTGCAGCGGCGGCGTTCCGCTTGGCGTAACCAACTGCTTGAATTTTGGCAACCCTTACGATCCCGAAGTTTATTATCAATTTGTACAAGCCGTAAAAGGCATGGGCGAAGCTTGCCGCAAATTTGATACGCCGGTCACGGGCGGCAACGTAAGCTTTTACAACCAGGGACCCGAAGGCCCTGTGTTTCCAACGCCAACGATTGGCATGGTGGGTTTGGTGGACGATGTTTCTAAAAAAATGACACTGGACTTCAAGCAAGCCGGCGATGAAATCTATTTGTTGGGCAATGTTCAAAACGAAATTTCTTCTTCGCAATACCTGAGCAAAATTTGCGGCATTGAACAATCACCCGCGCCGCATTTTGAGTTGGAAGAAGAATACAAGTTGCAGGAAGTTGTCAAGCAACTTATTCAGCAAGGCTTGATCCAAAGTGCACACGATGTAAGCGAAGGCGGATTGATTACAGCCTTGCTGGAAAAAGGTTTTCATCGCGGGTTGGGCTTCGCCGCGTCTACGGCAATTTCGGATGAAAGCCCTGTGCGCAAGGATGCTTTCCTTTTTGGCGAAAGCGGCAGCCGCGTGGTGGTATCGGTCAACGAAAAACAACAAGAAGAATTTCTGCGCTTCATTGAAAAATCGAAGCTTTCTTGCAATCGTTTGGGCAACGTAACCGGCAGCGATGTTACCGTGGACTATCAGAACTGGGGCAATATTGCTGATTGGAGAAAGTTGTATGACAACGCGATTGAAAAACATCTTGCAAAAGACACGGCACCGGAAGAAGCGCTCAGCATGATTTAATAAACTTCGCCGGTTTCCATGTTGACCTGAAAAGGCCTTGTTTCAAATTGTGGCTCTCTATCTAACAACCTACCCAATCCAAAACCGGCAATGCCTGATGCTATAGCTGTCGTTGAGTTTCCGTTTGAGATGTAAGGACGGTCCGGTGTGCGATAAGCCGACGTGGATCGCAGTGCGCCAATAAATTCAAAGCTGTTTCCACTTCTCTGGAGTCCGAAAAAATTATGACCCGTTTTGATATAGTAATTTTTCCCGTCGCAAAAGCCCCAGAAATTTGGCAACAATTCTTTTGTACTGTTATTGATGATGTATAGGTTGTCAATTTCGTTTCCCAACTCTACATCAAATTCAGGATAGGTTATCTTTTTATTTAAAAAATCGGAGAAGGTTAAAAACACACCTCGTGACATGGATAAATCTTGCAGCACAGGTTTGCGAAAAGCTTCCCGGTTGTAATTGTCGATCGCATCCTTTGTCAGTTTTGTTTTGGCCGAGGCAATCCGTGAAACGTTTATCTTTTGCAGTCGCGTAAAACAATCATCCAATGCATCAAGCGGGATTTCTTTCCCGTCTTTAAATACATCTACGTCATACGTTGAATCCACGCGAAACAGCGGTGTGTAACGCTCCGATTGTTCGGCGTAAACTTCAAGCTTTATTGTCAACACCCAAAAAGGCGTATAGCTTCCTTCCTGCATAAATTTTCGAACGTCTTCGGCGGCCGGTGGCCGCATCCAAAATTTTTTTACCACAACCAACAAGGATTGGTTTGCATCGGTTGAAAAACTTTCTTTTGGCGAAGAGTTTATCGTTTGGTTCAAGGCATTGGTTAGGCCGCCTTCAGGTTTCAGTTTCCAGTGTTTTTTCTTTTTGTCGAAGTAGCCAATTTTGGTGGTGTCAAACCGGCAATCAATAAAGTGCACGTTGTTGAACGGAAGCTTTTGGGAAAAAGAGGGACCGGCGAAGCGCACGGCCAAACTATTTTCTTCCTTGCCTTTGTCCTGCGCTTGTACGGTCATGCAAAAGAATAAAACAGTGCTCAGCAATATAGATTTGGTCATGCGCCAAAATAGAAATTTTTTACACCTTATCCACAAGCCTGTTAAAAAAAAAATCCGCCACAATATTTGCCGTAGGTTTGCATGACCTCTCCGAAGTTTTTCTTCAACCGGGTCGCAAAAACTGAACAGGATTACCAGACGTATAAGAGTGCGATCACGCCTTCGCTAAAGCTGCGGCGGACGCAGCGAAACAGACAGACGCTTCATCGTTATTCTAACCTCTGGTTCAAAAAACAAATCAACCAATCAACTGATTTACGTAGCAACTAAACAACCATATTCTATGGCGAAATATATATTTGTTACCGGTGGCGTAACCTCGAGTTTGGGAAAAGGAATCATTGCGGCCTCGCTGGCCAAGCTCTTGCAGGCAAGAGGCCTGCGGGTAACGATTCAGAAATTTGATCCCTACATCAACGTTGATCCCGGTACGCTCAACCCTTACGAGCACGGCGAATGTTACGTAACCGAAGACGGCGCCGAAACGGATCTCGACCTCGGCCATTACGAACGTTTCCTCAACATCTTTACCTCGCAGGCCAACAACGTAACTACGGGCCGCATTTATCAAACCGTTATCAACAAAGAACGCGAAGGCGCTTATCTTGGAAAGACCGTGCAAGTAGTGCCGCACATCACCGATGAAATCAAGCGGCGCATGTTGCTGCTGGGTCAAAAAGGTGAATACGATATTGTGATTACGGAACTTGGTGGAACGGTCGGCGACATTGAATCGCTGCCCTATATCGAAGCCGTGCGCCAGTTGCAGTGGGAATTGCCCGAAGAAGATTTGCTGGTGGTGCACCTCACGCTTATTCCCTATTTAAAAGCAGCGAAAGAATTAAAAACAAAACCCACGCAACACTCGGTAAAACAACTGAGCGAAAGCGGCGTGTTTCCCGATGTGATTGTGTGCCGCACCGAAGAGCCCTTGAACCAGGACATCAAGCGCAAGATTGCGCAGTTTTGCAACGTGCAGCCCGAAGCCGTGATTGAAGCGCCGGACGCCAGCACCATTTACGAAGTGCCGCTGCTGATGATGAACGAAAGGCTTGATTTGATTGTGCTGAAAAAGCTCGCCATCAACGGTTATAGCGCCCCGGATCTCGGACGCTGGAAGGAATTTTTAGACAAGCTAAAATATCCGAAAGCCCGCATTACTATTGGCCTCATTGGAAAGTATGTGGAGTTGCAGGATGCTTATAAATCCATTCTTGAAGCCTTTGTTCACGCCGGCGCAGTAAACGAATGCAAGGTGCAGGTTGCGAGCATTCATTCCGAATTTATCACACCGGAAAACGTGGCCGAAAAACTTTCCAACCTTGATGGTTTGCTGGTAGCACCGGGTTTCGGCTATCGCGGTGTGGAAGGAAAAATAACCGCGGTGCAATACGCAAGAGAAAGCGGTCTGCCTTTCTTTGGTATTTGTCTCGGTATGCAGATGGCCGTGATTGAATACGGCCGTCATGTGTTGGGCATACAAAACGCTCAATCAACCGAGATGGACCCCAACGCAGCCGAACCTGTAGTGGACATGATGGAAGAACAGAAAAAAATTACGGCCAAAGGCGGAACGATGCGCCTCGGCTCTTATCCTTGCGAGATCAAAGAAGGCACGCTGGCGCAAAAAATTTACGGCAGTGCGCAGGTGAACGAAAGACATCGTCACCGTTACGAGTTTAACAACAAGTACCTGCAACAATATGAAGAAGGCGGCATGATTGCTTCGGGCAGAAATCCTGAAACCGGTCTTGTCGAAATCATGGAAATTGCTTCGCACCCTTTCTTTATCGGTTGCCAGTATCACCCCGAATTAAAAAGCACGGTGGAAAATCCGCATCCTTTGTTTGTGCATTTTGTTGGTGCCGCAAGAAGGCACAACGAACAAAAGCAAGTGAGCAAGAATCCACTGTTGCAAAGCGAAATGATTTAGGTTGATTGAATCGTTGATCAGTTGATTGGCGAATAGTTGTACGAAAGCTTAAATCATTTCAACAAAATCGAAAAACAAATCAACGAATCTCTTCAGCCGTTGGCGTCCTCGCTAGCGGCTTTGTTTAAAATAGAAACAAGGTTTGAAATGGAAGAAATCACCGTTCGCAGGATTGAAGAAAAAGACAATGCTGCTATTGCCCGCATTATTCGAAAAACGCTGGAAGAATTTGGTGCAAACCACCCCGGCACGGTTTATTACGACGATACAACCGATGCGCTTTACGGAGTCTTTTCGGAAACACCGCGTTCGGTTTATTTCGTTGCAGAACAAAAAGGTCAGGTTGTTGGCGGTGGCGGCATCTTTCCTTCACCCGGCTTGCCATATGATACCTGCGAACTGGTGAAGATGTATTTGTTGCCGCAAGTCAGAGGCCTTGGGTTAGGAAAGAAATTCATTCAGCAGTGCATTGCATTTGCAAAAGAAGCCGGCTATAAAAACATCTACATCGAAACCATGCCCGAATTGCAACAGGCTATGAAGACCTACGAGAAATTTGGGTTCGAATATTTAAAAGCGCCAATGGGAAATACCGGGCACACGGGATGCAGTTTGTGGATGTTGCTTCGCCTTCGTCAAAGCACCTCCACTTCGTAAACAGGACTAAACAAATACACTCTTTTTGTTTTCACTTCTACGCAGCGAAAACGCTTTCGCAGCTTCTCTCCTTTTTGAAACACGCGGCCGTCGTGCGTTTGAAACAAAGCACCTTCGGGCAGGCTTTCTACAAACAAAGAAGCGCCGTTCTTTTTTTCATCGTACGTTTTCAATGTTCGCAGCAAGGCTTCATCGGCGCAAGACGAAGCCGCAGGATTGTGCAACGATTGCAGCAAGACGGTTTCAATATCCGCCGGAAACACATTGTGCTCGATGAATTGCGCAAGCAAGCCGCCAAAAATTTGTTTCCACTCTTTGCCGTGCGCCGAAACTTTGTTGCCAAATTTTTCAAACGTGAGCAAGTGCGCCAGCTCGTGCAGCAGCGTAATAAGGAAAGCAAATTGATTCAGGTTCCCGTTCACGCTGATGCGGTGCGTGTGTCCGCCGTGCCGGTGACGGTAATCCCCCAAAATACTTTTTCTTTCCCGCGCCACGGTAAGATGAACCTTGTATTGGTGCAGATAATGCATGACGGGTTCATACGTATCCGCCGGAAGGTATTGTTGCAGTGCCGACAGCGGCGCTTCTTTTTTACTCATTTGGCTTTTGGCGGAGAAGGCGGGTTAGAATGGAGACTTCCAAAAACGTGTAAACGAGGTAAAGTCCCATGCAAATAAAAAGGCCGGCTTTGTTCAGGCCTTTTTTATAAACGGCGATGTAAACAGAAGCGGCAATGATGGAGAGAAACATTTTGAACATGATGCTGCCGTAAACCGACCGCATAAAGACGTGCGGGTTTTTGTTTTGCAAGCCTTTCTCCGCAATCAAAAACGAAAAAAAAGTAATGGCAAAAAGAAAAAGATTGCCCACGATGACAACGTCCTGGTCAACGTTCCAACTTGTCAGGCGTGAACGCAGGGCTACCGCAAGTCCGTTTAAAATCACAAACAACAAAACGATGGGGGTAAATTCTCTGAACCGGTTTCGCAGTATCATTCTTTCTTTTTCGATGTGTCTTTAATCAGTTTATAAATCATCAGGCTTACGACAATCAACGGCAGTGCCCATACTAACAACGGGAAGGAAATTTTCAGCCACTTGTCGGCCTTGTAACCGGCGAATACGGCTATCCCAAGCGCCACAAGGATTTGCCCGCCCAAGCCGGCGTAACGCAGTAAATCGTTACCGGGATTAGTTTGCTTTTGCATGAATCGCTTCTCCTTCCTTCATCACCACCACGTTGCCCGCAGCGGCCGTCATAACGCTTTGGCCGTTAAAAACAGCGCCGTTTTCAATTTGCAAACTTAAGGCAGTGATGTTTCCCTGCACGTTGCTCTTTACTCGCAGGGCCGCCAAATCTTTTACGTTAATGTTGCCAACGACTTTACCGGCAATGTCGGCTTGCGAACCTTGCACGGTGCCTTCCACAAAGCCGTCTGGACCAACGATGACTTTGGCTTTGCTTGTTACGTTTCCGCGAATGGTGCCGTCAATGCGCAAATCGGTTTCGCTGGCCAGGTCGCCTTGCAAAACCGTACCGGCACTGATGAGCGTGGCGCTGTTGGAGATAAATTTTTCGGTGCTTGTGTTTTTGTCTTTACTGAACATAGGATTGGGTTTAACGTATTTGAGATTTACGATTTCTGATTTGAGAATTCTAAATTCCAATTTTCAACTTCCGACTTTCCTCCTCAGTCATTCACTTCTTCCTTTGGCAATTGTATTGCCGTTGTGTCAAGTTTCATCGGCACATCGCCGGTAAACACTTTGTGCAAGGCATCAATGTACTGCGCCTGCCGCGCCGTGGCCTTGTCCAGCGAATCGTAAGCATATTTCAATTGCCGGTATTCGCGGTCCACTTTTGCGCTTCCGTAGCCGGGAATATAGTACTTCACCGGCGTAAATACAATCAGCGCCACCGTTAATCCGACCAAGAGGACAAAAAGACTGCTCAGCGCCACGTACACACTTAACCGCGAAAGCTTAAACGTCACTACCTCTTCGTACGTGTCGTCGTTCATAATCACCAGCCGGTAGCGGTTACGCAAACGCTTAAGCGTGGTGCCCGCATCAAGTTTGGCCATAAGAAAATATTGTCCGGCGAAAGATAAAGAAAAATCCCCCTGCCCCTAAAAGGGTTTTTCTGCCTGCACATACTAAAACTTTTCTTTTTCTGTTTAATACCTTTAGTTTGCCACTGAATGAAAGCGAGAAGCCATATCTATACGTTGCTTGTCATCCTGCTTGTGAGTCTTTCCTACTTTTCACAGGCCCAGCCCGGCTTTCATGTGGACATTAAAAAGGACAAGCCTTTCACCGAACGCAAACTGAAATCCGAAAAAACCAGCGACGGCCAGTTAAAAACACCCAAGCGCATCTTTCAAAACCTCACGACCCGGTTTAATTATTATTTCAACGCTAATAACAAGTTCAATGAAATTATCGAGCGAGCCAAGATGCAACAAAAAGACGACTACTCGCAGCTTCTCTCCTTTTATCCTTATACACTTGAAGCCACTGCGGCCGACAGCACACAACTGGATTCGGTGATTTACAAATGCCGCACGGGCATTGTGAACCACGACCTGCGCAGCGAATGGGGTGATGATCTTTATCTTTTATGGGCTTCCTCCTGGCACCTGCAAAAGAAATTCGATTCGGCGTCCATGATGCTCCAGTTCATCAATTACGCCTACGCTCCGCAGGACGAATACGGTTACTACTCTTACATCGGCACGCACAAAGACGGCGCGCAGGAATTAAGCATTGCTACCAAAGAAGACAAAAAGTTTCTGCACAGCAACACCTTCAGTCGCAACAACGCTTTCATCTGGCAAATCAGAACGCGAATTGAAATGGGCGACATGGTTTCATCGGGAAGCCTTATTACTACGCTAAAAAGAGACCCTGCTTTTCCCAAGCGTTTGCACAACGCGTTAGACGAAGTAGAGGCTTATTGGTATTACAAACAAGGCCTTTGGGACAGTGCGGCGGTTCATTTAACAGCGGCTTTGGAAGGCGCAGAAACCAAACGGGAAAAAGCACGCCAGGAATACTTGATAGCGCAATTGTTTGAACGCAGCGGCAAGACCGGCGAAGCAACAAAGCACTTTGCAAAAGCCGTAGATCTTACTCCCGATCCGGTGCTTGATGTGTATGCCCGCTTAAACCTCGTTCGCCTGAACAAAGAAGGCGGCGACAACGCCATTGATAAAAACATCGCGGAGTTGCTGAAGATGGCCAAACGCGACAAGTACGAAGACTACCGCGACATTATTTACTATACGGCCGCGCAGATGGAAATGGAACGGGCCAACATTCCCGCCGCGTTGGAACTGTTGATGAAGGGCGCCAAATACAACAACGGCAACCTTGCTTCGCGCAGCAAAGCTTTTTTGCAATTGGCCGATGTCTCTTACGATCAAAAAAAATACATTCAAGCCGCAGCTTTTTACGACAGCCTGCAAGTGGCGGACCTTTTGCCAAAGGATGCCGAACGCGTAAACGGGCGCAAACCCGGATTGAAAATCGTGGCCGATAATTCAGCCGTTGTTACGCGGCAAGACAGCCTGCAACGCATTGCCGCCTTGCCCAAAGAACAGCGCGACGAACTGGTTAAAAAGATGGTGAAGCAATTGCGAAAGCAACAGGGATTGAAAGAAGATGCCGCACCTACAGCCGGAAGTCAACAACTCTCCGCTTCTCCATCCACTGATTTGTTTTCTTCGGCCGCAAAAGGCGACTGGTATTTTTACAATACGACTTCGCGAACGCAAGGCGCAGCGGAATTCAAGCAGGTTTGGGGCAACAGGCCCAATGTGGATAACTGGCGCCGCTTTGCCGTCATCAACCAACAGTTGCAAAACCGCACCGCAACAAACGGACGCGATGCAAGAAACCTGCAAGTTGCTGCGGCGGAAGAAACAGATCTCACGGTTGAAAGCCTTTCGGCAAAGCTGCCTACAACACCTGAATCTTTAAAAGCATCCAACGATTCCATCAAAACCGCACTGTTGAATTTGGGAGCCGCTTTTTTAAATGCGTTGGAAGATTATCCATCCGCCATCAACACCTTTGAAGAATACCGCAAACGTTTCCCCGACGGCGAACGAATGGACGAAGTGCTTTTCAATTTGTATTATGCTTACACCAAAGCAGGCAATACTTCGCAAGCCGCTGCCGTAAAAAAATTGCTGCTCGAAAAATATGCTTCGTCACGTTACGCAAACATTCTTGCCACCGGCAAAGACCCACAAGCAAAGGCCGAAGTTTCACCCGAAGCGACAAAGGCTTACGAAGGCGTTTACAATCTTTTTATCGAAGGCAAATTTGACGAAGCCGTTGCCGCAAAACGCGAAGCGGACAGTGTTTACAAAACCACGTTCTGGCAACCGCAATTGCTCTACATCGAATCGGTTTACTACATCCGGCAAAGGCAGGATAGTGTGGCAAAAGCGGAATTGCAAACCATCATCCGGCAAAATACACACGCGGCGCTTACAGAAAAAGCAAGAACCTTGCTCAGCGTTTTAAATCGCCGCAAGCAAATTGAAGATGAGTTGAATCGTTATCAAATTCAACCACAGGCAGAAGACAGCGTTGCCGCAACCGATGCAACCCCTGAATTAAAACGTCCCGATGTAGCCGCGGTAACGACATCGCCACCGAAGAAAGAGATGCCAACTGTGAAAGCTCCCGGCGAGCAAAAAGAAATTGTTACAGCAAAAACACCCGAAGTAAAAAAAGCAGATACCGTTGCGAAAAAACCTTTGATAGTAAAAGCGGACACCGTGAGCAAAAAGCCGCAGGTAAAAACAACGGATACGCTGGCAAAAAAAACAATTCCGAAAAAAGCCGCCGTTGATACGATTGTAAAGAAAAACGTGTCACCACCGAAGCCTGCTTCCATTTACACGTTTGCACCCGAAACGGCGCATTATGTCCTGATGATTTTAGACAAGGTTGATCCCGTGTTTGTCAACGAAGCAAGGAATGCTTTCTTCCGTTACAACCGCGAGAAATATTACGGCCAGCCTTTGGATGCACAAATACTTTCGCTCACGGCCGATGTAAAACTTTTGGTGGTAACCGGCTTTGCCAACGCAAGTGCTGCCACCGATTACGTTCAGCGGGCAAGAGCCGTGGCCTCAACCGAAATCATTCCCTGGCTTACGGGCAACAAATACACCTTTACCATCATCTCGGCGCCCAACCTCGAAATTTTAAAAGGCACAACAAACCTTGCCGAGTACAAAAAGTTTTTAGAACAATATTTGCCGGGCAAGTTCTAAGCAGTTCCAAATTCACAGTTCAAAGCTGGAGTCGTTAAATACAATGGGGCCGACTTTGAACTGTGAACTTTAGACTTTCAACTCAAGACTCTGAACTAATTTCACACCGCTAATTCAATTCACATGAAAAAAGGGTTTCGCATTTTTTGGATTCTTTTCTTTTCCGGTTTCGGCGCATTCGTCATCTTCATCATGCTTTGCGTCTTTGGCGTGTTCGGCAAACTGCCTTCGCTGAAAGAACTGGAGAATCCCAGCATCCTGCAATCATCCGAAGTGTTTGCCGCCGACGGAACCCTGATGGGCAAATACTACGTGGAACGCGGCAACCGCAGCAGCGTAGCGTATCGCGATATTTCACCGCACGTCATCAACGCACTTATCTCTACCGAAGACGAACGCTTTTACGAACATTCGGGCATTGATTTCAAACGAACGTTCAGCGCTATTGCATCGTTGGGTCGCAACGGTGGCGGCAGCACCATTACGCAACAGTTGGCAAAGGCCTTGCTTGATCAAGGATCAAAAAATAAAGCTTGGCGGGTGATTGAGAAATTCAAGGAATACATCGTGGCCATCCGTCTTGAACGAAACTTTACCAAAGAAGAAATCGTTGCGCTTTACCTCAATGCTGTGCCTTACGGCGACAACATTTACGGCATTAAAAACGCAGCCCGTACGTATTTTCAAAAAGAACCTTACGAACTCACGGTTGATGAATCGGCCTTGCTGGTTGGCTTGCTCAGAGGAAATTCTATTTACAATCCGCGCATTCATCCAAAAGAAGCCAAAGAGAGACGCAACGTGGTTTTGGGGCAAATGGTTCGCAATGAAAAGCTTTCGGAAGCAGAGGCAGCCCGATACAAAGCATTGCCCATAAAACTCAATTACAAAAAACTGGATCAAAACGAAGGCTACGCACCTTATTTCCGCGAGGTATTGCGCAATCAGGTAGCTGATGTTTTAAAGGGCATTAAAAACGCCGATGGCGAAGAATACAGCGTGTACAAAGACGGCTTGAAAATTTACACCACCATTAACCCGCGAATGCAGGATTACGCCGAAGAAGCCGTCGCACAGCAAATGCCCATCCTGCAAAAAGCACTTAACAGCCAGCGCAACATCCGAACCGGCTCCGTGTGGGAAGACCATCAAAACGTATTGGACGCAGCGATGAAGAACAGCGACCGCTGGCGGGCCATGAAGGACGAAGGCCTCGGCGATAAAGACATCAAGGCTACCTTTTATGTGAAAGTGCCTATGAAAATTTTTGCCTGGAATATAAAGCGGGAAAAAGACACCGTAATGACGCCGATGGACTCTATCAAATACCACCGGCAAATGATGCAAACCGGTTTCATTGCCATGGACCCCGTAACCGGCGAAGTGAAAGCCTGGGTGGGCGGCATCGGTTTTAAAACCTTCAAGTTAGACCACGCACAATTAGACGTGAAACGCCAGGTAGGATCAAGCATCAAACCATTGCTGTATTGCCAAGCCATTGAAGAAAGAGGCATGTCGCCGGAAAGCACGGTGATTGACGAGCAACAGTCGTTTGGCAAAGGGCAATTGGTACCGGCCACGTCAAAAAGCTGTACCGGTCGTTCAATGCCCATGGCTTCCGCGCTTGCCTACTCACGCAACTGTGCCACGGCCTACATCATGAAGCAGGTTGGGCCCGCACAATTTGCCAATTTTTTAGAACGCATTCAAATACCCACCAAAGTAGAGCCCTACCCCTCCATTGCGCTTGGCTCCTGCGATCTTTCGCTTTACGAAATGCTTTGGGGGTACACCATTTTTGCGGGCGGTGGCTTCTCAACCAAGCCTACCTTCATCACCCGCATTGAAGACCGCAACGGCAACGCCATTTACCGCACCAACATTGGTGCAAACCGCAAACAGGTAGTGAGCGAAGCCACGGCCTACAAGATGTGCAAGATGATGGAAGGACCTGTAACCGTGGGCACGGCCAAAGGATTAATGCAGGCTTTGGATGTAAAAGAAATGGGCGGCAAAACAGGCACCACCAACGACAACGCAGACGCCTGGTTTATGGGCTACACGCCGCAATTACTGGCCGGGGTTTGGGTGGGTTGCGACGACCGCTTTATTCGCATTGAAAGTGCACAAGGCTACGGCGGCACAGCCGCGAGGCCCATTTTCCAAGCCTTTTTTAAAAAAACGCTTGACGACAAAAACCTGGCGCTTGACAAACAAGCAACTTTCCCTGTGCCTGCCGATTTGCAAAACGAAATCACCAATGCCGACATTATGGAGATTATTCCGAAGGAAGATGATGCGCAGGGCGATAATCAGAACATGAGCGCCGATGATTACACGCTGGACACAACTTCGTATCAAAACATGAAGCCCGAATCGGAAAAACCGGTAAGTGAAGAAGACAAATCCAAGCCTAAGCCCGAGCCAAAAAAAGATACGTCAAATAAACGTTCACCCGCTATTGGTTCAGCGCCGGAAGCGCCAAAAGAAAAGAAGGGTTTTTTCAAAAAACTTTTTGGTGGCAATAAGGACAAAGACAAGGAGCAACAAAAGCCAAACGATTATTGAGAACTAAGATTCGCAGGATTTCAAAGTTTAAAACGGAATAATTCGTTCATCATAAAGAGAGTCGTTCAGACAAACCGGTTCTTTTTTATTTCTCGTCAATCCTTTTCATCCGATAAATCATAGTTCTAGTTACATTTGCCCCACTTCAAAATCACTTATGAGCATCCTCGTTAATAAAAATTCCAAAGTGCTCGTGCAGGGCTTTACCGGTACCGAAGGCACTTTTCACGCTTCGCAAATGATTGAATACGGAACCAACGTTGTCGGCGGTGTTACGCCGGGCAAAGGCGGTTCATCGCACCTTGATAGAAAAGTATTTAACACCGTTGCCGACTGTGTGAAAGAAACCGGCGCAAACGTCTCCATCATTTTTGTGCCGCCTGCTTTTGCCGCCGATGCGGTAATGGAAGCTGCCGATGCTGGCGTAGAACTAATTGTGTGCATTACGGAAGGCATTCCCGTGCAGGACATGGTAAAGGTGAAAGCCTTTTTGCAAGGCAAAGGCACGCGGTTAATTGGCCCCAATTGTCCGGGTGTGATTACCGCTGGCGAATGCAAAGTAGGCATCATGCCGGGCTTTGTATTTAAGCAGGGACGCATCGGCATTGTTTCCAAGTCGGGAACGCTAACGTACGAGGCAGCAGACCAAGTTGCAAAAGCAGGACTGGGCATTTCAACGGCCGTAGGAATTGGCGGCGATCCCATCATTGGTACCACCACCAAAGAAGCCGTTGAATTGTTTATGAACGATGCTGATACCGATGCCATCGTGATGATTGGTGAAATTGGTGGCGGCATGGAAGCCGAAGCAGCACGCTGGATCAAAGACTCGGGAAATAAAAAACCGGTTGTCGGTTTTATCGCCGGGCAAACCGCTCCTCCCGGCCGCCGCATGGGCCACGCAGGCGCTATTGTTGGCGGAGCAGAAGATACGGCCGAAGCCAAGATGAAGATCATGAGCGAGTGTGGCATTCACGTCGTTTCAAGCCCGGCAGATATTGGAAAAACAATTGCGGAAATTATGTAAGCCACCAGCTTTCAGAAGTCAGCTATCGGCTTTGGGCAGCGTCAAACAGAATACACTTGACGAGATAAAAGCCGAACGCTGATGGCCGAACGCCGACAGCTAAAATAAGTGAGGCCCTTCTAAAGCGAAGGGCCTCGTTGCAATCAATAAGGACGAATTAGACTGCAACATACAGTCGAATCCGGATAAGGTTATGTGTAGTCTTTCATAAAGGCAAAATATAGACGATAAAGGAGCAAAAAACGTTTAGCAGAAGGATGGTAAAATATCGTTAAGGGAACGGCCGCAACGACCTGCGCAAACGCAGAAGCAGCGAGGATTTTAGCAAAAGCACAGGCTAATTTTTTTCTCAACGCCAGACCATCAGCTAAGCAGCAGTTCGCACTCGTGCAAAAGCTTGAGTTTATCAATGGCGGCCGTTCCCACTTCTTCGCAAACAAGGCCGCCGGCAATGTTGGCAATTTCAGCCATGAGGTAAGGATTTTGCTTCACGGCATAAACAAGGCTTGCCACCGCAATTACCGTGTCGCCGGCACCGGAAACATCGGCAATGCTGCGCAGGTGCGAAGGAATGATGGCAGCGCTATCCTCCTCCTGATAAAACACGCCTTTTTCCGATAACGTGATGAATGAAATGCGGTGATGCAAAAAATTTTGCAAGTTGTGGTGAATGTCTTTCAACAAGGGAAGTTGCGCATCTACGTGTAAGTAATTCAAAGCCTCTTTTACTTCTTTCAAATTGGGTTTGAAGATGTCAACACCCTTAAACGCAAAAAAGTTTTTCCGCTTTGGATCAACGGCGGTTATAATGCCCGCTTCCTTGCACAAAGCAATGACGGAATGAATGACATTCTCGGTTAGTACGCCTTTGTTATAGTCTTCCAAAATAACCACTTGCGGCTTTTCCGTTGCAATAAAACGCTGAAAATTTTGCAGCAGGTGCTCCTCATCTTCTGTTGTAAGATCATTGGTGATCTCCGCATCAAGCCGCATCATTTGCTGGTTGCGGCTAATGACGCGGGTTTTGTTGGTGGTAATCCGGCTTTCGCTTTGGAAGCAATAACCCGTGTTGATGCCGCTGGCGGCGAACAACTGGTTCAGGCACTGCGCATCGTCGTCGTCGCCGGTTACCGAAAGCACAAAAGCTTTTGCGCCCAGCGCCTGAAGATTCAGGGCAACGTTTCCGGCGCCGCCGATGCGCTGCTCTTTTTTGTGCAGCGAAACCACGGGCACAGGTGCTTCGGGAGAGATGCGTTCAACAGCGCCCCACATGTAGGTGTCAAGCATTACATCACCCACTACGCCTACCTTAACCGATGCAAAATCATCGAACAACTGCGTTACGTTTTCCATGAAGACGGCCTATTTTTTTCGGGAGGCCAAAGCAACGAAATAAATGGGAATTCCAAGGAGAACAATGATCAAACCCGGCCAGGTGTATTGTGGTTTGTAAATGATCAGCAGCAAACAAAATGAGATGCCCATCAAAATATACAGCGCGGGAAGCACGGGATAACCAAAGGCTTTGTAAGGCCTGTTTGCGTTGGGCTGTTTTTTGCGAAGAATAAAAACACCAAGAATGGTCAGCACATAAAACAACACCACCACAAATGAAACCATGTCAAGCAGGTTGCCGTATTGGCCGCTCAGGCAAAGCGCACAAGCCATAGCGCATTGAATCCACAGTGCAAATTCGGGAACGGCGGCTTTGTTTAACCTGCCGGTTTGCTTAAAAAACAATCGGTCTTTTGCCATTGTGTAATACACACGTGCGCCGGCCAGGATCAATCCATTGTTGCAACCGAAAGTGGAAACCATAATCAGCAAGGCAAGAATCGTAGTTCCAATCGCACCAAAAATTTCGTTTGCCACGGACAGCGCAATGCGGTTGTCCTTTGCAAAAGCCAGTTGCTCTAATGGCAATACCGAAACATACATCAGGTTTGCAGCCACGTAAATAACCGTTACGATAAGTGTTCCAAGAAAGAGGCTTAAGCCAATGTTGCGCTGAGGGTTCTTTACTTCTCCCGCAATAAAGGTTACGTTGTTCCATGCATCGGAACTGAAAATGCTGCCGACCATTGCCGAAGCAATAGCGCCCAATGCCGCCGTGCCAATCAGCGGCGTCCAGCTATTGGCCGTGCTTTTGGGATCAATCCGGGAGATGTGTTGTTTCATGATCCACGCATCCTGCCAGTTTGTTTGCCAGATAAATGCTTTGGCCGCAAGAAAACCAAAGATGATTAAACCGAACAAGGCAAGCAGTTTTGCCGACGTGAAGGTTGTTTGAATAATCTTGCCTCCTTTGATACCTTTTGTATTGATGTAGGTTAGCAAAACAATTAAGGCAATTCCCACCAATTGCGCTGCGGAAATTTTGAAGCCTGCCGCACTGCCGATTAAAATATTACCGTCGCCAAGCGAAGGAACGAGGTAACCGAGAAACTTTCCGAAAGCCACGCCTACAGCCGCAATAGTTCCGGTTTGAATAACGGCGAAAAAACTCCAGCCGTACAAGAAACCAACAAAGGGATTGTATGCCTCACGCAAGTAAACGTATTGGCCTCCGGCTTTTGGAAACATGGCGCTTAATTCACCGTAACTTAAAGCAGCGGTTAACGTCATAAATCCGGTAATGAGCCACGCGCCGATCAGCCATCCGGCAGAGCCCAAATCTTTCAGCATGTCGGCGCTTACAATAAAAATTCCCGAACCAATCATGGAGCCGGCAACAATCATCGTGGCATCGGTTAAGCCCAGCGAACGTTTAAAGGATTTGTCTTCGGCGATGGCTTCAACCGGTGTGAGAATTTCCTCTGTCATGCGGTGGATTTTTGGGGAAGATACAGGCGACAATGTAGAATGTAAAATGTAAAATGCAAAATATAAAAGGAAGCAAGGCCGCTATGATTTTTCACTGCTCAAAACGCAAAACGGCCTCGCGTTAGAGCGAAGCCGTTTTGCGTTTAATATTTTATGTTCTACGTTTTTATTTCTTCTTGTATTGTTCGTTTAATCCTTTTACCACGTCGGCCGTAATGTCGTAGCTGCTGTCGCGGTAAAACATAAAGCCGGGCTCGTAAGCAAGAATGTAGGTGTAACCGCGGCTTTTGTTGTATTCTTTTAAAAACTCTTCTACCTTGTCTTTCACCTGCTGCGTTTTGCGTACGGACAAATCCTGAAGGCGTTGTTCCATTTGCTGCTTCTCGGCAGAAAAGCGTTGTTGTAATTGCAGCATTTCGCGGTTGGCCTTGTCGGATTCAATAGAAGACATGCCGGCTTTCGCCTGGCTTTGGTATTGCGTGAATTTATCGTTATAGGCTTTTTGCATGCGGGCCAATGCGTTGTTTAAATTCTCTTCTTCCTTGCTTAATTCGGCACGCACGTCTTTTACCATCTGAAAAGAATTGTTGATGGAGTCCATCTCGAAATAAGCAATCCGCACACCGCCTTTTGGAACCGGGTCAGCCGTATTTATCGCCGCCACTTTTGTCTGTTCTGTTTTTTTACCGGAAGAAAAATGCAAGTAAAAAAGTACGGCCACGGCCATCAACAACACCACATTCAAAGCGAGAGAAACATTCTTCATGCAGCAAAAAATTTGTGAACGAAAATAAACGTTGCAAGGCGTTTGGAAACGTTAAAAGGAACCGCGGATAACAGTGATTTTTGTAAGGATTGTCAAGATTAATTTAAGCGTCACAATCATTTCTCTTGCTAATCGACCGTTGGGTTTAGGCGAATAGAATTTTCTTATATAGCTCTGGTCACAACCTTCATCAAGTGAAAATCCGTGCAGTCCGCATTTCATCAATCTGCACAATCCGTGATAAAGAAAAAGGAGTGAGATCACTCTCACTCCTTAAATACAATCCTGATAATTATTTTCAAATCACGACAATCCGCGGTTATTCTTCTTCGTCGAAAGTCATTGCTTCGCGAGCTGTTTGCAACAGTTCGTACTCTTCTTTCGAACCAACGATCATGTTCTCAAACTCACGAAGACCCGTACCTGCAGGAATCAAGTGACCGGTGATCACGTTCTCTTTCAGTCCAAGCATGTCGTCTGTTTTGCCTTGAATAGCGGCAGAAGAAAGCACCTTGGTTGTTTCCTGGAACGATGCGGCCGAAATCCAGCTTGGCACACCCAGCGATGCCTTGGTGATACCCAATAACGTCGGTTGTGACGTTGCGGGTTTTGCGTCGCGGTATTCTACCAGCTTCTTGTCGTTGCGCCGAAGGATGGAATTTTCTTCGCGCAGTTCACGAAGCGTTACAATTTGCCCGGCTCTCATGCGTGTGCTTTCACCCGGCTCGTTCACAACTTTCTTGTCGAAAATGTGATCGTTCTCTTCGATGAATTCAAACTTATCCGTCAAATCTTCTTCGAGGAATTTCGTATCACCCGGATCAACGATAGAAACCTTGCGCATCATCTGACGAACGATGACTTCAATGTGCTTGTCGTTAATCTTCACACCCTGCAAACGATACACTTCCTGAATCTCGTTCACCACGTATTGCTGCACGGCAAACGGACCTTGAATGGAAAGAATATCCTGCGGCGCTATCTGGCCATCAGAGAGAGCTGAACCGGCTTTTACGAAGTCGCCGTCTTGTGCGAGGATTTGTCTTGTAAGCGGCACTAAATATTTGCGGGTTACACCGTCTTTTGCTTCGATGATAATCTCGCGGTTACCACGTTTTACAGCACCCATCGTTACCACACCGTCAATTTCTGAAACGATGGCAGGGTTGGATGGGTTACGGGCTTCAAACAATTCCGTTACACGCGGAAGACCACCGGTAATGTCGCGCAGCTTGCCCAACACACGCGGAATCTTCACCAGTACCTGGCCTGCTTTTACGTCTTCGCCTTCGTCCACCACAATATGACTTCCCGTTGGCAGGTTGTATGTTTTCCGGTCCTTTCCTTCCACAATCATGGTAGGAATCTTCGTTTTGTCTCTTGTTTCAATAACCACTTTCTCGCGGTGACCGGTTTGTTCGTCGGCTTCTTCGCGGAACGTGATGCCCTCGATAACGTTCTCAAATTTCAACACACCGTTTTGTTCAGCCATGACCACGTTGTTAAACGGATCCCAGGTACAAATGATGTCGCCTTTTTTCACGTGCTGGCCATCTTTCACTTGCAGTGAAGCGCCGTACGGGATGTTGTTGGTAATAAGCAAACGGTCGTTCTTCTGGTCAACAATTCTTGCTTCACCCGTGCGACCAATTACCACCTGAACTTTATCGCCTTCGTTGTTTATTGTCGTTACCGAACGAACACCGTCAAACTGAATGGTACCGTCAAACTTCGCAGTCAGTGTAGATTCTACCGCAGCAGAACCGGCAACACCACCCACGTGGAAGGTACGAAGCGTTAACTGCGTGCCGGGTTCACCGATGGACTGCGCAGCGATGATACCAACCGCATCACCTTTCTGCGCCATATAACCCGTTGCCAGGTTTTTGCCGTAACACTTTACGCAAGTGCCACGCTTGGCTTCGCAAGTGAGCACCGAACGAATTTCCACGGTTTCAATACCTGCTTCTTCGATGCGGCGTGCAATTCCTTCGGTAATTTCTTCCCCGGCAGGAACGATCAGTTCATCGTTCTGCGGATCGTAAATATCGTGAACCGATGTACGGCCTTCGATACGATCTGCCAACGGCTCAATGATGTCTTCGTTGTCTTTCAGTGCAGACGTTGCAATACCGCGCAACGTACCGCAATCTTCTTCCGTAATTACAACGTCTTGAGCAACGTCCACCAGACGACGTGTTAGGTAACCGGCATCGGCCGTTTTCAGAGCCGTATCGGCCAAACCTTTACGGGCACCGTGCGTGGAAATGAAGTAATCCAATACGTTCAATCCACCTTTGAAGTTTGAAAGGATCGGGTTTTCAATGATCTCCGAACCGGTAGAACCAGATTTACGTGGCTTGGCCATCAAACCCCTGATACCGGCCAACTGCTTGATCTGTTGTTTAGAACCACGGGCGCCGGAATCAAGCATCATGTAAACGGAGTTGAAACCCTGCTTATCAGTTGCCAGTTCACGAATCAATGTTTCTGTAATGCGGGTATCCACACGAGACCAAATGTCAACGATCTGGTTGTAACGTTCGTTGTTGGTGATGAGACCCATGTTGTAGTTCTCCCACACTTCTTCTACTTCGCCTTTCGCATTGTCCACCAGTTCCTGCTTAATGTCAGGAATGATAAGATCGTTGATAGAGAAAGACAATCCCCCTTTGAAGGCCATGCGGAAACCAAGTTGCTTGATGTCATCAAGGAATTTTGCCGTCTTCGGAACGTTGGTAATGTTGATGATGTCACCAATGATTTCACGAAGGTTCTTCTTCGTCAGCAAAGCGTTTACAAAACCAACTTCTTTCGGAACAAATTGGTTGAAAATCACACGGCCAACGGTTGTATCCAACAATTTGTTGGTAATGGTGCCGTCATCTGCGCGAACATTGGTTTTTACTTTGATGTGCGCATGAAGGTCGATGCGGGCCTCGTTGTAGGCGATGATGACTTCTTCTTCGCTGTAGAAGGCCTTTCCTTCGCCGCGAACTTTTAATTCTTCGGTTGATTTGCGGCCTTTTGAAATGTAGTACAAGCCAAGCACCATGTCTTGCGAAGGCAGTGTAATGGGCGTTCCGTTCTGCGGGTTCAAAATGTTATGCGAAGCCAGCATCAGCAACTGGGCTTCCAGAATAGCGGCATGGCTCAAAGGCACGTGCACGGCCATCTGGTCACCGTCGAAGTCGGCATTGAATGCTGAGGTTACAAGCGGGTGCAATTGAATGGCCTTGCCTTCAACCAACTTGGGCTGAAAGGCCTGGATGGACAAACGGTGCAGCGTTGGGGCACGGTTCAACATGATTGGGTGCCCTTTCAATATATTCTCAAGAATATCCCAAACAATGGCTTCTTTTTTATCGACAAGCTTCCTTGCGGATTTCACTGTTTTTACGATACCTCTTTCAATGAGTTTGCGAATGATGAATGGCTTGAAGAGCTCAGCCCCCATGTCTTTCGGCAAACCGCATTCGTACAATTTCAGTTCAGGGCCCACGACGATCACTGAACGGCCTGAGTAGTCAACACGTTTACCCAACAGGTTCTGACGGAAGCGGCCTTGCTTGCCTTTCAATACGTCAGAAAGTGATTTTAGTGCACGTCCGCCTTCAGCTTTAACAGCGTTCGATTTACGAGAGTTGTCAAACAAACTGTCAACAGCTTCCTGCAACATGCGTTTTTCGTTACGCAGGATTACCTCTGGCGCTTTGATCTCCAACAAACGCTTCAAACGGTTGTTGCGGATGATGACACGGCGATACAAGTCGTTCAAATCGGAAGAGGCAAAACGGCCGCCATCCAAAGGAACCAGCGGACGCAGTTCCGGCGGAATAACCGGAATGTATTGCATTACCATCCATTGCGGCTGGTTGCTGATTCTTGTTTGTGCATCGCGGAACGATTCAACAACAGACAAACGCTTTAAGGCATCTGCTTTACGTTGCTGAGAAGTTTCTGTAGCAGCGGCGTTGCGCAGATCGAATGACAACGTATCCAAATCAATTCTTGCCAACAGATCATGAACGGCTTCAGCGCCCATTTTGGCGATGAATTTGTTTGGGTCTTCGTCGGGCAGGTATTGATTGTCTTTTGGTAGCGCATCGAGAATATCGAGGTATTCTTCTTCTGTAAGAAGATCACCGTAGTTCTGGCCTTTATCGGCGCGAAGACCGGGTTGGATGACTACGAATCTTTCGTAATAAACAATGCTTTCTAATTTCTTAGAACTCATTCCTAACAGGTAACCAATTTTATTTGGCAGCGATTTGAAGTACCAGATGTGCACAACAGGAACAACAAGCTTGATGTGTCCCATGCGTTCGCGGCGAACTTTCTTCTCGGTTACTTCTACACCGCAGCGGTCACACACGATGCCTTTGTAACGAATGCGCTTGTACTTTCCACAGGCACATTCGTAGTCTTTTACAGGACCAAAAATCCGCTCGCAGAACAAACCGTCTCTTTCGGGTTTGTAGGTGCGGTAGTTGATGGTTTCAGGCTTAAGAATTTCACCAAAGCTTTTCTCCAAAATACTGTCTGGTGAAGCCAGGCCAATCGTAATCTTCGAAAACGTTGGTCTTGGGCGATTGTCTCTTTTATTAAAAGCCATATAGAGAATTTGAAATTTAAGATTTGAGATTTCGAATTCGTGAGAGGTGAAAAGTGAGACGTGAAACAACGGAGTCTTTTCTCACGTTTGTCGTTTCACGTCTCACGTTATTTTAATCGTGAAACTTAAGGTCGAGACCCAAGCCTCTTAACTCGTGAACCAATACGTTGAAAGATTCAGGAATACCGGCACGAGGAATGTTATCGCCTTTCACAATTGCTTCGTATGTTTTTGCACGACCGATGATGTCGTCAGACTTGATGGTTAACAATTCCTGCAAGATGTTGGAAGCACCGTAAGCTTCGAGTGCCCATACCTCCATCTCACCAAAACGCTGACCACCAAATTGTGCTTTACCACCGAGCGGCTGTTGCGTAATCAAGCTGTAAGGCCCGATTGAACGTGCGTGCATTTTGTCATCAACCATGTGGTGCAGTTTGATGATATAGATAACACCCACGGTTGCCTTCTGGTCGAAGCGGTCGCCGGTTTCACCATCATACAAGTATGTGTGTCCAAACATCGGAATGCCCGCTTGTTCGCAGAATTTCGCAATGTCGTCCGTTGAGGCACCGTCAAAGATTGGCGTCGCAAACTTCTCACCCAATTGCATACCGGCCCAACCGAGAACTGTTTCGTAGATCTGTCCGAGGTTCATACGAGAAGGTACACCAAGCGGATTCAGTACAATGTCAACCGGCGTTCCGTCTTCAAGGAATGGCATGTCTTCCGCACGAACAATCTTTGCAACAATGCCTTTGTTACCGTGACGACCGGCCATCTTATCACCTACTTTCAACTTGCGCTTTACAGCGAGGTAAACTTTGGCAAGTTTCAACACACCCGCAGGCAATTCATCGCCGATGGAGATGTTGAATTTCTCCCGCTTATAGCGTCCCAATTCTTCGTTGTACTTGATGCTATAGTTGTGCAGCAACACGTTGATTTGCTCGTCCACTTTTGCATCACCGGTCCAACCAAGCGGGTTCACGTTCATGTAGTCAATGCTCGCCAGGTTTTTCTGCGTAAACCGTGCGCCTTTGCCAATTAACACTTCACCAAAGTTGTTGCTCACGCTTGCAGAGGCTTTTTCTTTCAAAAGCGTTTGCAATTTGTCAAGCAACACTTCCATCAGTGCCGATGTGTTCTTTTCGTGTTCTCTCTCCTGCTTTTCCAAGGCGGCTTTTTCACGAACCTTCGCGTTCTTGTCTTTCTTCGCCCGCTGGAATAATTTCTTGCCAATCACCACGCCTTCTACACCGTTTGGCGCTTTCAGCGAAGCGTCTTTTGCATCACCGGCCTTGTCGCCGAAGATGGCACGCAAAAGTTTTTCTTCCGGCGTAGGATCGCTTTCCCCTTTCGGTGTGATTTTACCAATCAGGATGTCGCCTTCTTTGATTTGCGCACCGATGCGGATGATGCCGTTTTCGTCAAGGTCACGCGTGGCTTCTTCTGAAACGTTCGGGATATCCGGTGTCAGTTCTTCTTCGCCCAGTTTTGTATCGCGTACTTCCAGTTCGTATTCGGAGATGTGAACCGAAGTAAACATGTCTTCTTTTACAACTCTCTCCGAGATCACAATGGCATCTTCAAAGTTGTAACCTTTCCAGGGCATGAAAGCCACTTTCAGGTTTTTACCAAGAGCTAATTCGCCGTTCTGCGTGGCGTAACCTTCGGTTAAGAAATCACCGTCTTTTACACGCTGACCTTTTTTCACGGCAGGCTTCAGGTTGATAGAAGTTTCCTGGTTGGTTTTGATGAATTTGGTCAATCTGTAAATCACCAGGTCATCTTCGAAAGAAACCAAACGTTGCTCATCATTACGGTTGTAGCGAACGTGAATTTCGTTGGCATCTACAAACTCAACCACACCGTCACCGTCTGCGTGAATTTGAATGCGTGCATCACGGGCAGCCTTGCCTTCCAGACCTGTACCAACAATCGGTACATCAGGACGCAACAACGGCACAGCCTGGCGTTGCATGTTTGAACCCATCAGCGCACGGTTGGCGTCATCGTGCTCAAGGAACGGGATCAACGAAGCAGACAAACCAACAATCTGGTTTGGCGCAACGTCCATGTATTCCACTTCATTTTTATCAAGAATCGGGAAGTCACCCGTTTCACGGCTAACAATCTTGTCTTCTGCAAAATTTCCTTTCTCGTCGAGTGGCGTGTTGGCCTGGGCAATCTTCGCCAGGTCTTCTTCTTCCGCACTTAAAAACGTCAGTTGCTTCATGTCTACTTTACCGTCTTTCACTTTACGGTAAGGTGTTTCGATAAAGCCCATTTCGTTGATCGCAGCATGTACGCAAAGCGTAGAGATCAAACCAATGTTTGGACCTTCCGGTGTTTCGATGGTACACAAACGGCCGTAGTGAGAATAGTGTACGTCACGCACCTCAAAGCCTGCACGTTCGCGGCTCAAACCACCTGGCCCGAGTGCCGAGATACGCCGCTTGTGTGTGATCTCGGAAAGCGGGTTTGTCTGGTCGAGGAACTGCGACAATTGAGACGTACCAAAAAATGAATTAATTACACTTGACAGTGTTCTTGCATTGATCAAATCAACCGGCGTGAATACCTCGTTGTCGCGAACGTTCATCCGTTCACGAATGGTACGGGCCATGCGGGCCAGGCCTACACCAAACTGTGCGTACAACTGCTCACCCACCGTACGAACGCGGCGGTTGCTCAGGTGGTCAATGTCATCAATCTCCGCCTTGCCGTTGGTTAAACGAACAAGGTATTTAATGATGAGAATGATGTCTTCTTTGGTTAATGTTTTTTGCTCTTTCTGAGCGTTCAAACCAAGCTTGCGGTTGATCTTGTAACGTCCGACTTCACCGAGATCATAGCGCTTGTCGGAGAAGAACAATTTATCAATAATTCCTCTCGCCGTTTCGTTGTCCGGCGCATCCGCACCGCGCAACTGGCGGTAGATTACCTGAACCGCTTCCAGTTCAGAGTTGGAGGTATCTTTATTTAAGGTGTTGTAGATAATTGCGTAATCACCACCGACGTCTTCTTTCTGGATAAATACGGATTTGATATCCATTTCAGAAATGGTATCAATCGCCTCTTCGTCCAAAACAGAATCACGCTCAAGCACAACTTCGTTACGCTCAATAGAAACAACCTCGCCGGTATCCTCGTCCACAAAGTCTTCTACCCAGCTACGCAGTACGCGGGCTGCAAGGCGGCGGCCAACGTATTTTTCCAATGATTTTTTATCACCTTTTACTTCATCAGCCATTCCGAAGAGTTCCAGAATGTCTTTATCGGTTTCGTAGCCGATGGAACGAAGAAGCGTGGTTACGGGGAATTTTTTCTTCCGGTCAATGTAGGCATACATCACGTTGTTGATGTCGGTGGCAAATTCCATCCACGCGCCTTTGAACGGAATTACCCTTGCAGAGTAAATCTTCGTTCCGTTGGGGTGAACTGACTGCCCGAAGAATACACCGGGTGAACGGTGCAACTGGGAAACCACCACACGCTCTGCACCGTTTATAACGAAAGTGCCGCGGGGTGTCATGTACGGGATGTTTCCAAGGAATACGTCCTGAACGATAGTCTGGAAGTCAATGTGCTCTTCGTCGTTACAGCTCAGGCGAAGCTTCGCTTTTAGCGGAACGGCGTAGGTCAGGCCACGCTCCATACACTCTTCGATGGTGTAGCGGGGCGGGTCAATAAAATAATCAAGAAACTCCAGAACGAAGATGTTGCGGGTGTCGGTGATCGGAAAATTTTCCTTGAACACGCGGAACAGGCCCTCTACGTTTCGTTTGTCAGGAGTTGTTTCGAGCTGGAAAAATTCTTTGAAGGACTGAATCTGAACCGCAAGAAGGTCAGGGGTGTCAGCAAGATTCCCGATTTTTCCAAAGTTGATCCGTTGATTCGTTGTTGTAGAACGCATAGAATTTCAAACCGGTTTTTGTGTTAATAACGGCGCAAAACCTTACCAGGCCTCTGTTTCCGGAGAAACAAACGCAAGGAAGGTCAACTATTTAGGTTGGTATTTGCGACGACAAAAATGTTTTTGGCCAAAACAAAGGATTGCAAAAGTAAGGAATTCCCCTTCACGAACAAGATTTTAAAGCCCTCAAAGATTGCGCCGCAAACTTTTGGGAATTCATTAATAGATGGTAACTTTTTGCCATGCTAAAGCAAAAATGGGTTAAAGAATACCTTGTCTTCAATCGAAAAGACCGAATCGGCGTCTTTGTTTTCATAGCCGTAGTAAGCGGTTGCATTTTTCTGCCAAAATTATTTTCAAAGAGCGCAGAACCTTTGGCATTAAAACAGGACGCAGCGGTTGTGTTTGCAATGGACACGCTGCAAAAACGGCAAGTGGCAAAAAAAGACTTCGCCCGAAACGAGAACGAAAATTATCCGTATCGGTACGAGCGGTCGGAAACCAAAACTTATACAAATGGCGAACTGTTCCAATTCGACCCGAACACGATTTCGTTAGCCGACTGGGAGCGCCTGGGACTGAACGAACGCACCGGCAAAACCATTTTGAAATACGTAAGCAAGGGCGGCAAATTTTACAAATCCGAAGACTTGCAAAAAATTTGGGGAATGCCGGAAGGATTTTACGAGCGGGTAAAAGACTACGTGAAGATTACATCCATTGCGAGAAATTATCCCGCTTACGAAAACAAACCTTTCGCACGGGAAGAGCGAAAGCCAACCGTCATTAACATAAACGAAGCGGATACAACGGCGTTTATTGCGCTGCCAGGGATTGGCAGCAAACTGTCGGCACGCATCATCAACTTTCGTGAAAAGCTTGGCGGCTTTTATTCGATTGAACAAATTGGCGAAACCTGGGGTCTGCCGGATTCGACTTTTCAAAAACTAAAACCGCGGTTTCAAATTAGCGGCGAGAACGTTCGAAGGATAAATTTAAACACGGCAACTAAAGATGAATTGAAACAGCATCCGTACGTCCGATGGAACTTGGCCAACGCAATTGTTGAATACCGAAACCAGCATGGCATGTTCAAGAACTTGGAAGACTTAAGAAACATTGCACTGGTGGACGAAGCAACCTTTGAAAAAATTGTTCACTACCTGAGTTTATAGTTTCAATCAAACGGTTGAAACCGCATTGCAAAATATATCGCGAAGTCAGCCTGCTGTTTA
Source organism: Flavisolibacter ginsenosidimutans (assembly GCF_007970805.1). Classification (GTDB taxonomy): domain Bacteria; phylum Bacteroidota; class Bacteroidia; order Chitinophagales; family Chitinophagaceae; genus Flavisolibacter; species Flavisolibacter ginsenosidimutans. Next base: position 4,978,186 of record NZ_CP042433.1, on the reverse strand, counting down.
AGTAAACGAAGTAAAAAGAAAAGCCCTTGCAATTGCAAGGGCTTTTCAAAATAGAAAAATCAATTACGCGATTTCTACTTCAGCGCCGGCTTCTTTGAGCTTGTTGGCGATGTCGTCGGCAGTAGCTTTGTCTACGCCTTCTTTAATAGGCTTCGGAGCACCGTCAACCAAGTCTTTCGCTTCTTTCAAACCTAAACCAGTCAAGTCTTTTACGATTTTAACTACGTTCAGTTTAGAAGCGCCAGCCGCTTTCAAAATCACATTGAAAGATGTTTTTTCTTCAGCAGCAGGAGCGGCACCGCCGGCAGCAGGACCCGCAACAACTGTAGCAGCAGCCGGTTCAATGCCGTATTCAGATTTTAGAAAATCAGCTAATTCCTGTACTTCTTTTACCGTAAGGCCTACTAATTGTTCAGCCAGGTTTTTAACGTCTGCCATTTTGATTAAATTTTTTCCCCCTTCATGGTTTTAAACTCCGGAGGATGGTTTAAAAAAATTTTGTGTGCCTTCATTCTCTCAAGGACGTTAAACGCCCCTGCGAAAGATGAAGGAGTATGTTAAGAAACAATACTCGATTATTCCGCCGCAGGTGCTTCAGCAGCAGCTTCAGCGCCTTTTTCGTGATGGTGCAACAAGGCAGCCAATACACGTTTGGCAGGCGATTGCAACAAGCCGATCACTTCGCCAATCAATTCGTTCTTCGTTTTGATCTTCGTTAGTGTAGCCAAGTTGTTATCACCGGTATAAATATCACCGTTGATAAAGGCCGCTTTCAATTCGGGTTTTTCTCCTTTGCTCTCAGTACGGAAAGAAGAAATGATCAAAGCCGGTTCTTTTGGATTTTCAGAAAACAACAGGGCTGTTACGTTGTTCAATGAATCAAACACACCGTTGTAGCTGTCATTGTTGAAAGATTCCAGGGCCTTTTTGATCAGCGTATTTTTTGCAACACGCATTTCAACATTCTTGCTGAAACATGCACGGCGCAATTTGCTAACCTGGGCCACACTCAGCGATTCTGTATTGGTAACATAGAAGTTGTTGTACTGAGAAAACTTCTCTTTCAACTCTCCTATGATTTCGTTTTTTTGTTCTTTAGTCATGATAATAAGTTTTATCCTGCAAAAGGATTAGTGAACAAAAGATTTTGTGTCAATGGCAATGCCGGGACTCATGGTAGCGGCCATTGTCAGCCCTTTCAGGTACGTACCTTTTGCCGTAGCCGGTTTTGCTTTAATGATTGCGTTGATCAACTCCTGGCTGTTTGCCGCAATTTTATCGGGGGCAAAAGACACGCGGCCAATGGAAGCGTGAATGATGCCGGCTTTGTCAACCTTAAATGCGATTTTACCACCCTTTACTTCGTTCACGGCAGCGGCAACATCATTGGTAACCGTACCGGTTTTGGGATTCGGCATCAGGTTGCGCGGACCGAGGATTTTACCCAGGCGGCCAATCTTCGGCATTACGGCCGGTGTTGCAACAATCACGTCAACATCGGTCCAGCCGCCTTCTATCTTTTGAACAAATTCGTCCAGCCCTACAAAGTCAGCACCGGCGCCTTTAGCCGCGGCTTCCTGATCAGGACCGCAAAGAACCAATACACGTTTTGTTTTACCGGTACCGTGCGGCAGTGTTACCGTACCGCGAATGGCCTGATCGGCTTTTTTGGGATCAACGCCCAAACGGATATGCAGGTCAACAGACGCATCGAACTTGGTAGTGTTTACTTCTTTTACCAATGCAGACGCATCTTTCAAAGAGTAAGCTTTGTTCGCATCAACTTTTGCGTTTACCGCTTTTCTTTTTTTTGGAATGAATGCCATTGTAATTCGTTTTAAATGCGTTCAAAATTTTCAGTTATTAAGTTATCGGGTTATTAAGTTACTTATGAGCATCTAATAACTCAGTAACTTATTCACTCAATAACTTATTTCGCAGGGCCTCCCTCTACGGTTAAACCCATGCTGCGAGCGGTACCGGCTACCATTGAAGCAGCGCTTTCCAAGGTAAAGGCGTTGAGGTCAGCCATCTTGTCTTTGGCGATCTCTTCTACCTGTGCCCAGGTTACCTTGCCCACCTTTTGACGGTTGGGCTCTTTTGAACCACTTTGAATTTTTGCGGCATCCTTCAGCTGAACGGCTGCGGGGGGAGTTTTGATGATAAAGTCAAACGACTTGTCTGAGTAAACGGTTAACAAAACCGGGAGAACTTTTCCCATTTTGTCCTGCGTGCGGGCATTGAACTGCTTGCAGAATTCCATGATGTTGACACCTTTGGAACCCAGTGCCGGACCAATGGGCGGTGCGGGGTTGGCCTGGCCACCCTTGCACTGAAGCTTTACATAGCCAGTGATTTCTTTTGCCATTTTTCTTTGATTTATTGGTTCAAGCGACGTTTCATCTCAGCGACTACTTCGTCTCCCAAATTCCTCATTTCTCTTTTGCAGAGAATATCGAAAGAACTCTTTGGGGCCGCAAATATAGAAGAATGATTTTGGATTTTGGATTGGCGATTGCAGATTTTTTGTTAAGCATCACCAAACCTTCATTTCGTTCTGCCTAAGTTTGCAACCTTTACTTCCGCGATGACGAATAAAATAAAAAGCCTTCTTTTCAAATTGCTAAAGATTGACGGCTACCTGACCGTTGTTCAAAAATCTTATCTGCTTGCATTCCGTTTGGGTCTTTTGAAAAATAATTTTTCCTACAAATGGCACTACTTCGTTGGTTCGCTTTTGAAGGAAGGCGATTACATCGTTGACATCGGCGCCAACCTCGGCTACTTCACGCTGCAATTTGCGGAGAAGGTTAAGCACAGCGGCCATTTGTATTGCGTCGAACCGGTTGAGCCTTTTCAAAAGCAATTGAAAAAACTTATCGCGGCCAAACCGAACGTCACGCTTCTGCCCTATGCCTTGGGCGAGGAGGCCGACAAAAAAGTAACGCTTAGCATTCCTGCGCAATTTCAAAAACTTGGTTATCTGCGGCACGGCACCACAACGCTTTTGCACGGCGGAAACAGGGCCGACGGCAAATATTCTTTTGAAGCCACCATGAAAAAAGGCAGCGAGTTGTTTGCCGACCTTCCGAAACTGGATTACATCAAATGCGACATTGAAGGCTATGAAACCGTTGTGTTTCCGGAGATGCGAAATATCATTGAAAAGTATCAACCACTTGTTCAATTAGAAACATGGGGTGAACAACTGATGACGATGTACGAGTTCTTTAAAGACCTCGGCTACACCGCATTTTACTTAGATAAACAAACGTTGAAACCTCTCGAAAGCAAAGCACAAACCCTTTGGAGTGACAGCGATATTTTATTTGTGCCCAAAACAAAAATGAAACGCATTACGGCCTTCATTGGCTAAAAGAAGAGAGCCTGTGCAGGCTCTTTTCTTTTTAATTATTCTTGAAACTGTTTTTCTTTCGAAGTTTAAGATAATCGAGGTAATAAATCACTTTCACCGACAGGTTGTTGTTCTGCGGCTCGGCAAGCGTGTTGTCGAAATTTTTAAAATAGCCCTTCGTCGCATCACCGTTCGACAGAAAGCTTTCGTCCTTCCAAACGATGTTGATAAAGCTGCCCGGCGCAAACTGCAAGGTGTACACCGCATCAATGTTGAAGATGTTGAAATTTTGATCGTTGATGGCGATGTTTGAATGCTTCGTCGGCGACAAGTTCCCGTCGGTGTTTAAATCGTAAAGCTGCCTCACTTCTACCTTGCTCCAGTAATGCCTTGCACGAAACGTAATGCCCGACTTGTTGTTGAAACTCCATTTTGCCGACACAATATTTTCAATGGTCTTCAGGTCGCGGCGCGAAAAAATAACATCGGTTACGGCATTGTTTTCAACGTACTGATCATAGAAGCCCGCATCGTTCTTTGCCGGATTGTACGTTAAATCCTGGCTTAGAGAGAACTTGTCGTTAAAGCGGTAGCGGTGCGAAAAATTAAACTGGTGATTGGGACTGTTGAACAAACTTCTCAGCCCAACAAAGTAGCTGAAACTGGCATAATACCGCTTGGTTTCGTTGGTTTGAAACCAGGGGTTAAACTGTAACCGCTGCGGTGTACGAAAAGACCGGCCGCTTGTTCTCGGCTCATAAAAATCATTGCCGTGCGATGCAAAGCCCACATACATTCCTATCCACCAAAGATTTTTCAATTGCATGTTTGCGTTCACGTTGGTATTAAAGCTTTGAAACGTAGAATTAATTTTTTGATCGGCCACCTTTTTGTATAACATGCTGTAGTAAGCATTGTAATTAACCTGGATGCGGTTGTACCATTTTGTAGGTTTCAGCCAGCGGTACCCCGTCCAGAAATAATGATCAACGTAGTTGTTGTTAAACAGCAGGCCCATGTCGTTAATGTCATACCTCTCGTCCGTCAGTTCTTCGCCAATTTGAAAGTTCAATCGGCCGCCGGTTTTGCCAAAGTTCAGGTTGTGTGAATACCCTCTTGAAACGTTATTTGGCGTGAAGATTTGACTCAAGGCAAACTTACCGTTCCAGTTGTACGTGTTCTTTTTATTGTTGAAATCAAAAAGCGCAGCACTTACGTTAGCATCTCTGTCGCGTCCGTTGCGGATGGTGCTGGTGTTAATCAACGATACGGCCGAGTTGTTTTTCAAGGTTTGGTCAACAACGACAATGTTGTAATTGGTTAATGCGCCGGTTTGCACTTCCCGCTTTGTTTTCGTAACGCTGTCCTCAATGATTGCGTACATTGGTTTTGTCAACGCATTAAAGAAACCAATGCCCAATCCTTTTTTTGTGCGGCCCGAAATTTTCGTCGCATTAATAAGCTTTGACTCAAGCGGATTTTCAATCACGTCTTCGTTTGCACCAAGGCGATTGCCTGCATCGTCAAAGCGAATTGGCGTGCCGCCGATTCTTCTCGAATAAAACAAATTGCCTTTGTTAAACAGTTCGGTGCCTTCGGTAAAAAAAGGACGATTCTCCTGGTATTTTACTTCAAAAGGGGTGAGGTTTAAAACCTTGTTGTCGCTGCGAACCTGGCCGAAGTCAGGAATCAACGTCATGTCGAGTGTAAAAGCATCGTTAATCCCGTATTTCACGTCCATGCCGCCGTTTACCGAAGATGTCCAATCTTTTGTTCCCACTTGTCCTGAATGATAATGATTCAGGTAAGTAGAGAAGTAAGGTGAGAACGATAAACGCACGGGTGCTTCTATCTTTTCAATGCCAGTCCACAAACCTTCCTGATTAATGAAGCCGTTTACTTTAGGGTCGGTCGGGTTCCACATAAACTGACGGCCCGTTTTTTTCCTGTTGCGGGTGATGTTCAATCCCCAGGTTTGGTTTGGCTTGCTTACAAAGCGAAGTGCGGAATACGGAATTTTCATTTCAAAGGTCCAGCCGTCAGAGACAAGTTGCGCCTCGCTGTCCCAAACCGCGTTCCAGGAAGCGTCTTCGCCTGCCGTGTTTGAATATTTCGCATCATATTGCTCACCCAGAGGTGTAATATAAAAACCAGAACCGTTGATCTTGTCGTTGTACGTATCGAAGATGATGCCCACGAAATCGTTCACGCCAATCTTGTCACGTCCAACCAACTCCTTCGATACGCTGTCGGCAGCTCTTTCGTGGCAATAACCTGCGATGTAAACGGCCGTGTTGTCGTACAAAAGATAAATTTCGGTTCTGGTATCGTGGTCTTCAATGGCGCCAAAATTCGGCCGCCATTCAACAAAATTGGTGGCAAGAGGAGCGTCTTTCCATGCTGCTTCGTCTAATTTTCCGTCAATTTTAATAGAGGCAGTTGTGCGTTTGGCAGCGAGTTGCTTTGGCGCAAGTGGCTGTGCAAAAACAGGCAGAATTAGAATAGTAAACAAAGCAGAAAACAACGTACGCATTAAGTTGGATTTTGGTCAAAGCATTCCCGTTTACGAAGGTAAACGCACCGTTATGGAGGTGATTTACCGCTCATCAAAAAGACACATCTGTAGATACAGCTACGGGAAAATTTAACACAACAAAAAGCCACTCAGTTCCTTGAGTGGCTTTTTGTTGTAAGAAATTATTTTTTTAGCTGATTTTTTCTACTTGCATGTAGTTTAATTCCACCGGGGTTGAGCGGCCAAATATCTTTACCGTCACTTTCAACTTTTTCTTTTCGTCATTTACTTCTTCGATGGTGCCGTTGAAATCATTGAAAGGTCCTTCGATGATCTTGATGGTTTCGCCAACGATGAACGGTTCGCTCATGCTTACGCCACCGGCTTCGGCCATCTCATCCATTTTGCCCAGCATCTTGTTCACTTCGGCTTTGCGCAGGGCAATAGGATTGTCTTTACCAAGGAAATGAATAACGTTCGAGGTATTCTTGATGATGTCGCGCAGGTCATCACTCAATTTTCCCTCGGCAATTTCAATCATCACGTAACCGGGATAGTAGTTGCGCTCACGCATTACCTTCTTTCCGTTCTGAACCTTGTACACTTTTTCCACCGGGAGAAAAACCTGCTTCACAATGTGGCTCCAACCTCTTGAAATTTCCTTATCGAGGTATTCTTTTACCTTTTTCTCTTTGCCGCTAACCACACGAAGCACATACCATTTGGTATCCTGCTGTTGCGGCTCTTGCTGCGTATTTTGCGCCGTTGCTTCCATCCTTAGAAAATTTTATAGATGAACTTCAGACCGGTAGAAGCCACTAAATCCATAATGGCAACAATACCCGTTGTCAGAAGCGTCGCGGCCAGCACAATCATGTTGGACTGTTGCAACTGCACCCAGTTAGGCCAGGTCACTTTTTCCGTTAACTCTTTATATGAATCGCGGAAGTAGTTTGAAATTTTGTTCATGAAATCAATTTGTCAATTTGAAAATTTAGCAATTCGACAATTGATCCTAATTGGCAAAATTGTCGAATTGAGTCATTGTTTCTGCACGGGCAGAGAGATTCGAACTCCCATCAACGGTTTTGGAGACCGCTATTCTGCCATTGAACTATGCCCGTAGGAAAGCTAAGAGCTATTAGCGCTGGCTAATAGCTCTTAGCAATATTGAAGCAAATATAGAAACATTTGCCTTGCCTTTCGGCCAATAGCTAAAAGCTAAAGGCTAAAAGCTTATTTTAAGATTTCGGTAACCTGACCGGCTCCTACTGTACGGCCCCCTTCACGAATGGCGAATTTCAAACCTTTCTCCATCGCAATGGGCTGAATCAGTTTTACCGTAAGGTTCGTGTTGTCACCAGGCATTACCATCTCTGTTCCTGCAGGCAATTCTACCTCGCCGGTAACGTCCGTTGTACGGAAGTAAAACTGCGGACGGTATTTTTGGAAGAACGGCGTGTGACGGCCGCCTTCTTCTTTGCTCAGTACGTAAACTTCGCCTTTGAATTCGGTGTGCGGTGTGATAGAACCGGGTTTGCAGATAACCATGCCGCGGCGGATTTGCGTTTTCTCAATACCGCGCAACAGGAGGCCTGCGTTATCACCGGCTTCGCCTTCGTCCAGCAATTTGCGGAACATTTCAACACCCGTACAAGTAGAGGTAAGCGGTGTTTCCTGCAATCCTACAATTTCAACAGCTTCACCCACTTTAATGCGGCCTCTTTCAATACGACCGGTAGCTACTGTACCGCGGCCGGTGATTGAGAACACGTCTTCAACAGACATCAGGAAGGGCAGATCAACCGGACGGGGAGGCAGCGGAATGTAGCTGTCAACGGCATCCATCAATTGATCAATGGCACCAACCCATTTTTCTTCACCAGCCAAAGCGCCGGTAGCAGAACCTTGAATGATTGGCGTATTGTCACCGTCGAAACCATAAGAGCTCAACAGGTCGCGAATTTCCATCTCAACCAGCTCAAGCAACTCAGGGTCATCAACCAAATCAACTTTGTTCATGAAAACAACAATGCGGGGAACGCCTACCTGGCGAGCCAACAGAATGTGCTCTTTTGTTTGCGGCATGGGACCATCGGTAGCCGCCACAACTAAAATAGCGCCGTCCATTTGGGCCGCACCGGTAATCATGTTCTTCACATAGTCGGCGTGACCGGGGCAGTCAACGTGCGCATAGTGACGAGTAGCCGTTTGGTACTCAACGTGAGCGGTGTTAATGGTGATACCACGCTCTTTTTCTTCGGGAGCGCCATCAATTTCGTCGTATTTTTTTGCCTCTGCCAATCCTTTTTTTGAAAGGATAGAAGTGATTGCAGCGGTCAATGTTGTTTTACCGTGGTCTACGTGACCGATGGTACCAACGTTAACGTGAGGTTTATCCCTCTTAAAACTTTCTTTTGCCATCTTTATCGGTTTTTAGTTGTGGGGTTTTTGTTTTTGTTTCTCCTTCGCACCAACTAAATGTTTGAAGGAAAATTTTTATGTAGCCAGCAACAGAATACCTATTCAGCTTCCGTTGCGTCGCACGCTTGTACGTTCAGGCCATCAGTCATCAGCTTTTTGCAATCAGAAAATCTGAAGGCTGGCGACTGAAAGCTGACAGCTTTTCTGAGCCGTTGATGAGAATTGAACTCACGACCTCTTCCTTACCAAGGAAGTGCTCTACCCCTGAGCTACAACGGCTTTTGTCAGCGATGTTGACGGTTGACCGTTGTTTGCTGACAGAGGCAGCTACTGTCATCTGTCATCCTCCATCTGACAACTCGATTCTGAGCGGAAGACCGGGCTCGAACCGGCCACCTATAGCTTGGAAGGCTATCGCTCTACCAAATGAGCTACTTCCGCAAGTCAATTATTAATTGGTCGTGGCCAATTAATAATTCAAAGATCTGTGGGCAGGAGTGGATTCGAACCACTGAAGTCGAAGACAGCGGATTTACAGTCCGCCCCATTTGGCCGCTCTGGAACCTGCCCGGGTTGAGTTGATAGGTTAATACGTTTGCTGGATAATAAGTAAGCCACTTAGTAACTCATTAACCTGTCAACTTATTAACTCCTCCTCGAGCCACTTGTCGGAATCGAACCAACGACCTACTGATTACAAATCAGTTGCTCTACCAGCTGAGCTAAAGTGGCCTGATTTTTTTTCGCAAAGAACTACCCCGTTTTAAGGGATGGCAAAAGTATGGGAATTTGATGATTAGAAAAAAATCGCTAAAAAATTTTTTGCGCCCTTTTACAAATAAAAAAATCCCCCGCCGGTTGGCGGAGGATTTAAAGATTGTTACGCTGCTTGCTTTTGTTTTTTCTTTTTTATCTGTTGAACCAATGCATCAAGCGCCTCGTCGAAAGACGTTTCGAACGATTTGCTGGTAGATTTTACAAAGAACTCTGCACGAGGCACGTGCACCCTGATTTCGGCACATTTGTCTTTAATGGTATGCACCACGTTGTCCAACACCAGAAACACATCTACTTTAATGATCCGGTCGTGATACTGAGCAAGTTTCTCTAATTTCTTGGTGACATACTCAACTAATTTCTTGTCTGCATCAAAGTGAAGTGCTTGAACATGTACGATCATAGAATTGGTTTTATCAAGTGAAAAAATAGCTCAAAGAACTGTGGCCGGGCGGCAGCATGAAGTTACCGTTTGGTACCACTTCTACCAAGCCCGGAGACAGAAAAATTTTCGGAATGCGGCGTTCCTTCTTGGTCATTTACCGGCCTTGCCGAAGACACCAGCCTCTCCCGTAGCGCAATGAAATATTTTTCAATGAACCGGAAGGTGAACGTAGACACAACCACGATTGTAGCCGCGGCAGTAATGATTTGCCAAATCACCGGAAAAGAACAATATTTTTTTATGAGGAAAATCACGACGAGGTTGTTTAAATAAACAGAATAGGAAATTTTGCTAAGAAACCGAACCGACCTTGTCACCGCCGCAGTTGCGGGCTCAACAAAACACTGCTTTAGGTAAATCAACTGACAACCCAAACCAAGCCCTGAGAGCGGATAATAGAGCAGATAGGCCTTAGTTGTAGCTTTTAGAAAAAAAATGACCCCCGCCATGAAAAGAACTAATCCCGCAAGCCCAAAAGCTGACGACCTTCTTTTGAACAGAATGCTTAAAAAATAGCGGTCCAAAACAGCAAAAAGAACGCCGTAGGCAATCGCATCCATCCGCAGAAAAACAATGTTGAGTTCTGAAAATTTTTCCCGGACAAGTAAGCTTCTTGTTATGATGCCCGCTGCTATAAACAATACCGTATATAGTAAGGGGACCATTCTTCCTTTTCTTTGAAAAATTTTTAAAACAAGGAACAAACCGAAGGGGTACAAAATATAAAACCACTCCTCCACACATAGGCTCCACGACTCACCAAAAAAATGCGGGGGCGTAGTCAGCAAATTTTGCGACCAAACAACAAAAGAAAAATCAAAAGTGGCTACCGAGTTTAAAAAAAAGTAACCGGCAGTAAAGTTTACAGCCAACAGCACATAATAGAGCGGCACCGTACGCATCCATCTTCGTAAAAGAAAACGTCTGAAGGCCGAAAAGCCAAATTGCCCGTTGGTCTTATCAATTGCCTGCAAAAGAAGTGTACCAATCAGAAAGCCGCTGAGAACGAAAAAAACGTCAACGCCCAAATAAGCCACATACCAAAGAATCCAGAAATCACGTGGAATGAAATTCAGCAACAAATGAACAACGAGAACGAAGCTAATCGCCGTTGCCCGCATCAAATCCAGTCCAAAATTCCTGCGATTAAAATCAACAATCATGAAAGCGAAAAGTTAGAAGGGGATTTTTTAAGGGATAAACTAAGCACCGTTGTTGTAAAAATAAATTTGTCCTCAAGATTTGATTGACTTTGCGGGAACGCCCACCAACACAATATAAGGCGCAATGTACCTGCCGATTTTATTGGTTCGTTTAATCAGCCCATTGACATAAGCAATTGCCACCTTCTTAATCAACTTACTTGAAAAAGGATTGTAAAATCCATTAAAGCAAGAAAGCGAGTAGCCGTGTTGCCGGAAGGTTTTGCGGTACACTTGCAACGGGAGTATTCTTTCCGTCCAGCTACCCGTGTATGGGTCACAAACCCAATACGGATCTACAGGTGGAACGGGCATCGTTCCACTATCAACGTAATCCTGCACACTGCTTATAATTTCCTTTAGCTCCTTGCCCCTTGTTTCTTGTGCCAACGCTGAAACCGCCTGTTCAGTTAACTGCGGAAAGTTTTGCCTGATGATTTGTTTTCGTTGCTCCAGAAACGAAAGTGGCGAACATCCTTTCTGCTCACATTCTTCTTTTGTTAAATCGGCGTAGCCAATCCATTCATCCCGGTATTGCATTTTGTGCAACGATCTTGTTTTAATTACATTAAAGGGATTTGAAGCTGTTGTGAACACGCTAATCAAAGAAGGGTTCAAGGAGTGGAGATGCCTGAAGAACTCATCGAGATCATAAATGTGTTCAATCACATCGCTTGCCAAAATGATGTCTGGCCGTTCGCCCGTCTGAGCAAAGTACCTGTTCACCGCTTCTGCATCGCCTTCAATGAAACCATTAATATCGATACCCGCTGCGGCGGCCGTTTTTTCCGAAGCCACTAAGAATTCTGCAGAGCGATCGCACAGCCAAACTTTTTTAAAGCCATAGATCTTTGCAAACATTCCCAAAAAACCGTTGCCGCAGCCAAAATCAAGAACAGTTAATGAAGCAGGCGGCTTTTGCGCAGCCTTTACTGCCAATGCAAACATTTGCTCGTAAATGCTTGCGTAATAATCAAGGTGGTCTAACAAATGTTCTGCATAAACTAAGGGATAACCTTTTATGCCCGTATCATTTATGTTAATTGCTTTGAATTGCTTCAGAAAATTTGCTCTGCCGGAAAATGAAAGCATGAAAGAAAATTTGTTGCGCTCGGGAAGCAATCTTTCGTCTTGCTTATGCTTTGGGATGAGCGTTCTTGTGTATTGATTTCAACTTTTCAATGGTGTTGTGCGTATAAACCTGCGTAGCAGCTAAACTGCTGTGGCCGAGCAACTCTTTCACGGCGTTTAAATCAGCGCCGTGGTTCATCAGGTGCGTTGCAAACGTATGTCGCAGCACGTGCGGACTGCGCTTTTGAACGGTGGTTACAAGACTTAAATAATCTTTCACCGATGTGTAAACCGATCGCGGTTGCAAGGGTTTTCCCTTTTCGGTAAGAAGAAGATTTTCTGCACGATTCTCCCCTAATTTTTCCCGTTTCTTTTTTATGTAGCTCTCAATTTCCGTCAACAACTGCTGCTGCACCGGAATCACTCTTTCTTTGTTGCCCTTCCCCAGCACTTTCAGTGTGTGGTTTGAAAAATTCACGGCCGCCTCCTTCAACTGAAGGGCTTCGCTTAAACGCATCCCTGTTTGATAAAAGAGCAAGAGCAACAATCGTTCTGTTTCGCCTTTCCAGGTGTCCGGAAATTCAACGTGCCCAAATAACGTAGCAATGTCCTTTTCCGCAACAAAATTGGGAAGACGCTTTTCCACTTTGGGCGCCGTCACTTTTGCCATCGGCGTTTGTTTAACAACTCCTGTTTTGACCCCGTATTTAAAAAAAGATTTAAGCGAAGAAATTTTCCGGTTAATGCTTTTGGCCGACAGGCCCTCATCTTTTAAAGAAGCCAGCCAACTGCGAACGTAAGTATGCGAAATCTGCTCAACCGGCGTTTCGCCAAATTGCACAACCATGTAATCAAAAAAACCGAGAAGATCGGTTTGGTAAGAAACCAAGGTGTGCTGCGAGTAGCGCTTTTCAAACTTGAGGTAATCGAAGAAAGGTTGCAGGATGAGGTGATGGCTTTCCATAAAAAAACAATAGCTGCAAAGTAGGGGAAACTTTGCAGCTATACAATATGTTGAAAGAGGCAGCGCTTACGCTTCAATCTTTCCGCTGGCAATCTGTTGCTTGTAAACGGCCTTCAGCACTTCGCCACGGCGCTTAACCGATGGCTTGGTGAAGGATTGCCGTTCGCGCAACTGCAACAAGATTTTGGCCTTCTCAAATTTCTTTTTATACTTCTTGAGCGCCTTGTCTATGTTTTCGCAGTCTTTGCTATCAATAATTAACATGCGTTATACCTCCTTTAAAAAATTTTTTTTGGAACGCAAATATAGGCTTCGTTTTCAACGCAAACCAAAACAAAATGCAAAAACCCCGAATTTTACCAAATGTTCACCGGAATTATTGAAAGCCTTGGCCACGTAACAGAAGTATCGGAAAGCGGCTCGAACAAAACCTTTTGGATTGAATCACCCCTGTCCTCTTCATTTAAAATTGATCAAAGCATTGCTCACGACGGAGTATGCCTGACCGTAGAAGAAGTGCGTGAAAATCATCACCGCGTAACGGCTGTGGCCGAAACGCTTCGCAAAACAGCACTCCATCAATGGAAACCGGGAAAAGAAGTCAATTTGGAACAAAGCCTGCTTCCCGCCAAACGCCTCGACGGGCATTTTGTGCAGGGCCATGTGGACGCGACCGGTATCTGCAAAAAAATAAAAGACGAGAACGGCAGCCACGAATTTACCTTTCACTTCCCCAAAAAATTTGCTTCACTCGTTATTGAAAAAGGCTCTATCAGTTTAAACGGCATCAGCCTGACCATTTTTGACGTAAAGAAAAACACGTTCAAGGTGGCCATCATTCCCTACACGTTTGGACATACCAACCTGCAATTTTTGAAAGAAGACGACGAAGTGAACCTGGAGTTTGATATAATCGGGAAGTACATTGCCAAGATTACAAGTGGCAAATAAAAAATACTTCATCATCGTGTGCTATCCGTAAAACGGTTGCACTTATTTTCTCTTAAGCTAATACTTGTAAAGATTCTTCCTAAGCTTTATTCATGCGACAAAAAACATTGATAACAGAATGGCTGGTACATAAGAATCGGCAGACCGTTGTTTTGATCGTTGCCTGGATTGTTTTACACCTTTTTTTGTTTTTTCATTTTGGAATTGTTACCGGTTTAGAAGCAGGCAAGTACATTGACAGAGCCAATGATTTGGTGAAGCAAGGTGCTTACCCAACCGATAATTTTATTTTTTATTCAACTGAAATACTGCTGATTGCGGCTGCTAAATGTTTACATCTTGGTTATGGAGTGGTAGTCACTGTTCAGTTGGGATTTAACGCCCTTGCGTGTTACTGCTTTTATCGGATTGTTGAAAAACTGACTAAGCAAAACAAAGCACCCTTCTATTTTACGCTGGGTTTTATTGCAATGTTTTTTTATCAACTTTACAACATTTACCTCTTTACAGAATCACTATATTTTAGTTTTTCGATTTTGTTCTTTTACCGGTTACTTAAATTTTCAACGTTTCGATTGAGGCAATTCGTCGAAGTTGTGCTATGGTTGATTCTCCTTTGTTTTACGCGACCGGTGGGATTGTTCTTCTTGCCATCAACATTTGTGTTCATCATTTTTAAATTTTATCGTGAGCAAGCTACCATGCTTCTTTTAACCGCAGGTGTGATCGTTTGCGTCGCATTCTTTTTCCTCATAAACTACTCTAGAAATTCAGGCGAAGAGTACGATTATATTCTTCGGTTTACAGATGGATACGTGATTTGTGGGATTCCTTCCATGCCGGCAAAATCAATACAATTTCCGGTTAAGGAAAACTCCTTGCAGGGATTGGCTTATTTGATGATTCATTATCCGGGCTATTTCTTTTCCCTTTTCTTTCAACGGCTGTTGGCTTTTTTCAGTGCGGTCCGGCGTTACTATTCGTTGCCGCACAACCTTTTTGTGGCCGGGTATTTTTGCAGCCTCTATGTTCTTGCTGTTTGGGGCATAAAAAAGAATTTTCGAATCCATGGTGCTGAAATATTGTTCATGCTTCTCTTGATTTTCTTCACCGCGTTAAGTGCAGGTTTGGCCTGCGACGAATGGCACAGCCGGTTTCTATATACGGTTTTCCCTTTTCTAATGCTGCTTGCGGCCTTAGCTTTTGCACCACTTCAAACAAAGAATAAAGTTTAGCCATCAAAGCGCACTCGGCCGCTGTTTCCTATTTACTTCAATACGGAAGAAGCGTATCTCTTTTAAAATTAACCTGAAGCTTGACATGATGGCAAGTACATTACCCGCAAGTTATCACTGTCGGATAAATAAAAACGTACTATCGGTCCAGGCGAAGATGGCGTCGTGCGGCCGCAGCGAATCCAACCTACTTTCCTTCGGTAATTCGTTTTTTGCTTTGAACCAGTTTGTCGTAGTTGTCATAAAACTTTCTTTTCTGGAATCAACTTCTCGACGGCTGACTTCAACCGTTTGTCTGTACTTTATGTTTGGCGCCAGCCAGTTTAAAATATAGTCGAAGCCAACGCGGAAGACGAAGCCGCCTCTAAACTGCGTCGGCACGTCTACGAAATAGATTGTATCAAATGTTTCGTTTGAACGCTGCAATTCCTGCATGGTTTTTTTGGCAATGCGGCTGCTTTGTTTGTACGCGTCGGATGAGCGGTATAGAAAAAAAAACTGAAAGCAAACAAACAAAGCGAGAACTGCAAGTTGAACCTTGTGTTGCGGAATGGAGAGAATCCAATCGGCCAAAACAAGGCAAAGGAAAAATGAAGGCAGATACAAAAACCGTTCGCCTTCGCTGTCGTGCGTATCAATGCCAAATAAGAGATAGGGCAGCAAGCTCAAAAGAAAACAAGCGGCGGTAAAAATCCTGAACCGCGACCACATCCTCTTTCGCAGAAAATGAATAAAGAGAAAAATCAAAATCACAAGCACGGCAAATGAAGCAATCACAAACACTGTTGTTCCAGCAGGGGGAACAAAGCTTCGGAAGAAAAGGGCTGTGTAGTTATAGGCCAGTCGTTTTAGATCCGGCGTTGAAACAGATTGTATGCCGTAAGGCGTTCCAATCAGTGAGCCTTCCATTTTTGTTCGCACAAAAAAGAAAAGAGCAAACAGCAGCCAGAATCCGGCTGCGTACCAAATTTCTTTTTGCCAACTTTGCTTTGTTGCTGTAAGAAACAGAAGCAAACTTACAAGCAACGGGAAAAACCAAATGGCTTCATAGCTAAGCAGTCCGCAGGCGAAGAAGAACAGGGAAAACGGATAGGCCCACGGTTTTTCCTTTCGTTTGAAGAAACAAAGCAGGGACAGTCCGGCAAAAATTGTGGCCAGGCTTCCGCCTCGGCCAATGATCCACAAAACGGCCTCGCTGTGAAAGGCATAAATAAAAAATAAAAACGACGCGAATGCAGCAATTGTTTTTTCATTCGAAATTCGAAAGGCAGTAAGGCAAGTCTTTGCAACGAAATACAAAAGAACGGTGCATCCAATGTGCAGCAACAAGTTCGTCAAATGATAGCCCCAGGCATTTACGCCGTAAAGCTTCGCATCAAAGAAAACAGATAATTCGGACAGCGGCCGAAACGACACGCCTTTTCGAATACCAAAGTTTGCACACTCGGGTATGTGAATCGCATCATCGTTTAAAAAGTACAAGGCAAAGGGATTGTAAAACCAAATCACGATTGGCAAAACGGGAAAGAACCACCAAAAGGATTTGCTTTTCAACTTCATTATCTGCATTCTTTGCCAAAGATTATACAACTGTTCTAAACATTCCAATACATCCAGGCAAATTATCGCTGTGCAATAATTTTTTGTACAGCATCCTTACACACAGTAAATGATGTTTCTGTTAACCGATAAAAAAATTCCCTGCTTGCGCAGGGAATTTTTGCAGGATTTTGTTTACCGCATAAGGTACATCTTACCGTACCCTTTGGTAAAGTATTTATCAGTGTCGTCGTTCGCGTCGCGATACTTTTCCAGGGCTTTCCCGTTTTCATTTGTTACCACGCGGTACAAGTAAACACCGTTTGCCAGTTTCTGCCCAAATTGATCCGTGCCGTCCCATTTAAACTCCGTAATGTTTCGGCCAATGTGCAAAGAGCCCAGTTCGGCTTTTGTTATCTCGCGAACAATCTTTCCGGTCACCGTCATGATCTCGATCTTTAGGTTTTGCGGCACCTCCACACCGGTTACCGTGAACACAAACGCGGTTGATGTGGTGAACGGGTTTGGATAATTGAGCATGTTCGAAATCATTGGCTTGTTGTACACCTTAAAGGAAACGCGGTATTCCACATCACCAGCGTTGTTCTGGCTCATGTCCTTACCCGAAACAATCAACTCATAATCCCCGTCCTGTGTGAAATAAGGACGCAGGTTTATCGTGGCCGTATTGTTTGAAGAAGGTGCCGGTTGCGCCGGCGTAAAGTGCAAGGTATCGTTGTTGAAAAAGTAGCTCCGCGTACTGCCATCGGGGAAACGCACTTTCACTTTGACCGATGCGGTGTCGGTTAACATATACCACTTCGATTCGTCTTTTATTTTCACCATGATGTCCGGCTTGGCCGCCACGATGTCGTGGTTCAAAATATGCACGTTGTCGAAGGTTACATCCATCAACGGTTTCAAGGTATCAGGTCGCACATAAAACTGTACGAAGGCAAAATTATTGAAATGGTATTGTTCGACTTGATCGTTGTCCGGGTTCACATCAATGAGCAGGGTATTGTTCCCAACCAACGATTTCGTGTCAACGGGCGCATACACATGCAAGGTATCGTTGCCCGCTAGCGGCCGTTGCTTGTTTACCGGAATCAGGTGCTGCACATTGTTTTTGTCAGTTACAATCAATTTCACCTTCAGGCTATCGAAAGGCGTGGCCGTAAGGTTTTTGAAAGCGATTCTAAAGTCAAGCGGCTCGGCAACGTCCAGCGTATCTTTCTTTTGCATAAAGATGCCTGGAGCGATTGCGCCTTCCGGTGCCGGCGATCCGGTTATGCGCCAGTAATCGAGTTGGAACGGTGTGTGAAAAGCGCTGTCCGTGTTTTGCATGAACAGTTTCAGGTTAGGGTATTGGCTTGCGTTTACAAAAGAAAGATCTACGGTTTTGCGGTTCAAACCAATGTTGGACACAAGTGTATCCATAACACCACTGTTTTTAATGCCAATAACCGATAACACTGGCGCATCTCCCGGCCCGTTGTCCGGAGAAGTTCCGTCCCAGCGAAGTTCTTTCCAGGCTTTTGCCGGCCCAAATACCGGTGAGGACACAGTACCGCTACTGCCAAATGTTGTGGTCTCTGCTGAAAGCGTAATCAAATCGTATAAGCCCTTGCTGACAATGTATTTGGGCTGATAGCCACTTACGCCCTTTTGGTAAACAAAGGCCCATGACTTTCTTGCGTTCAGAGAATCAATGCCTAAAAAGCCGGCCGCCAGCAATTTGTGGTAAAGCGAATTGTTTGACCCGTATAAAGTCGTATCGCTGCGCCAGGTTGAGGATAAACCACCAATGGGATTGGCATCAATGCTTCGCACAGCAACATAAGCACCCACGGGAATGGAATCCATAAAGTCCATCATCAGCTTGCGGCTTTGGGACGTCATGTATGAAAACTCAAAATTGTTTTGCCGGCCGGGTGCGCAATTAGCCGAGCCGCTTCCAAAACGATAGAGGTTGTTTCCATTTGCATCCAGGTTGCGCCATGGAATAAACGTGTTCGGGTCAAAGACATTAAAGATCAAAGAATTTCCCACGCAGGCACTCCGGATGTAGGGCGCGCCGTCTACGGAAACAACATAATCTCCTTCCGCTACACTGCCAAAAGGGTAAACCGTATTTTTTATAAAAAGGTCGTGAGGCTGTTTGTAGTAAACCCAACGACGGCTGCCCGAATCAAGACCCATGTTAGAAGACATTGACTTCAGGTGCTGAAAGAAATGGGATTGGTTGTAGCCAAAATCACTGTTGGCCAAATACAAAAACGAAGACGTATTCCAAGTGTATTTCCCGTTGCTCGTATCGGGACTAATGCGCCAATAATATACTGTTCCGGAAGCAAGCGTTACGCCAGGATTAAACTCTATCGTTCCGCCGGGCGAGGAAAGCGTTTGCACAACCTTTACCGGCGAATTGAACAACTCCGTTGTATCAAATTCCATCCGGTATTGTTTTGTGGCGCTAAATGGATTTGCCGTAGAAGCTTTCAACGTTACAGTCGGCTGGTTGATGATGGAAAAATTAAAGGGATAAACGGGTCTTGCTTCGTCTTCAAAAATGATGAACTCCTTGGTAACGGTATTGTTGGTTTCAAATAATTCATCTATCTGGTTATCGGCATCAATAGTGAACTGCAAACGGTTGGTGCCTTTGTCTTTCAATGGATCAATCGGAATGGAAAACGAAAGCGAGTCTGCATAACGGATACCGGCAATCGTATCTCTGCGAAGGGTAACAAAGGGGCCACTACCAACTTGCCGCTTCGTTTCCAAAACAATTTTATTGCTAATGGCTTTTCCAAGGTTGAGCATTTTCAGGTTTACGGAAAATGTTTGATCAGCCACCGTTACAATGGCAGGTGAAACTTTTATTAACGTATCCACCAAAGTATAATCGGGCTTTGCCTGCTGGTTCATCCGCAAACCCGGATCACCGTTAAGGATGGTTTGCTCAGCATTGCAACGGGCAAGAAAATCATCCGGGCTGAACAAACCGAAAACCTCCTCAATAGTTTTCTTCATTACATCACCAATTGGGCTCCGGTACATTGGCCGGCAAATGTTGGTGTAAGCCCGCAGGTTCCAGTAATCGAGGTAATGCACGATACCAAAGGAAGTAGAAGCAATAAAGTTGATTGAACCGCCGTCCGGTGCCAGCACGTATTTATCCGATAAATAATTGCGTTGCCCAAAACGGTTTTCGTTGTAATCGAAGGTGTTCCCGGCGTTGCAGCCAAGCGCAAAAAACATGGGATATTTTCCTTTGTTGCTGTAGTTTGCGGGATCATCGAGGTTAAACTCTAACGTGGTAGCCGACGAGTGGCCGTAATAGGTTATCAAGCTCAAGCCCTCGTTAACAAGATTTACCAGATCAGCATCCGTTAGTTGCTGTACCAGATTGGTACTGGTTTTGGCAAAAGTGGTCACTTTAGCGCCATACAGCGTGTCTTCAATAATACGTTTGTAAGCATTCAGATTATTAATCAAAGTTGACGCAAGCGGTTCTTCGCCGGCACCGGCAATATGGGCAATATTTTTCATCCACGCTTTGTCCCCCACAGCAGGTGAAAGCGTTTGCTGGGCCAGCTCGTACTCTTTTACCTTTTTCAGGTAAACGCTGACTTCAGCAGGTGTAATAGCGGTTACGCGGCCAATTGGGGTTGCCGGTGAAGATGTCCCGGGCTCTGCCGCCAACAGCATATCCGATGCCGGCCAGCCAAACGTAGGAACGAGATTTAATTTTGCCAGATTATCCTTTTGCGTTGACGAACCACCGGCATCAATACTCCGCTGATCTAAATAGTGCACACCACGACCGACAATTAAAACTTCTTTCGGTGCGGCTGTAAATTTATTTCGTGCAAACCGGATAAAGTTGCGAATACCGGCGGGGTTCTTTTTAATGCCGAAACCAAATTGATCGGCAAGTTGGTCTTCCAAATAAATTTTTGCGTTGTAGCCCCCGCCTTGGGCCGAAGCACGATAGGCCCTGTAGTCATCTACTGGATTGCTGCCATTTGCACCGTTGAACAGAGCCGAATTGGAAACGATTAAGTAATCTCCCTGGTTAGCCGTTGCTGCGTAATTAATAAAGTTGCGGGATTGCAAAGCATCTATTGAGGCAATGTTGCTCGCCGCTTCACTTACCAAAACAAGACTGCGTGTTACAGCAGAAGACTGCAAAGCAAACTTCACCAGTGAGCCTGAAATTTCACCAACGTACCGCTTGCCGTTGGTGAGGTCGTACAAAACCGGCGCTGTGCCGCCGCCTGAAAAATTGCTTATCTCTAAATAATTACCGGCCGCTGAAGCCGGAAGGTTAAATTCAAAATTGACTTCACCGCCAAAGTTGAACTGGCGCGGGTAAGTCATTTCAATTTTGTGAACCACCAAACGGTCAATGTTTATGCAGGGGGCTATTGTGCAAGGATCGGAAAGATTAGTAACGGCAAGCGCAGCATTGCCTGAACTGAGTTGCGATAAATTAAACGTCGCTTGATCAGTAGAAGAATTCAGATAAGGGACGGCACCGCCCAGAACTGAATCGCCGTTAAGCGTTATGCGGTAACGCCGCGATGGATGCGTGGCATTGCCGCCCACGCTTGCGTTGATCAGCGGTGCAGGCCCGGCGGAAGCCGGATAAAGATTCGAAAAATAATTAGAGGTCAATGTGCCGTAACCGGGCGTTTGGTTAAGACTGATCGTCGTTTGAATATCGGCCGACGTCCAACCTTCGTTTATGTCGTACGAAGAAGAATACAGGTGTTCGCCGCTTACGTCAAAAAAATAACCGCTGTTGATCTTGTCCTTAAAATATTGCCCTTTGGTGTAAAGAAAATAGGGCTCAACAGGCAGCGAATTACCGGCAACATCGTTGGCCGTTGGTTGTAAGCGCAGGTGTGCACCGGCCGGATTTGCCGTCAGGAAATACGTCGCCGAATCACTGATCAAACTCCATTTATCGTTCAGTTGATAAGAAGGGTCGCGGTAGAGTTCTTTATCGGGCTTGCCGTCGTTCATCTTACCCCAAAACTCAATATAATCCGAAGCGCCTAAGGTGCCCGAAGAAACGGAGGTATAAACGGGTACTTGCACGCCGTTGCGCCAAAGTTGAAATTGGTCAGCCGTTGCCGAAGCTAAACCCGCAGAAGAAAGCGTGGCACCGGTAATGCGGTACAAACCGTCTTTGCCCACGCGAAACTTGTAGTAGGTTTTGCTGTAATCAATCCACTCGTTGTTGTACACCTGCGCTTTGGCCACAAAAGCCACCAGCATCAGCATGCCAAGCAGAACTTTTCTCATCGGAATAAATTTTAGTACGGAGGTTATTTTTTCTTTTTGTTTTTGTTGTTCACAAGGTCAAGCTGTAAGGAAAACACGTGCGTGTAAAGCGGGCTTGATTGGTTGGCCAGGTTTACAAAGGCGTAATCAATGCGCACGTTTTGCAACCGGAAACCCACGCCGGCGCTGGGCTGGTAAATCCAGACTTTCTTTTGATTCAGCGTATCTCCGTCGCTTAAGGCCCGCTGAAAATTGTTAATGCCGCCGCGCAAAAAAACAGAATTGCTGATGTTAAGTTCCGCACCAATCTTTGGATCAATACTGATGGGATCAGCACTTACAAGTGTATTGCGTCTGCCGTCGAAGGTTAAATCAAAATTGGCTTCGGCCAGCAGGCTTAATTTTTTGCTGAAGCGAAAGTCGCGGCCCGCACCCAAAACCAAGCGCGGAGCGGTCATTTCGGTTGACTTTACAGGAATGTCGTTGTTCGTTAGATAAAGTGCTTCTTTCTCTTTCTCGGTAAAGGAAAAAGACCAGGAGTTAAACGTGGTGGTGATGTCGCGGCCCGCAATGCCGAAATGCCAGCCACCGGATTTTATTTGCAAGCCTGCATCTATTCCAAAGCCCCAGGCTTTGGCAAACGAGCCCACGCTGCGGTGAATCACTTTTGCGTTGATGCCGAAACTGATGTTTTTGTTGGCTGACTCTTTCAGCTTCTGCGCCAGCGAAAAAAGAAAGGCATAATCGGCCGAAGAAAAAGACTTGATGTTGTTGTAATTGATAGAGCCGTCGGGTTCCACCAAAAACAAAGTATTCATAATGTCATCAACTGCAAAGCGCAAAGCCGTAACCCCAATGGTTCGTTTGTTGTTAGCCGTAGGAATGGCAATGCTCAGGTAATCGTACTTACCAATGCCGGCGAAATACTCTGCGTGCATTAAATTGACTTGCGCCTGGTCTTTCACACCCGTTAATCCGGCAGGATTCCAATAACCCGCCGTTCCGTCTTGCACGGTGGCTATTTGCGCACCGCCCATTGCCAGGCCGCGGGCGCCGGCGCCGATGTTTAAAAATTCGTTGGAATACTTGCGGAATTGAGAAAAAGAGGAAAAGGAAAGCAGGCTTGCAAGAGCAAGTGCAGCGGTTTTCAGCTTCATGGTTGTGCGTTCAGATATGCGATGGATGATAAATAGTCGTTTTTTAATGGATATTGGCTTTGTCAACAAATATAGTCCACAGAACCGTAATTCATAATATGGTGGCGGCTGAAGGCCCGAAACAGCCGACGAGTTGATGGGTGGATTGGCTGGTGCGATGATCGGCCCTATGCAGTTGCGGATTCCTATTGATATCTGCTGTACTGCCCAAAGGCTGCGGGATAGAAGCGAAAAGGCCGAAGCTGAAGGCTTTGCGTGAGGCCTGCGGCAAAGGCCTTGCAGCGAATAGCCCGAACAAAAGTTGAAAAACACGCCGAAGCCGAAAGCCCCACAATCGCTTTCACCTTCCTACATTTGCGGCCTGTCATAAAATTCGTTGACCGTTGTTTGTCGTTCGAAGCACCGCAACAACAACCATCGGCCAACCATCAACGATCAACAATGAATTTAATCGAAGAACTCCGCTGGCGCGGATTGATACAGGACATTATGCCGGGCACCGAAGAGCAATTGCAAAAAGAAGTGACCGGCGGTTACGTAGGCTTTGACCCGACGGCCGATTCGCTGCACATCGGCAGCCTTGTGCCCATTTTGCTGCTGGTGCATTTGCAACGGGCCGGTCACAAACCTTTCGCTCTCGTGGGTGGCGCCACCGGCATGGTAGGCGACCCAAGCGGTAAAAGCGCCGAAAGAAATTTGCTGAGCGAAGACGTGCTGCAAAAAAACGTTGCTGGTATTCGTGCACAGTTGATGAAGTTCCTGGATTTCACACCGGGGCCGACGGCAGCGGAAATGGTAAACAATTATGATTGGTTTAAGGACCTGTCTTTTCTGCATTTCATTCGCGATGTGGGCAAACACATCACCGTGAATTACATGATGAGCAAGGACAGCGTGCGCAAACGCATCGAAGGCGAAGCGGGGATTTCGTTTACTGAATTTACCTACCAGTTAATCCAGGGCTATGATTTTTACTGGCTCTATCAAAACAAAAATTGCAAGCTGCAAATGGGCGGTTCCGATCAATGGGGAAACATTACAACCGGCACGGAACTCGTTCGCCGCAAAGCTGGTGGCGAAGCCTTTGCCTTTACTTGCCCGCTACTGACAAAAGCCGACGGCAGCAAGTTTGGCAAATCGGAAGGCGGCAACGTTTGGCTGGATGCAACGAAAACAACGCCTTATCAATTCTACCAGTTTTGGCTAAACGCAACCGATGCCGACGCAGAAAGTTGGATCAAAATTTTTACGTTTTTATCGAACGTAGAAATTGAAGCCTTGATTGAAGAACACAAAGGAGATGCAAGCAAACGCATCTTGCAAAAACGTTTGGCAAAAGAGTTAACCGTTTTCGTTCACGGCGAAGAAGAATACAACAAAGCCATTGAAACCACACAGAAATTGTTTGCACAGCAAAACGCTTCCGCAGACAGCTTGAGTGCCCAAGATTTGGAAGGAATGGATGGCATTGTGAAGGTGCAATACGCGATGGACAATTTGCAAAACGGTGTAAACATCGTTGACTTGGTAACAGTAACGAATATTTTTCCCAGCAAAGGCGAAGCAAGAAAGATGATCCAGAACGGTGGCTTGAGCATCAACCGCGAAAAAGTGAGCGATGCGCAAATGCAAGTAACTGCATCCAACTTGCTGCACGAAAAATATTTGTTGGTGCAAAGAGGAAAGAAAAATTATTACCTCATCACGGCAGAATAATTTTCAAAAGAGAAAAGAGGCCCATCCCTGAGAGCTTCGCTCGTAACCTGTCGGTTACCCGGTGGAAGGCCATCAGAACACAGCCCACGCTTTGCAACGTTGCTTCTTCATTTCAATTAACCAGAAAACAAAAATTTTTCCAAACTCTTTCTCCCCTTTCCCATCGGGAAGGGGCTTTAGCACCATCTATCCGCTTTAATGAATAGTTGTTGGGGATGGGCCGCGGCTTTCTTTGAGATAATAAACGGCCACGCCGGCAAGGGCAATCAATCCGCCGTACAAAGCAAACCATCCCGTTGCCTGGAAAAGAAAAATCCAAACAACAATAGAAAGAATAACCGGCAACGGAAAAAGCCACATTCTAAAAGGCAAATTTTCATTACCAAATCTTCTTCGCAAAAGCACCACGCCAACCGCTTGCCCGATGAATTGAATCAAAATGCGCATGGCAAGAATGGCCTTGATCACATCGCCTAAACGAAAGATCAAGCTGAAAACAAAACCTACCGCACACAAAACAATCAACGACACGTAAGGGAAATCTTTTGTTGGGTGAAGCCTTGAAAATATTTTAAAAAAGTTGCCGTCAACGGCCGCCGCGTAAGGCACACGCGAATAGCCCAACACAACGGCGAACAGCGACGACAAAGCGATAAAAAGAATCAATACCGTCACTGTGTTTCCACCACTTGCGCCGTACAATTGCTCCATGAAGGAACTCATCAAATGTTTGTCATCTCCCTTCACCGCTTGCCAGGGCATAACGGACATCACGCTAATATTCATCAGCACGTACAAAATACCAATGCCGGCGATGGAAATAAAAATGCTTCGCGGAATGTTCTTCTGCGGTGTTTTTATTTCACCGCCCAAATGACACACGTTGTAATAACCGAGGTAAGAATAAACCGTTTGCACCGAGCCGTAGCCGATGGCGGCAAGAAAGGCTTTGTTGAAAAAAGATTCACCCGCAGGCGGCAACAGATTAATGGAATGATGCTGGTGCGTTAAACCGCTGATGATGATCCACAAAATGGTGAGAATAACGATGCTTCCGAGAGCAACCGAAATTTTTCCAATGGTTTCAATCTTGCGGTAAAGCAAACAAAAAACAAGAATGACCAATGCACCGGAAACTGCCTTTTGTTCCAACGCCGTTAAGTGCACTAAGTAAGAAAGATATTGCGCAAAACCGATGGCGCCTGAGGCCACGACAAGCGGCGCTTGAATACTGGTTTGCCACACAAACAAAAAGCTCATGAGCCTTCCGCCTTTTTCACCAAAGGCAATGCGGTGAAAATTATACGTGCCGCCGGCAAGCGGATATTTCGCACCCAGTTCGCTCCAGATCATTCCGTCAATCAGCGCCACAAAAGCGCCAAATATCCAGGCCCAAATAAACAAGCCCGTATGAAAATAACTGACCACCAACGGCAGCACAACAAAAGGCCCGATGCCTACCATGTCAATCATGTTGATGGCCGTGGCTTGCAACAAGGTCAGTCTTCGTTTAAGTTCCTGCATTCCTTTCTACTAATTAAAGCCGGGCGAAGTTCGTAATCCCTTCTACCAAAGTGTCAAGATTTTTTGTGGTGGTGTAAACGTTTGGTGTAATGCGAACGCCGCTGATATTCTCCCAGTTGATAGTTGTTGTGTGAACTTTATAATTGTTGAAGAGAAAAGCATCCAGTTCCGAAGGCTTCTTTCCTTCTATTGCAACCATGCCGATGGCGCAGCCCCATTTCGGATTTAAGGATGTGAGCAGCTTCACCCCGCGAACGTCTTTCACCTTTTCCATCCAGTAATTTTTTAAATAGTGCAGACGCTTTTGTTTTCGTTCAATGCCGATGGCGTCGTGAAACTCTATGGCCTTGCCAATGGCTTGCTCAATGTAGAACGGCCTCGTGCCGAGTTGTTCAAATTTTCGGATGTCGTTCGTCAGTGTATCGTTTGCCGCAAAGAGCGGATAAAGGTTTTTGATCTTCTCCCGCCTCACGTAAAGCACGCCACTGCCGATGGGTGCGTACAACCATTTGTGCAAACTGCTTGCAAAATAATCAGCGCCGAGTTCGGGAATGGTAAACGCAAAATGCGCCAGGCTGTGTGCACCGTCAACCACCACTTCGATGCCGCGTTTATGTGCTTCGTCGGCAATTTTACGCACGGGTAAAATTTGGCCGGTCCAGTTGATGATGTGCGTGATGTTGACGGCTTTTGTTTTGGACGAAAACGCATTTACGTATTGCTTCACCAAATAACTTTCGTCTTCCGAAGGCAGTTCTAAATTCACCCACACGAGCTTTACTTTGTCGCGTTGTTCTCTTTGCTGCCAGGCATGAACCACGTTTGGATAATCCTGTTTGCTCAACACCACTTCGTCTCCTTCTTTTAACGTCAAGCCAAAGATGACCGTTTCCAAACCTTCGGATGAATTGCGGTTGATAGCAATTTCTTCGGCATTGCAACCCGCAAGTTTTGCAAGATTGGCCCGCAAGGGCTCACGACCCTGATCGAGCACACGCCACATATAATAACTCGGCGCTTCGTTGCTGTAATCGTAAAAACGCTTCATCGCGTCTTGCACCGTTTTGGGCGCCGGCGACACGCCGCCGTTGTTTAAATTGATGAGGGAAGGAGAAACCGTGAAGGATTGCTGAATGTAATACCAGAAGTCTTCATCGCTTGCCAATTCATCGGGCGGTGTCGCACTGCATTTATTCAAAGCCTTTTCAAGATTGCGGCTCCATGCCGGCTGAAATAAGGACGAGGCGAAAGCAGCCGCTGAAGCCATACCTGCTTTCTGCAAAAAATTTCGGCGGTTAAAGGCCATAAAAGCGTTTTGCTAAAAGTACCGAAATGAAAAGAGTTGAGAATTATGAATTACGAATGAAGAATGCCGAATACAAAACGCAGCATATTTTAAGTTTTGGACCTGTATTGCTCACTATTTGCTACTCTCTAATGATTGCTTACTCCCACCGGAAAAACTTCGCCGTTACCAAATACACGGCTGCGCCCCAAACCACCATTATCAATATCTGCGGCCAGCAACTCCAAAGCGATGAACCTTCAAAGGCCACGTTGCGCAGCGAATCATTCAAGGCCGTCAACGGTAAAAACTTTAAAAAAGGTTGCAGGCCTTCGGGCAAAGCAGACTTCGGAAAAAAGGTTCCTGATAAAAAATATTGCGGGAACATGAACAGGTTGGCGTAAATAGGAATCACGTTTTGATTGCGCGAAATGCCGCTGATTAAAAAACCAAAACCCATGAACACCAGCAAGCCCAAACAGGAAAGAAGCAACATGTCGAAGAAAGTGAAGATGCCGTTGGCAAGTGTGAAGTGATACATGAAATAACCAAAGGCAATGAGTACGACAACCGTTAATAACTGAAACAAAACTTTTGAAAAGCTTTCGCCCAAAATGATGCTGCCTTTGCTGATGGGCGTAGCATACATGCGTTTCAGCACCAGGGTTTCTCGCAGCGAAAAAAACAAAAAGGCCACGCCAAACACTGCCGAGCCAATGAGCGAAAAGCCGATCATACCCGGTAGAAAGAAATCAATCATTTTATACTTGCGGCCGGGCACTTTTACGGTATTAATGTTGGCGATTGTTTTCCGGTCGGTAGTAAACATTCGGTCAAGCGAATCAATTTCGTATTTCAAAACCGGGAGCAACTGTCCCATCTCCCTTTGGCTTGCCGAAGACGTGCGCAGGTTAATTACATAAGGCACAGCACCGGGTGTTTGCTTTACGTCAATCACCGCGGTAATGCGTCCTTTCACCAATTCGTCTTCGATGTCTTTCTTTTTTGGATCGGCAAATTTCAACGCCGGGTTGTGTTCTAATTGCTGGTACAAAACGGTTGAAGAATCCACGCCTTTTTCCCAGGCAACATCAACCGTGGGAATGCCGCCACCGCCCGACAGCGAACCGAAAATCCAAATGAGCACGATGGGAAAAAACAAGGAAAAGAAAATGGATTGCGGACTGCGAAACGTGGCCGTTAAACTTGCTTTAGTAACGGCCAGCATGGCGCGAAGTTGACTGTATTGCTGCATAGTGAGTTTTTTGTGAGACGTCAAACGTGAAAAGTGAGACAAGGCATCCCAGTTATACAATCGTGTTGGAGAGCATGGCAAAACATTTGTTCAACTCACCTAAGTTTTTTAATTGTTCTAAGCGATAATAATTTAAATCCAAAGCCGTTTCAAAGGCCGCATCAATTTCAACAACCGAGCCTCGTGCTATTTCAATAAAACGATTTCTTTCTATCTCGGAACGCCTCGTTGAACCTTCGGCTACATTCAACTTTACCGATAAAGCAGCCTTTCTGATTTGCTGTACCACATTAAACTTTTCTTCCGATGGTAACAACATCGAGAGATTATAAATCTCCTTTGTCAATTCACGTACGGCCTCGTAAACATGAAGTGATTTGTGTTTGAGTTGCAAAAACATAATCGTTGGTTTTGGTTTAGTGTTTTTTTGGTTTCACGTCTATCGTCTCACCTCTCACTTTATGATGATTTCAAACGGAAGCCGCGCCTGTACGGAACCCGTCATGGCCTTTATTTTTTTAAGTTGTTCAACGATGCGGTAATTCTCTTCGCCTATTTCTTCTTTCATCATCGCAGCAGGTTCTTGCTTCTTTTTATTTAAAAGATTGTTCAACCAGCTTTCGGTTTCGGGATATTCGCGCAGGCCGTAATCGGAAAGCTTTGCCATGCGTGCGGCACAATCGATGGCGTCTTGCAAATTTCCCAATCTATCAACAAGCCCGATGCGCACCGCATCTTCTCCGCTCCACACACGGCCTTGCGCAATGCTTTCAATGTAAGCCGTATCTCTCTTTCGGCCTGCGGCCACGCGGCTTTTAAACTGCGCATAAATTCTTTCTACGCTTGCTGTCAACAGCGCTTTGTCTTTTTCGTCAATGGGCCTGTAAACATTTACCGCACCGGCGTGTGGCGCCGTGCTTACGCCGTCGAAGGTGATGCCCAGTTTGTTTTTAAAGAAGCCTTGCATGTTGGGTATGATCGAAAACACGCCGATGGAACCGGTGATGGTATTGGGGTGCGCAAACACGCTGTCGGCGCCGCAGGAAATGTAATAGCCGCCCGATGCAGCCACATCGCCCATGCTGACGATGACCGGTTTTTTATCTTGCTGTCTTGCCACTTGTATTTCTCGCCAGATAACATCGCTAGCCAGTGCGCTGCCGCCGCCGGAGTTCACACGAAGCACAATGGCTTTTACGTTTTCATCAAGCCTTGCTTTGCGAATGAGTGCCCGAAAAGTTTCGCCACCTATCTGTGTGTTGCTGCCATCGCCGTCAACAATATCGCCCTCGGCATAAATAACAGCAATCTTATCTTTACCCGACTTGCGCACGTTTACCGCATCGTTGTAATCGTTTATGGAAAGAAGATTTAGTTTGTCGGCACGGCCAATGGCCAGATCCTTTTTGATTTCGTCTTTCACTTCATCATCGTACTTGGTGCCGTCAATCAGGTTTGCGGCAAGTGCATCCTGCGGGGTTTGAATTTTTGCCTCAGCGGCAAGGCGGTAAAGCGTAGCGGTATCCAACTTTCTTGCAACAGCGGTTTGCTGCAGAAAATAATTGTACAAATCACCCAACCACTCCGTTGTTTGCAAACGGTTTTCCGGCGTCATTTTTTCGGTGCGAAAAATTTCGGTGGCGCTTTTGAACTTTCCCGCATAAAATATTTGTGGTTGAATGTCGAGCTTTTCCAACGTGCCCTTCAAGAAGGGAAGTTCTACGCTGAAGCCCGTCCAATCCATGCCTCCCGTTGGATTGATGTAAATTTTATTGGCTGCGCTGGCAACAAAATAAGCCTGTTGCGAAACCGTGTTGCCGAAAGCAATGACAAACTTCTTTGAGGCCTTGAAGTCGAGCAATGCTGTGCGGATTTCGTCGCTGGAAGCATAACCGTTGCCGTTGCCGTCAACTGACAAATAAATGCCGCGGATATTTTTGTCGGTCTTTGCTTCGCGAATCAGCCGAACCACGTCGAACAGCGCCGGCAGTCGCTCCTCGCCCAACACGGCCAGTGGCAAACTGGACTCGTGTTCGGGAAAATGCTTGCTCAGGTCAATTACCAGCACCGATTTGTCTTCCACATTGGGCTTGGACTTTTCGGCGAAGCCTTTCACCAGCCCAACAAGAACAAAGAAAACAATAAGGCTGAAGACGGTAAGCGCCAACAATGAAGCAAAGAATATTTTAAAAAAACTGCGCATCGGCAAAAATTTGGGTTCGTCAAAAATAAGTGATGAACAGCGATGCGAACGTACAACCCTTCGGCAGGCTCAGGGTGGCAAGCAACAGCGACGCAAGCCCAATGGATATTCTGGCTCCTGGTCAAAAAGAATAAAAGATATTTGACGCCGCAGCATTACTAAAATGAACAAAGCATATTTACTCATAGGCGGCAATATGGGCAACCGGGAGAGCCATCTTTCCGGCGCAAGAAAAAACATTGAAGAAGTTTGCGGACGCATTGTTGCGCAATCAGGGATCTACGAAACGGCCGCCTGGGGATTGGAAAATCAGGATGCTTTTTTGAACCAGGTTTTGCTGATAGAAACCGGTTTTAACGCTGAAGATTTACTTCAAAAAATACTGGCCATTGAAGAAGCCCTGGGCCGCAAACGCGACATAAAATACGGCCCGCGCATTGTTGACATCGACATTCTTTTTTTTAACGACGAGGTAATTAAAACCGAAGGCTTAACGGTGCCGCATCCCGAAATGCAGGCCCGCCGTTTTGTACTCGTGCCACTGGCGGAAATTGCCGCAAGAAAAATTCATCCTTTGCTTCACAAATCCGTTTCACAGCTTCTGGACGAATGTCCTGACAAATTAGCTGTGCAAAAGTTTCGGTAGTTGATTGCGGCAACATCTCTTATTTTGCCGTCCCTGAAATGAAGTATTCGTTTGTTACCATAGAAGGCAACATTGGCGCGGGAAAAACAACGCTGTCGCACCTGCTTGCAAAGCATTACAACGCACGCCTGATTCTGGAGCAGTTTGCCGACAATCCTTTCCTGCCCAAGTTTTACGAGAACCCGCAGCAATACGCTTTCCCACTAGAACTGTTTTTTATGGCGGAACGCTTCAAGCAGTTAAAAGAATTGTTGCAACAAAAGGATTTGTTTCAAAACGTTACCATCTCCGATTATCTTTTTACCAAATGCTTGTTGTTCGCCAAAGTCAATCTGCCTGATGACGAGTTTAGGCTTTACCAACGGCTGTTCGACATCATTCTGCAACAGCTTGTTCAACCCGAGATTTTAATTTACCTGCACGCACCGGTGAGCAAGTTGCAGCAGAACATCAAAAAAAGAGGACGGACCTACGAGCAGGGCATTGCGGATGATTATCTTTTCAGCATTCAGGAAACGTACACGCACTACATAAAGCAACACAACCTGCGAACGCTTTTTGTGGATGCATCCAACGCCGATTTTTTGGGTAATGAAAAACATTTGCAAGTCATCGTTGAGGCGTTGGACAAAGAATATGAAGTAGGGCAACATTACTTGACGTTGCCGTAAATGCTTTCCTCGAAAATTATTTTGCCGCAGGATTGTATATGTGAATGGATTGACCCACGAGTTTCCAATTTCCCTTTACTTTTTCCAGCATTCGCATTTCGTGCGAATAGGTTCTTTGTCCGTTAGGTGCGGTAGATATTTCATCGTGGCTTACCCAAGCCTCGTTATCGTGCACATGAAACTTATACTTCAAATTCATTGACGAACCGCCTTTGTCCATTTGCTTGGGATCGGGTGTGATCATGTTCTGCGGCGGCACGTCAAAACAACGTCCATCGGCCAATGAAACCAGTACACGGCTGTAAGGCTTGATTTGCCAGCAGGCTGCATGTGCTTTTACGTCGCCGGCACGCCAGGTTTGCGATTCTTTTTCCAACAAGCTTTTAATCGCCGTTGTATCGTTTGCGGATTGGGCTTGAGAAAGTCTGCAACAAAACAAGCAAAGAAAAAGGCAAGCGTATTTCATTTGGAACGAGTTTTAAATTCTTATGGCGAGATTTCGTTGCTGCAAGAAATGCTTTAACTCCGGTATCTCGATTTCTTTAAAATGAAACACGCTTGCGGCTAGTGCCGCATCGGCATGTGCCTGAAGAAACACGTCGGCAAAATGTTCCATCTTTCCACCACCGCCAGATGCAATAACCGGTATCGGCAAGTTTTCTGAAAGTTGTTTTGTAATGTCGAGCGCAAAACCCGCTTTCGTTCCGTCGTGATTCATTGACGTAAGCAGAATTTCTCCCGCACCTAAATCAACCGCACGTTTGGCCCAATCAAAACATTTTGTTTCGGTTTTGGTGCGGCCTCCGTGTAGGTAAACATACCACTCGCCGTCTTCTTCTTTTTTTGTGTCAATCGCAAGTACCACGCATTGACTTCCGGCTGTGTTGGCAATGTCGGTTATCACATCAGGATTGTTATACGCGGCTGTGTTGATGGAAATTTTATCGGCGCCGTTGTTCAACAAAACCGAAACATCATCCACTGTTTTGATGCCACCGCCCACGGTGAAAGGAATGTTGATGGTATGCGCCACACGCTTCACCAGTTCAGCCAAAGTTTTGCGGCGTTCAACGGTTGCGGTGATGTCAAGAAAAACCAATTCGTCTGCGCCCTGCTGTGCGTAGTTTGCAGCCAGTTCCACAGGATCACCAGCATCGCGGAGGTTCACGAAGTTGGTGCCTTTTACGGTGCGTCCGTCTTTAATGTCAAGGCAGGGGATGATGCGTTTTGCTAGCATAATCAAGCGTTGATTTTTTTCAACTCATTCACAGACACACGGCCTTCGTAAATGGCCTTTCCAATGATGACGCCTTTGCAACCAATCTCCTGCAAACGATAAACATCATCAACGGAACTTACACCTCCACTGGCTACAAAATGAAGCTCCGGAAATTTTTCAACGATGTTTTTATAGAGTTCTGTTGAAGGACCTTCCAGCGCACCGTCCTTCGAAACATCGGTGCAAAAAATTTGCGTCAATCCTTTTTGGAAATAATCTTCGATGAAATCGTAAATCCAAATTTCGGTTTGCTCCGTCCAACCGCTGATGGTTAACTTTTCCTTTTTAACATCAGCCCCCAAAAAGAATTTATTTGCACCAAACTTTTGCAGCCATTGTAAAAATGTTTCTTTTTCTTTCACGGCCATACTGCCGATGGTGGCCAATGCCGCACCGGATTCAAAAACAATCTGCACGTCTTTTTCCGACTTGATGCCGCCGCCAAAATCAATCGTCATGGCTGTTTTGCCGGCAATACTTTCCAGCACTTTCCAATTACGCACCTTGCCTTCTTTGGCGCCGTCCAAATCAACCAAATGCAAGCGCTTCAAACCTGCGTCTTCAAATTGTTTGGCCACTTCCAACGGGTGTTCGTTGTAAACTTTTTTCTGCGAATAATCGCCGTGCGTAAGGCGTACGCATTTGCCGTCAATAATGTCTATTGCAGGAATAATTTCCATTAGAGGTTTAAAAAGTTTTGAATGATCCTATCACCAATGCCGGCGCTTTTTTCGGTATGAAATTGCACACCGTAAAAATTATCTTTATTCACGGCCGCAGCGTATTCCAAACCATAATCGCATTTTGCGATTGTGTATTCACTGTCCTCAGCAAAATAGCTGTGCACGTTGTAGATATAACTGTTCTCCTGGATGTCGTTAAACAAATCCGAACGCAGTTCGTAGATGGTGTTCCAGCCGACTTGCGGAACTTTCAACG
Organism: Flavisolibacter ginsenosidimutans; assembly: GCF_007970805.1. Classification (GTDB taxonomy): domain Bacteria; phylum Bacteroidota; class Bacteroidia; order Chitinophagales; family Chitinophagaceae; genus Flavisolibacter; species Flavisolibacter ginsenosidimutans. The sequence goes on along the minus strand of NZ_CP042433.1, from coordinate 4,943,738 downwards.
TTGAACGTTGAGCGCTGAATTTTTGAACTTTTACCGGCACAATTCCTAAACAAGTCGTGTCATTTTCTTCCGAATATTCGCAAAGCAATTGCATGCCTACGCAAATGCCAAGCACCGGTTGTTTTAATTCTTTAATGACTTTATCCAGGTTGGTATGTTGCAGGCTTTTCATGGCGCTGCTGGCTTCACCTACGCCGGGAAAAATAACTTTATCTGCCGTTTTTATTTTTTCGGCGTCGTCGGTTACTTCAGCATTCACACCTAATCGCTCCAATGCCGTCAGCACCGATTGAATATTTCCCGCGTTGTATTTGATGATTGCAAGATTCATTGTATTTTCATTTCAAGCGGAAGTAGCTCATCTGGTAGAGCGACAGCTTCCCAAGCTGTAGGCGGCGGGTTCGAGTCCCGTCTTCCGCTCATCCAATTACTTCGTTCAAAAATTTCTTTGTTGCTCTTTCAACGTCATTTCCGTTCTCCACAGCTTTGATGTATGCACTGCCGATGATGGCACCGTTTGCGTATTTGCAAGCAGTGTCGAAGGTTGCCTTGTCTTTGATGCCAAAGCCAACAAGGATTGGATTTTTCAGCTTCAGTTCTTTCAATCGCTGCAAATAAGTTTCCACGGGAGAAAAATCTTTGTCCGAACCCGTAATAGAAGAAGATGAAACAGCGTACAAAAAGCCCGTGCTTAAGTTGTCTAATTTTTTTATGCGCTCTTCGGATGTTTCCGGCGTAACAAGAAAAACAAAATCAAGCCCGTGCTTTTTTACTACTGCCGCGTATTCGTTCTCGTATTCAAACATCGGTATGTCGGGAATGATCAAGCCGTCAATTCCAACTTCGCTTGCGGTTGCGCAAAACTTTTCAAAGCCGTATTGCAACAAGGGGTTTAAATAACCCATTAGCACAACAGGTACACTAATTTCTTTGCGAAAATCTTTTAGCTGTTCAAAAAGTTTCGCGATGGTCATGCCGGCCTGCAAAGCTTTTGTACTGCTGGCTTGTATGACCGGCCCATCGGCCAAAGGATCGCTGTACGGCATGCCAAGCTCAATTAAATCAGCACCGTTCTCCTGCAATGCTTTCATCACATTCAAGGTGCTGTCGGCTTGCGGAAACCCTGCCGTGCAATACACGTTCAGCACTCTTTCTTTCTTTCGTTCAAATAGATTCTTTATGCGGCTCATAACAATTCATAAAATGCCGATACGGCTTCCCATGCCTGATCGGGTTCAATTTCCAATTGGTTCTCTCTTTCGATGGTTGACAAAAAGTAGTTAAGAAAACCTTCTACTTTCTCTGGCTCTTTCGTATAAAAAATAACCTGCAACATACGGTACAGCGTAATGTGTCCAGCGTGCACCGTTTGCGTCTGGCTTTCGAGGTAATCAATCATCTTCTTTTCGGCTTCAACGAGGTAATCGTATTCCGTTTCTGTTGGGTGACCAATCTCGTTGTATGCATCAGGCATCAACTCAATAAAAACCGAATGCGTATAGCCGCTCTGCACTCGCGGGTCTTTTAAATCCTTATTGATAACGGCAACGGCCGGAAAGCCTTCGACGTCAAATTCAAAACCGGTGTATGTTGCTGTTTTGCTGTTCACGTTGTAAAATTTAGAATGATGAGTTAAGAATTATGAATGAAGAAGTTTGTACAATGCAATTCCATTCATAATTCTTCATTCATAACTCATAATTATTTTCCATCACCTTCATGTATGTTGCCAAATCTTTGTCGCCACGGCCACTCAAACAAACCACGACCACGTCTTCTTTTTTTAATTCCAATTGGCGCAATGCAGCAAAAGCATGACCGGTTTCCAGCGCCGGAATAATGCCTTCCAGCTTCGCCACTTCAAACGATGCAGCCAACGCTTCTTCATCGGTTGCCGATAAAAATTTTCCTCTGCCACTGTCGTACAAATGTGCGTGAAGCGGTCCTATTCCGGGATAATCCAATCCCGCTGAAATGCTGTGTGGCTCTATCACTTGCCCGTCTTCGGTTTGCATTACAATGCTTTTGCTGCCGTGCAAAACGCCGGCTCTTCCGAGTTGCGTTGTCGCTGCGCTCTTGCCACTGTTTACACCTTCGCCGGCTGCTTCTACCGCTACCAATTCTACTGAAGATTCATCAAGAAAATGATAAAACGCACCGGCCGCATTGCTGCCGCCGCCCACACAAGCCAAGACTTTGTTTGGCAACTCGCTTCCTGTTTTTTCTTTTAACTGCTGACGAATTTCTTTTGAAATCACGCTTTGAAAACGGGCCACCATATCGGGATAAGGATGCGGGCCAACCACGCTGCCGATGATGTAATGCGTGTCGTTTGGATTGTTGATCCAATCGCGAATGGCTTCGTTTGTTGCGTCTTTCAAAGTTTTACTGCCGCTTGTTGCAGGAATCACTTTGGCACCAAGCATCTTCATTCGTGCAACGTTTGGCGCTTGCCGTTCGATGTCTTTTTCGCCCATGTACACAATGCACTCCACGCCTTTCAAGGCACAAACTGTTGCGGTGGCAACGCCGTGTTGTCCCGCACCGGTTTCCGCAATGATTCTTTTTTTACCTAAACGTTCAGCGAGCAAAATTTGTCCAATGGTATTGTTCACTTTGTGCGCACCGGTATGACAAAGGTCTTCGCGTTTTAAAAAAATCTGCGCACCGTGTTCTTTGCTTAGTCGCTGCGCAAAATAAAGCGGCGTTGGCCGGCCCACGTAATCGTGTAAGAGTTGTTGATACTCTTTTTGAAAACTTGCATCGGCCATAATTTCCAAATACTTCGTACGCAATTCCTCCACGTTACGGTGCAACATTTCCGGAATGTAAGCGCCACCAAAGCGGCCGTAGTAGCCGTTTTCATCCGGCGCATACTTGTTAATACCTGCACGGTAATCCACGGCTGAACTTTGGTCTTCGGTCTTTCGCGTTATGTGATAACTCATTTTTAAATTTTTATGTAACCGGCTTCATTGCTACTATAAAGCTGTTGTTGCGTCGCACTCTTGTGCGTTCGGTAATGCTATTCAGCATTAGATCGTTTCTAAATCGTGCTTTGTTTTCTCGTTCGTCACATTGCCCGTGTTCAACGTGCCCGCCGGTTCAAACAACATCACCCAAACTTCTTCATCGGCCACCGGCTTGTGTTCAACACCTCTCGGCACAACAATCATATCGCCTTCGTTCAATTCAACCGTCTTGTCCCTGAATTCCATTCGAAAACTTCCTTTCACTACAAAGAAGGCTTCGTCTTCCTCTTCGTGGTGATGCCATACAAATTCACCTTTAAGCTTTGCCAACTTCACCTGCTGTCCATTCAACTCACCAACAATCTTTGGGCTCCATTGTTCGTTAATCAAATCAAACTTTTGCAACAGGTTTATCTTTTCCATCAAGCACCTTTTAATTCCTTAATAAAGGTCGCCACTTTTGCCAAGTCCTTTACACCGGGCGACGTTTCAAAACGGCTGTTGATGTCCACGGCCATCATATCATTCGCTACGCTGTCTTTCATAAATTCCTTTACCGTTGGCACATCGGTTGGTTCAATGCCGCCGCTCAAAAAAAACGGCTTTCGAATTTCCAGTCCTTTCAAACGGTTCCAATTGAACTTGCGTCCCGTTCCGCCGTAAAGTGTTTTATCCTCCCGTTCCTTTTTTGTTGCCGGCACGCCGGTATCAAAAAGAAAAGCGTCGGTATCGGCGTAAAAATCTTTGATGGTCCATTGTACGTGGTCATTTTCCGAAAACCGAAAGGCTTTTATCACGTCAATATGCGCCGCAATCTTCTGGCACTCGTAAGGCGTTTCGTGTCCGTGCAATTGCACCATATCCAAACCGAATTCCTCAATACGGCGCATTACTTGTTCATAGGTTGCGTCTACAAAAACGCCTACTTTGTACAAAGGCAATTTGGCCTTTTTAACAACCGGGCCGGAAAGACTGAAACGCCCAACAAAACGGGGACTGGGTGCGTAAAAAATGAAACCCGCATAGTTTACGCCCAATTCGGGCAATTGGGTCAGTTGATCCATTTGAGTGATGCCGCAAACTTTTACTTTCATCGGATTGCTTTTAAGCGATTAAACAATGAAGCAAAAGCAATCGTGGATATGCGCTCAGGCTGAAAACCGGAAGCGTTTAAAGATAGTATCGTTTGCTCAACCGGCATCGTTGTTACAACTGGTAAGTAAATTCTTTGAAGGCTTCCATCGGGCTTGTTTGTTTCATAAAATACTCGCCGATCAAAAAGCCTTTAAAGCCGGCCTGTTTTAAGTACTGAATGTTCTTCACATCGTTGATGCCGCTCTCGGCCACTTTGATAAATTTGTCATCAATCTGCTGCGCCAGCCGAACGGAATGTTCCAGGTCTACTTCAAAATTTTTGAGGTTGCGGTTGTTCACACCGACCAAACTTACGTCGTCGCAAACGTGTTCCAGTTCAGATTCATCGTGCAGTTCCAGCAACACTTCAAGGCCTAAATTTCTTGCGACTGCTGCCAATGATTTTACTTCTTGTGGCGAAAGGCAAGCGGCAATCAACAAAACCGCATCGGCGCCGTAAGCTTTGGCTTCGATGATCTGGTATTCATCAATTGTAAAGTCTTTGCGCAGAAGCGGAACGCCGTTGTCGCGTGCCGCAATTAAATCATCCAGCGAACCGCCAAAAAATTCATGATCCGTAAGAACAGAGATGCCCGAAGCCCCGTAAGAGAAATAAGCTTTTGTCACAATTTCAACGCTGTCGCGGTCGTTAATAATTCCTTTCGACGGCGACTGGCGTTTGTATTCGGCAATGATGCCGGTTTTTTTTTCATCTAAAATGAATTTGCGCAGCGATAATGTTTCTCTTTTGAAGAAACGTTCTTTCTCCAAATCGGCAACGGGCTTTTCAACCTTTCGTTTGGTAACCTCTGTTTTTTTGTGCGCAATTATTTTTTCAAGGATGTTCATTACTGAAGAGAAATTAATTTTTGAAATGAAGCAAATGCCTTTCCGCTTTCCAGGCTGTCAACAGCCGCATCATAGGCCGCGTTGTAATTTTTGAAATCGCCTGTGCATTGTAGAGCCATTGCTGCATTCGCAAGCACTACGGCATTCTGCGCCCATGTTCCTTCGCCTTTCAAAATCTTTAGAAAAATTTTTGCGGCTTCGTCAACGGTTGTGCCGCCGTAAATATCAACAGGCGACACCACACGCTTGCCAATCTGCTCTGCCGATAACACCTTCTCCCCTTCCTGCGTAATGACCTTTGTATCGTTCGTCAATGAAATTTCATCATAGCCATCAAGGCTGTGAATGATGGTAAACGGTTTGCCTTCCTGCTGCAAAAGATAATTGTAAATACGGGCCATTTCTAAATTGTAAACACCCACCAATTGAAACGAAGGTTTTGCCGGGTTTACCATCGGCCCGAGCATGTTGAAGAACGTACGGAAGCCGATGTTTTTGCGGATGCCTGCTACTGCTTTCAAAGCCGGGTGAAACAACGGTGCGTGAAGAAATGTAAAACCTGTTTCTTCAAGCTCCGCTTTTAGTTTTCCGTTTTCATTTTTGAATTTATAGCCCAGCGTTTCCATTACGTTCGACGCACCGCTTACAGACGTAGCGCCGTAGTTTCCGTGCTTGGCTACTTTCTTTCCGGCGCCCGCAACAATAAAACAGGAAAGCGTTGAAATATTGAAGGTGTTTTTTCCGTCTCCACCCGTACCCACAATGTCCATCACTTCGTAACCGTTCAAATCAACCGGCACTGCCAGTTCCAGCAAACCATCGCGAAAGCCTTGCAGTTCGTCAATGGTGATGCTGCGCATGAGATAAACAGTGACGAAAGCCGTTAGCTCTACATCGTTGTATGTGCCTTTGGCGATGTTGAGCATGATCTCTTTTGCCTGTTGGCGGGAAAGAGTTTTGTGCTCGAACAGTTGTTGTAATATTTTTTTCATTTGTCTAATTATCGAATTGTCAAATTAGCTTTTCAACCAGTTGCGCATGATGGTTTCTCCGTCCGGCGTCAACACGCTTTCCGGATGAAACTGCACGCCCTGCACATCGTAAGTTTTGTGTTGCAAAGCCATGATGTAGCCGTTTTCATCCTTTGCCGTCACTTCCAATTCCTCCGGAAAATTTTCATCACTGATTACCCAACTGTGGTAGCGGCCAATCTGAATTTCTTCGGGCAAATCTTTAAACAAAGGCGCATCTCTGTCCTCTACTTTGCACGTTGTGCTGATGCCGTGATAAACCGTTGAGAGATTAACTAACGTTCCGCCAAACGCTTCACCGATGGCCTGGTGGCCGAGACAAACACCGAGAATTGGTTTCGTTGCAGCATATTCTTTAATTAATGGCAATAACAACCCCGCTTCCGATGGTATGCCCGGTCCTGGAGACAAAATAATTTTATCGTAAGCCTTTACGTTTTCCAACGGAAGCTCGTCGTTGCGAAAAACCTCAACGTCAATTTCGTTTGAAACCTTCTTCACCAAATGAACAAGGTTGTAAGTAAACGAATCGTAATTATCAAAAACCAATAGTTTCATTACTTCATATTTTCTGTCAATAAGCTAATACGTCTTTCACCTTACGCGACACGCCACTTATTAACTTGTTAACGCATTAACCTATTACCTGTGCCCGTTCAATCGCTTTCTTCAACGCACCAAGCTTGTTGGCCACTTCCTGCAATTCACTTTCGGGATTACTGGCTGCCACCACACCTGCACCGGCTTGCAAAAACAATGTATTGGCTTTGCTCAACAAGGTGCGGATCATGATGGCGTGGTTGCACGAACCGTTGAAACCAACAAAGCCAATGGCGCCGCCGTAAAAGCTGCGCAGCGTCGGCTCGAAGTCGTCTATCAACTGCATGGCTTTGTATTTGGGTGCGCCACTTAACGTTCCGGCCGGAAAGGTTTTGAACAAAACTTCAAACGGATTTGCACCTTCTTTTACTTCGCCCGTTACTTCGCTTACCAAATGAATGACGTGCGAATAGTATTTCACTTCGCGGTAGTGCGTTACGGCTACATTAAAACAAACCGTGCTTAAATCGTTGCGGGCAAGATCAACGAGCATTACGTGTTCGGCGTTTTCTTTCGGGTCTTCCAACAATTCGCCGGCACGCTGTTGATCGGTTTCATCGTGCCCCGTGCGTTTAAAGGTTCCGGCAATGGGGTGCATCACGGCTTTGCCGTCTTTGATGATCAGTTGCGCTTCGGGCGAAGAGCCCATCAGCTTGTAATCACCGTAATCGAAAAAGAACAAATAAGGCGAAGGATTTACGTTGCGCAAGGCACGGTAAACGTTGAACTCATCGCCAGTGAACTTTTGCTGAAAGCGGCGGCTCAACACAATTTGAAACACATCACCGCGGAAGCAGCTTTTAATTCCTTTTCCCACCATTTGCCGGTAGTCTTCGTCGCTCATGTTGGTACCTTCTTCCTCCACTGTTTGAAAGGGAAACACCGGAACGTCTTTGCTGTTGATAAGGCTTTCAATCAGGGGCAATTCGCTTTCCAGACCGTCTATTTTATTTTCCAGCAAAAGCAGTTCATCGCGGTAATGATTGATGGCGATAACGTATTGATACAGGCGATATCGTGCGATGGGAATTTCGTTGCTCTTGTCGTTGCTTTTTTTGAAGCGAATGGTTTCAAAATACTGAACGGCATCAAAGGTGAAGTAACCGAACAAGCCCTGCGCAAACCGTGCTGCATTTTCATCTTCACTGCTTGTTTCAAATCCTTGCATGTAGTTCCAAAGGATGTTCTTCAAATCGCCGTGATTACTTAATGTTCTTCGTTCCGCATTTTCGTTCGGCAATTTAGTTTCAACGGTTTCACCTTTTATCTCAATGCCCCCAATAGCATTGATGCAGATAAACGAATAACTGTTCTCGGCGGCGTGGTGGTCGGTGCTTTCCAAAAGGATTGTATCCCGGAAGCGGTCGCGCAGGCGCAGGTAAATGCCCACCGGCGTGTACACGTCCGCCAACATCTTCTTAACCGTTGTTTCTATCTGAATTTTTTTCATGGCAAAAAAAAACCCCGCTTGTGCGGGGTTCTGAATATGTTTAAACAAACAATAGCAACGGTGCTACAGAACCCCGAAAGAGTTTGTATGCCACCACCACGTTTGATTGTTTTGAATTTTCATTTCGGTGCAAATATGCGGCGCATCCGTTATACGGGCAAAATATTTTTTTAGCTTTAAAAAAAATTCCATGCACATTCAGCATAAAGAAGGTCAGAACCACGGGACATTTTTTGTAGAAGACGACGGTGATATTGTGGCCGAAATTGTTTACGCAAAAGGCAATGAAAACAGCATTATCATCGAACACACCGAAGTGGACAAGGATCTCCAAGGCCACAACATCGGCTACGAACTGGTGCACAAAGTGGTGGACTACGCACGGCTGCACGGACTGAAAGTTTCGCCGGTTTGTCCGTTTGCAAAAGCGGTGTTTGACAAGCGGGCTGATTTTAAAGACGTGCTGATCTGAGTTGTATGCCTGTGTGGCCGAACTCTTGCGACTTTTTTGAATTACTGCCGCATAGCGAACAAGGCGTACAAGAGTGCGACGCAACAAAAGCCAAATGGATATTCTGGCTTCTGGCCCATAAAAAAATGTTGGCACAAGGCCAACATTTAAAAGTTTTTATAAAAATACTTACTCATTGGTATTGAATATAGATAGGCTTGGGCTTCAGGCTTAGCACCTGTTCGCGGCTCATCATTTCTTTTTGTCCGCTCTTCTCCGTATCGTTTACATAAAATAATTTGAAGCCCGTGAACTGCACCGGTTGCTCATTTATCCAATAGCGGTAGCTGCCTTTTTTCAAATCGGGAGGTCCCCAACCGTCCATGTCCATCACCACTTGCAACTCGGGGTGCAGCTTAATGTCTTTCGCATTGGTGACCATTCCTTGTGTAAAGCGGTGAATCATGAAAATCTTTGGCGGCAGGTTGTTCTTTTTTACAAGGTCTGTAAGGTAATCGCCCACCCAATTAATCTCCGATGCATCCAGCGTACCGATGACGGTGCCGGGCCTTTTGCCTCCTTTTCCGTTCATGGCAAATTCGGGGTCAATCCCCAAATGAACGTTGGGCATGGAAAGGTATTTTTCAAACAAGGGAATTTCCGATTTCAAATCGCTGAGGCCAATTTGCACGTCAATGAACACAAGCGCATTGATTTCTTTGGCCCAGGCGATGGTCGTGTCAATCCATCTTTGCGACAGGCGCATCCGCCATTTGTTATCTTTTCCGGGTGCGCCCTGCGCCGTTACAGCAATGTAATGCAGGGCGGGAATGGATTTGATGGTCGAATCAGCGTCGCTCCATTTTTTTACTTCACTCAAAAGGTTACGAATCATCGTATCCTTCGACCATTTGCCCAATGCTCCCATTTTTTTCGATTGCAGGTTGCCGTAGTAAGCCACGATGCGGTGAAAAGGAAGAATAGCGCCAGCCAAAGGCAGCGGCGCTGATTTTACCGGCCAGCGTCCCGACGAATCGCCGTTGGCCAAATAGGTCATCAGCCGTTGGTATTCGGCTGTGTCCAGCGGCTTACGATCGTTGCCGACCGCTGCCGATTGAACTTGATTGCTCTTTGCGTTTTTTGTTGAATCTTCTTTAACCGCAGAATTAGCGGAGCCGGAACCACAACTGGTCAGGAAAAATACACTCGCAGTAAGGGCCGGAAACCACAATTGTCGTACACGCATAGGATGAATTGGTTTTTTGCTTTTCGGTACAAAAAGGCGTTGCTTTTAACGGCTGCAAAGAAATGGTTATTCTGCATATTTAAAAACGCTTCCGCAAAAAGTTTTTGGATTTCTTGGCATAAGTTTTTTCCCATTTGTCAAAAACAGCCATGCAAGAAAATACAGACCCGAAACGAAACGTTCCGGCCGGTGAAGGCCGCAAAAATGACCCGCATGTAAGAGACGAAGATGCGCGGCAACCCGGCGTGAACACCCTAAGCAGTGCGCCGAACGATGAAGCAAATCAACACCTCACCCGGACGGCTTCGGATAGTTTTAGAAAAGACAGCAAAGGAGATGAAAAAGCCGACAAGAAGTTTGATGAATAAGAAGATGAAACGTGAATCGTCAATCGCGAACAGACAAAGCCTTAACCACAATCTATCGTTAGGGTAGTTGTGGCCTAAACGCTTCTTTCATTCACGATTGACGATTCACGTTTAACGAGACTTACTCTTCTGCGCCGTTGCGTTGCCGCCTTTGCCCTGAACTTTGCCCGCCTTTGCGTCCAATTTCACTCATGTGCTCGCGGTTCTGACTAACCATCTGCCCGCCTTTGCGTCCGGCCTCTCTGGCTTCGTCGCGGCTCCACTCGTGCGCCACACCTTGGCGGTGCGCTGCGCGGCCGCCTTCGCTGGCAATACGCTTTTGTTTTTCACGATCCATTGCAGCAAAGCCTCGGTTTGCTGTGCGCTTGCGGTCAGAGTCCTGACTGCGTTCTGCGCCATCGTCGCTGCTTGTTCTTGACATTTCCGGCATTCGTTGATTGTCAAAAGAAGAAGATTCGCGGTTACTTTGTTCCAAACCCCTGTGTTGTTCGGGTTGACCTCTTTCTGCCATAACGCTCGGTATTTAAACAGTTAACAAATATGCAGTTCAACCGAGGGTTGCAACAAAATGATGCCGCAGCCGGTTAAAGCGGAATAGTTGAGCTGGCGGGGATTTTTGGCTATACATCGCAACAATTTGGGGCGGCAACTGTGCAAGCAAGCTGAACAGATTTATTGAAAGATTACCCCCGGATAATCCGGAAATCGTTAAAGGGCTTTTCGTTAAGCGAGGTAACGGCAACGCTGCTAACAAGGGCTTTATCGGGCCCGCGTTTGCTCCATTCAATAAACTGCCTGATGGCGTCTTCATCGCCTGTGGCAAGAACTTCAACGTCGCCTTCCGGCGTGTTCTTCACCCAGCCTTTTAAATCCAGTGCTTTCGCAACGTCTTTGGCCGTAGCCCTAAAAAAAACGCCTTGCACTTTTCCTTTTATAACAAGATGAATCGTTGGCATAGCTCCTGTTTAAATATTCAATTGCTTCAAAGTTCAATTGTTTTGTTGAGTTCATGTAAGCTTTAAACGCCTGAATTTCCTCTGGCACAACATTTCCTTTTCTCTATAAAAATGAAACCGCAACAACAAAATACAGATGCCAAAAAGGAAAGCGCCGTGTACGTGCAAACACCCGATGGCGGCCAGCGCAACATTCCGACAGATCAACCGGTAAAGGAAGGCGACAGTGAATCGGGAAGGCAAACTGTGGATAAAACGCCAACCCAAAGCAGCAGCGAAGTAACGAGCGGTGAGGATGGATAGAAAGGAGAATTAAGAATTTGAAATCAGAAATAAAATTTATTATGGATAAGAACAAACAAAACAAACAGCAGGAAGAAACAAAAATTTATTTAACACCCGACAGCACCCTGCAAACTCCTGAAGAACACCGGCACGATCAAAGCATTGATCCTAGAAAGGACAACACACTTGAGGTATCGAACGATGACCTGCGCGAAACCGATGCTGATCGCTACCGCGATGAAGTAGCCGGAACAGATTACGCAGATCAAAGCGATTCATAAACCGAATTGCTGTTTTTCTTTTTTCTGCGCCCGCAACATTTCGGGAAAGCCCCAACCTTTTGAAAGGGCATTCACAGCCAAGGCAATTCGCTTCGCTTTGGTGGGTTCGGTTTTGGCGCTTTCAATCCATTTGGAAAAATAATTCTGGTGGCCTTTGGGCAAAGCGTCAAAGGTTTTCAAGGCTGCCGGTTCGTCGCGCAAGCATTCCATAAAGTCCGCGTTGACTTGAATCGGCTCAGTGTCTAATTCTAACCACACTTCTACTTCAGCGCCTTTTTGCTTTTTAATGCCTTTGCGGATGGTGGCATTCAGCGGCATAATAAAAACGCCTTCGCCCATCGGAATAAGCGCCATTTTTTCAACGACATAATCATCTATCCGGCCTTTCACCCGGTACGATGTTTTTACGCCGGGATTTAACTGGGCTGCCTGTTTTGCGGAGATTTCAATGTAGGTCCAGCCGGTTTTCTCGCCCTGCTTGTCAAACTTTTTGAGAACGGTGATGAAACGAAGCATGGCAACAGTTTTACCGCTAAGATAACGTCGAGATAAGCGGGACAAAACATCTTCTTTCCCGCAATTCATTACCGATAGAAGGATTCGCTTATTTTGCCCTTTTGAATTTCATGCAGGCAACACGGCAAGAGCAATACAGAAACGAATTAGAAAAGTATAATGTACTTCTTCGCCAATTGGAACAAAAACGAATGCGGCTCGGTTGGCTGCGGCTTGGCGTTTTTGTTGCAACAATTTTAATCACGTATAAAGTTTTTACAACCTACGGTGCGGCTGGTTTTCTTCCGGCAATCATTGGCTTGGCATCGCTTCTTTATTTGGTTTCGATTGACGTTGTTAACAACGCAAAAATCCGGAACACAAGAATGCTTATACAGATAAATGAAGAAGAGTTAAGAGCACTCAATCATCAATTTGGAAACAGAGAGGAGGGCCATCATTTTCTTCCAAAGGAACATGCTTATGCGGCCGATATTGACCTGTTTGGTCCCGCTTCAATCTTTCAATGGCTAAACCGTTGTTACACCGAGCAAGGACAAACATTGTTGGCGCAAAATCTCCTTCACGCACAGGCAACAGAACTTGTTTTGTTGCGGCAAGATGCGCTAAAAGAATTAACACCCATGCTCGACTGGCGGCAACAAGCGCAGGCATTCGCCATGCAAAAAAAAATTACGCTGGCTACCGAAAACAGGATTCAACACTGGGCAGCAGAAGAAGAAAAACATTTTCGCCATCGTGGTTGGAAGTTTGTCGTCATTGCTTACAGTTTCGTCACGCTTTCATCGGCCGTTGCGGCTATGGCGGGCTACATTCCGGGAACGATTTTCTCCGGCTTGTTTCTCATCTACTTAATTACTTCGGTTATTTTAAGCCGCAACACCGTAAAGCCTTACGTGCAGTTGGCCGGCATTGTAAAAGAAATAGCGGCGCTGCAAAATTTTCTTTCCTGGTTTGAAAAACCTTCGTTTACTACACCGCATTTGCAAACCTTGCAAAGAAGCATAAAGCCAGAACTTACTTCTGCAAGTCTTGCCATAAAAAAGTTGAAAGCCATTCTTGATCGTTTTGACCTGCGTGTAAGCATTGTGGGTGTTTTGTTCTTCAATCCGTTTTTGTTGTGGGACGTACGGCAAATGATGGCCTTAAACCGCTGGCGAAAAGAAAACAAAACCTTTCTTCCGCTTTGGTTCAAGGCCATCGCGGAAGTTGAACTGCTACACAGTTTCAGTACGCTTCATTTTAACGAGCCGCAATGGTGCTTTCCAAATCTTGTGACGAATGATTTTACGATTGATGGAACGGCCATTGGTCATCCCCTCTTACCCGACGCACAAAGAATAACAAACGATTTTGCGCTGAAAGGCAAAGCAAAAATTGATTTGATAACCGGTTCCAACATGGCGGGCAAAAGCACTTTCCTGCGCAGCCTCGGCGTGAACGTTGTGCTGGCGCAAACGGGTGCGCCGGTATGTGCCCGTTCGTTCACACTTTCGCCCGTGCAACTCATGAGCAGCATGCGCATTGCAGATAATTTGGCCGAGAACACATCAACGTTTTATGCCGAATTAAAGAAGTTGCGAACCGTTATTGAAGCCGTCAAAACGCACGAGCCGCTTTTTATTTTGCTGGACGAAATTTTGCGCGGCACCAATTCCTTTGACCGGCACAAAGGCTCGGCGGCGCTTATCCAGCAATTGATAAAAGAAGATGCCGTTGCCGTTATTGCCACACACGATGTAGAACTTGCCCAACTCGAAGAACGCTATTCTTCGTCCGTTGAAAATTATCATTTTGACGTAGAGGTGGAAGGCGAAGAACTTTACTTTGATTACAAGCTAAAGCCGGGTGTTTGCCGGAGCATCAATGCTTCGCTGCTCATGAAAAAAATCGGCATTGAAATGACCGAATAATTGCTTTTGATTAGATACATGAAAAAGTTTTTTCTTTCTTTATATCCCCAAATTTTTGCCATGCAGCGATTAAGCTTTTTACCCTTTTCAATTCTTTGCCTGTTTTTAATTTCTTGTTCAAACAGCGACGATAACGAAGACCTGACCACAAGCGTAAACAAAAACGGTTCGGTTGAATCGTCCATCACCGTTGCGCCACTCGACAGTACGCATCACGTACTTACTACACGGCACAAAGTCTGGGTCCATGACACGGTTTACAAAACCATCGAATACCGCGATACCTTGCCTTCGCTTGGCAACGAAATCACGACAGCGGAAAACGAAAACGGCGACACCAAAACCGTGAACGTGAAAAAAGATTACGAGGTCTACATTACCGTAAAGTAAGCCCTATGAAGAAATCAAAATACATCGAACTTGTTTTGATCACCGCCGCACTGGCTTCGTGCAACCAGCCAAAAAAAGACTGGCAAGCCGGCAGCAAAACCTACCTGCGCAGCGATACAACCGCGCCTTACACGAGAGCGCATCATGGCGGCATTGGCAGCGCTCTTTTGTGGTATTATGCCTTCAGGCCTTACGGCAATTATTATAACGGGACTTATCAACGTGCGGGATATTATTCCGGTGCCTTGCACGAATCGTCCAATATCGGCAGCAACGGTTTTAAAGGCGCTGTATCAAGAGGCGGATTTGGACGCGGTGCGTACAGCGTCTCATCGTAGTCACAACATAAAAGAAAAGAAAAGAAATGATTGAAAGTGTCTGGGTGTTTAATGGAGCTAATGCGAACTTCTCAAGTGGAATTTTTTTGGATAAATCCGTTGCTGATAACTGGATCAAGAAAAACAACCTTACTGGCATCTTAACATTGTATCCACTCAATAAGGGTGTTTATGATTGGGCCATTGAACAAGGGTTCTTTTCTCCCCACACAGATGCTCATTTCTCTCCAATATTTATTCAAAAATTTACATCAGCCAGTCAAGAACATTATCATTATGTCGATGGCCTGCTTGATAACTAAACTTTTGCTGTCTTTAGAAATCGTCTTAATTCATGTATGCAACGAATCAAAATAAACCCGCGAAACAACTGGCAAAAAGCCGTTGAAGGCCTTGGCTTTGGTTTTCACACCACCAATAATCCGTATTGGGATGAAAGCGCTTACTATTCATTTGAGATGGATGAAATCCTTGCCATTGAAAAAGCAACGGCGGAATTGTGGACAATGTGTTTGGATGCCGTGCAGCACGTGATGGACGAAGGTTTGTACGATAAGTTTGCCATTCCCGAATGGATCATTCCTTATATCGAACGCACATGGACGGAAGACCATCCCGCCATTTACGGACGCTTTGATTTGTGCTACAAGAACGGACAGATAAAACTGCTGGAGTTTAATGCCGACACGCCAACGAGTTTGTTTGAAGCCGGCATTGTGCAATGGTTTTGGTTGCAGGATTTCGACAAGACACAAGACCAGTTCAACAGCGTTCACGAAAAACTGATTGATTATTGGAAATACCTAAAGGCTTATCTCAATCCCGGCCCGCTGCATTTTACCTGTTTGAAAGAAACGCTGGAAGACCTGACCAACGCGGAGTATATGCGTGATTGTGCGATACAGGCCGGTTTGCAAACCAAACTTGTTTTTGTTGACGACATTGGCTGGGATTCAAACGCGAACGCGTTTGTGGACATGGAGAATGAACCCATCAAAAATATTTTCAAACTTTATCCGTGGGAGTGGTTGCTCAGCGATGATTTTGGAAAGAAAATTCTGGAAGATCGCAACCGTGCTTTTTGGATTGAACCTGCGTGGAAAATGATCTTGTCCAACAAAGCTATTTTGCCTATTCTTTGGGAACTCTATCCGGCTCATCCCTACTTGTTGCCTGCTTATTTTGAAGGCGACAAACTTACGAACTACGTGAAGAAACCCATCCTCAGCCGCGAAGGTGCCAACATTAACATCGTCCGCAATAACGACCTTCTTCAACACACCGAAGGCAGCTACGGCAAAGAAGGTTTTATTTTTCAAGAGTTGTTTGAACTGCCTGATTTCGCCGGTGTTTATCCTGTGCTTGGCAGTTGGGTCATTGGCCAGGAACCGGCCGGCATGGGCATTCGCGAAGCCGACAGCTTAATTACCAGCAACACCAGCCGCTTTGTTCCGCACCTGATTGTGCAGTGAGAGAATGGCGGATGAAAGAGGACGGATGACGGCAAAAAAACGTTGGCCGTTGACCGTTGCTCGACTCTCTCGGCCAACAAACAACGATCAACACCGTCATCCGTCCTCTGTTATCTGTCATCTTCATCCGTCATTCCTCATCTCTTCTCCGTCTTCTTATCTTTGCGCCCAATTGAAAAAATTATGTTCAGAACACATACATGCGGTGAACTGCGTTTGCAAAATGCCGGCACTGAAGTAACCCTGGCAGGCTGGGTACAAACCGTTCGCAAATTTGGCTCCATCACCTTTGTTGATTTGCGCGACCGCTACGGCATTACGCAAGCAGTTTTTGACGAAGAGTTAAACGCAGAATTGGATGCTCAACCGCTCGGCCGCGAATTCGTTTTGCAAGTGAAAGGCAAAGTGATTGAACGCAGCAACAAAAACCCTCAACTGCCGACCGGTGAAATAGAAATTGCCGTTTCTGCTTTCAGCATTTTGAATAAATCGGCGGTGCCGCCTTTCACTATCCAGGATGATACCGACGGCGGCGATGATCTGCGGATGCGCTATCGTTATTTGGATTTGCGCCGCGGCGCTGTAAAAAGAAATTTAGAATTGCGTTACGCGGTCAATCGTGCCACAAGAGAATACCTGCACCAGCAGGGTTTCATGGACATTGAAACGCCTTTCCTGATTAAATCAACACCCGAAGGTGCAAGGGACTTTGTCGTTCCTTCGCGTATGAATGCCGGTGAGTTTTATGCCCTGCCGCAAAGTCCGCAAACCTTTAAACAACTGCTGATGGTGAGCGGTTACGACCGTTACTATCAAATTGTAAAATGCTTCCGCGACGAAGACTTGCGTGCCGACCGTCAGCCCGAGTTTACGCAGATAGATTGCGAGATGGCTTTTGTGGAACAGGAAGATATTTTGAACATGTTTGAAGGTTTGATAAAATACATCTTCAAACAAGTAAAGGGGATTGATTATTTAGAGAAAGTTGAGCGCATGACCTGGGAAGATGCGATGTGGCATTACGGCATTGATAAGCCGGATATTCGCTTTGGAATGAAAGTGGCCAACCTGAAAGTAGCGCCGACGGTTTTTCTCGACAAACAATTCTTGCTTTCAAGCTCGCCGCTTGCAACGCAAAGCGGCTTTGGTGTTTTTGACAACGCGGAAACCGTTGTTGCCATTGCCGTTCCCGGCGCAGCCGAATACACCCGCAAACAACTCGACGAATTAACCGATTGGGTGAAGCGTCCGCAGATTGGTATGCAAGGTTTGATGAACATTAAGTTTAACGCTGACGGGAGTTTGAAAAGCAGCGTGGACAAATTCTTTAACGAGGAGCAATTGAAGGCCTTTGCTGCTTACGTTGACGCAAAACCCGGCGATTTGATTTTAATTTTGGCCGGTGCTGAGGAAAGAACCCGCAAGGCTATTTCTGAATTGCGGCTTTATCTTGGCGAACGTTTGGGATTGCGCAAAAAAGACGAGTTCAAACTGTTGTGGGTACTCGATTTTCCGCTGTTTGAATACGACGAAGAAGGCAACCGCTGGGTAGCACGGCACCATCCCTTTACATCGCCGAAGCCTTCGCAAATTGAGGAGATGATCAACAACAATCCTGTCATTGAGGCCGCGGCCGAGTATCTCAAACATCCGTATGCGAACATCAAAGCAAACGCTTACGACATGGTGTTGAACGGAAACGAAATTGGCGGCGGCTCCATTCGCATTTACCAACGCGAATTGCAGGAAAAAATGTTTGCGGCCCTGGGCATGAGCAAGGAAGAAGCGCAGCACAAGTTTGGCTTTTTGCTCGGCGCTTTTGAATACGGCGCACCGCCGCACGGCGGCATTGCCTTTGGCTTTGACCGCCTCTGTTCGATTCTTGGCGGCAGCGAAAGCATCCGCGACTTCATTGCTTTTCCAAAAAACAACAGCGGCCGCGATGTGATGTTGGACGCACCCAGCAGTGTTGATAACAAGCAGTTGGAAGAGTTAAACATTAAACTGGATTTGAAATAGCAATTGAGGGTTAGAAAGTGGAGATACGCATAGAACCGCATACCTTAGAAAAAGCAAAGGAAAGAGGAGCTTCGGAAAAAGAAATTATCGAAACGCTGCAGAGCGGAACAGCCGTAAAGGCAAAAGCCGGTCGTTTGGCAAAGAGCAAAATCTTTTCTTTCAATATGGAACGGTTGGGTAAGTTCTATGAAGAGAAGCAAATTCAGGTTATTTATGCGATTGAAAACAATGCAATGATTACTGTGACCGTTTACGTTTATTATGGAACATTTCAATCCTGATTATGCAGATATACTACAACAGCAAAACCGATTTACTTTACCTGCGCCTTGAGTCAGGAGAACAAACCGTGGTGAACAAGCAGGTAACGGAAGACATTGTTTTAGACATTGGCGAAGGCGATAAAATCATCGGCATCGAGATTCTTGACGCTTCTAAACACGTAAATCTTGAAAGCCTGATGCCGGTTGAGTATTTGAAAGCCGGTTAAAACTGAAAGGCCATTGTTCTAAACGGGATTCTTGTTCGCCCATCTTATCGCCAATGAAAAAACTATTTCCCTTATTCTTTCTTTTTGTTTTTGTTGCCTGTCAAAAAGGAACCGACAACACTGCTGACCAGCCGCTATCCGAGCAAACCTTCAACAACGTAAGCTACGGCAGCGACACGGCCCAGCGCATGGACGTTTATTTACCGGCAGGAAGAACCACAACAACCACCAAAGCCATCATCATGATTCACGGCGGTGCGTGGATCAGCGGCGACAAGGTGGACATGAATCAGTTTATACCGGTCATAAAAAGCCGGCTTTCCGAATACGCCATTTTCAACCTCAATTATCGCCTTGCGGCTTTGCCTTCCACCAATACCTTTCCCTCGCAGGAAAACGATGTAAAAGCCGCAGTGAATTTTATTCTTGGCAAAGCCGGAGAGTACAAGTTCAACACCGACAAAACGGTGATTCTCGGCGCTTCTTCGGGCGGACATTTGGCCTTGTTGCAAGCCTACAAAAACAATACGCCAAAGTTTAAAGCCGTTGTTGATTTCTTTGGTCCTACCGACATGGTGGGCATGTACAACGCTTATCCGTCCGGCTCTATTAACCAGTTGGGCATTCAACTGCTGATGAACGGAACACCGGCAACGAATGCAAGTCTTTATCAATCTTCAAGCCCGATAAACTTTGTTTCGGCAAGTTCACAGCCCACGCTTATTCTTCACGGCACGGCCGATCCAATTGTGCCGATCGCACAGTCAACGACACTCAAAACAAAACTGGAAGCCGCAGGCGTTTACGTGAAGATGATAACCTATACCGGCGCTGGTCACGGCGACTGGGACCAAGCCACTTTCAACGATGCTTATAACCAAGTAATCAGTTTTTTGATGGATAAGAATCCATAGGCAGAGAAGAAGATTTTTGAGCCAGAGGTTCGTCTATCCATTTGGCTGCTGTTGCGTCGCACTCTTCAGCGCTTTGTTCGCTATTGAGCGAGAGTTTTCACGCGGCGACGCAACGGCGCTGCGTCGTGGTTTCTTTGCGTCGTTGCGGGGAACTCTTCTGAGCAGCGAACAGGAAGTACAAGAGTGCGACGCAACGATGCTCAATGGAATTACAAAGGCCGGCAACATAAAATTCCTTTGCAGTGTTGCCTCTTCCCCTTACATGAAACCCAAAATCTTTTCTTTCTTTCCCTGCCTTCTTTGCTATTTTGCACGCACCACAATTTATCCAAATGGACAATTACGCGATAGCCGATCAATTCTCTTTGCTGGCAAAACTCATGGACATTCACGGCGAAAATTCTTTCAAAGCAAAGAGTTATTCCAGCGCCGCTTTCAACATTGAAAAAATAACCGAACAACTGTCCGCGTTACCGGAAGAAAAACTTTTTTCACTCAAAGGCATCGGCGATAGCGTGGGCAAAAAAGTAATGGAGATCATCCAAACCGGCGAGCTAAAAACTTTGCAGGAGCTGATTGCCAAAACTCCCGAAGGCGTACTGGAAATGATGAACATCAAAGGCCTTGGCCCAAAGAAGATCAACACGCTTTGGAAGGAGATGAACATTGACACAATTGAAGAACTGGAAAAAGCTTGCCGCGAAAACCGCATTGCGGCCGTCAAAGGTTTCGGTGGAAAAACCGAACAAAAGATTTTAGCGTCCATTGAATTTGTGCGCACCAACGAAGGCAAATTTTTGTACAAACACGTGGAAGATTTTGCGCTGGCACTCACGCAAAAGATTGAGCAAAAGTTTCCGGCCGAAAAGACGAGCCTCACGGGTGAATTCAGGCGACAGATGGAAATCATCAGCCAACTGGAATGGGTAACCACGGTTTCAAAAGAAGCCTTGAAAAACTTTCTAAGCGGTGAAGGCATCTTGCTGCTCCAAGAACTATCCGACTTGCTCGTGTTTCGTGCGGAAGATTTAGTGAACCTTGAATTTCATCTTACCACAAAAGAAGCCTTTGCAAATACCTTGTTGGAAACGAGCAGCAGCGATGAATTTCGTTCCGCGTGGAAAAGTCTTTCAAACAAAGCCGAAGGAACAACCGAAGAAGAGTTGTTTCAATCAGCAGGACTTTCTTTCGTTCCGCCTTTTTTGCGCGAAAGCAAAAACATTCTTCAAAAAGCGGCGACACAAAACGTTGAAGACCTTGTGCAAACGAACAGCATCAAAGGACTGATTCATTCGCACAGCAACTGGAGCGACGGCAGCAACACCCTTGAGCAAATGGCCGAAGAACTGATTCGCCTCGGCTTTGAATACCTCGTTATTTCCGATCACTCCAAAGCCGCGGGTTATGCCAACGGCTTGTCGGAGCAAAGAATAAAAGAGCAACACAAACTCGTTGACAGTCTCAACAAAAAGTTTGCGCCGTTTAAAATTTTCAAAAGCATTGAATGCGATATTTTAGGCGATGGCACATTGGATTATGACGATAAAGTTTTAAGCACATTCGACCTTGTTATCACCTCCGTTCACAGCAATTTGGACATGGAAGAAGACAAAGCGATGATGCGGCTGATGGGCGCCATCACCAATCCTTACACAACCATTCTTGGCCACATGACGGGACGTTTGTTGTTGCGGCGAAAAGGTTATCCCGTTGATCACAAGTCCATCATTGATGCCTGTGCAAAGCACAACGTGGTCATTGAAATCAACGCCTCGCCCAGCCGCCTTGACATGGACTGGCGCTGGATTGATTACGCCGTGGAAAAAGGCGTGTTGCTTTCCATTGATCCCGATGCGCATTCGCTGGAAGAATTTCGTTACGTGAAATACGGAACGCTGGTGGCGCAAAAAGGCGGCTTGCCCGCGTCGAAGAATTTGAGTTCGTTTAGCCTTGCGGAATTTGAAAGGTTTTTAGAAGAGCAACGGAAGAAACGACCGGGCAATAATTGATAGAATCCCGGTCAATGTTTTTTGAAAAAGAATTTTCATGTAACCGGCTTCAGTAATTCTGTTGAGCGTCTGTTGCGTCGCACACTTGTGCGTTCGGGAAGGCCATTCGTCAGTCTTTGAACACAAAATCAACTGCTGAACGCGGACAATAAACGGCTTCGTTTTTTAAGTTGTTCAATTTACATTTGAAAACATTCTTGTTCAGTTTTTGATTGATAACCAAGTATAAGTTGAACAAGAAGATGCGGATAATAAATGTTGGTGGCAATTAGGTGGACATCTCCGATTGTGCAAAAAACCATGACGCTGCATCCCTACTAAAAACTTATGAGACTTTTGATATTCAGCTTATGCTTCTTGATTGCCTGTGGTTCGTATGGACAGACAAATCCTTTTCAAAATCTCATTGACACAGCTCTAAGTGGACATGGTGCCGTGTTCATCAGTTCCAAACCCATCAAGAACATTCAGCTTGACCAGAAAGAAATGGAAACGTACTTCTATTTTTTCAGAGACTATGCCCACAAGGTTCTTGATACTACAATGCTTGCCGAAATCATTCAGAACTCAAAAATGCCAGACACGACGCTTTGGCAAGAAAGTGAACTAAAGAATTATATTCTTGTAAATAGCAGAGACGAAAACGTTTCGAAAAAGTATATCCTGCAAAAGCTTGCCTTGACAGACAAGAAACAGAAGAAATTCTATAGCAAGCAAATAAACAGCTACAATTCTGCTGACCCATACAACAGAAATCTGTTTTACTTTTCACGACCTGTCTTTGACAAAGAGGCAAAATATGCAGTTGTTCAGTGGGACAATGCTCATAGTAGATTAGGTGGTGGAGGCGGCATCGTTTTGTACCAGCTTCAGGGTTACAGATGGAAAGAACTTGGAACAATAATGAACTGGAAATATTAACTGCCACCAACAGTGCATTGCCAAAAGTGGGGCTGAAGAATGAAGGCTGAACGACAGAACATTATTAAACTTATGTGCTAAATTTAAGCTGACGAACCGCTATTGCCCCACCTTCTGCAATGCGTTGACGTTACCTACATTCCCTACTCACTCACAGGCAGCCTCACATAAAATGTCGTACCCTCTCCTTCTTTTGTTTGAAACCAAATGCCGCCGCCGGCTTGCTCCGCAATGCTTTTACACATGGCAAGGCCAAGTCCTGTTCCGGAGGTTTTGGTGGTGAAATTGGGCGTGAAAATTTTTGATTGCATCTCTGCCGGAATGCCTTCGCCGTTGTCGGCAACGGAAATAATAACAGTTTCGTCTTCTATACTTTCGCCAATGGTTACAATGCATTTTCGTTCTTCCGAACAGGCGTCCACTGCATTTGTAAGCAGGTTGGTGAACAAGCGGTTCATCTGCGTTTTATCGGCCATTACCCAAACGGGACCAAGCATGGCCTTCCATGTTAACTCAATGTGCGGGTTGGCATCGTATAACGACACAAGCGAACCAATCACGCCGTGCAAATCAATCTTCTCCACACGCTTGTTGCCGATGTTGGCAAACTGCGAAAAGTCGGCGGCAATTTTTGCGAGGTGATCAATTTGTTCAATCAGCGTACCCGCAACGTTGGTGGTTAAATCTTTCACATTGGGTTGGGCCGTTTGAATGGCGCGTTGCAAGTATTGAATGCTCAACTTCATCGGTGTGAGCGGGTTCTTGATTTCGTGCGCCACTTGTCGCGCCATCTCACGCCAGGCGCCTTCGCGTTCGCTCTTGGCAAGGGCTTCGGCGCTCTGTTCTAATTGCTGCACCATCTTGTTGTACTGCTTTACCAGCTCGCCAATTTCATCGTCCTTCGTCCAGGTAATTTCTTCGTTGGAGCGCCCCAGCGTAATGGCTTTCATCTTTTCGCCAATCACCGAAAAGCTGTGCGAAATGCGGTTGGTGATGAACAGGGCAATCACACCGGCAATCAAAAAAATAAAGGCATTCAGGTTAATGATCGTCACAAGGAAATTTGAAATTTCCTGGTTCAATTCAATTTGCGATGTGAAAGAAGGAATGTTCAAATACACGTAAGGTTCGCCGTTGTTGTTGCGAATGGCGGTGTAGATGCTCAGGTATTCAAGTTGACCGGCTTTTTCGTTTTGTACTTGCTGCACCGCATCACGGGTGTTCAGTTCGTAAAAGGCACGCGGGTGCATCTTTGTGCTCAATACGCCGCGGGTGTAAATCATTTCATCTGAAGTAACCTGGAGCGTGCCTGACAGATCGTACAGGTTTACAATCACGCCGTGCACGTCGGAAATTTCCTGTATCACGTTTCGCATGGATTGCCGCGAGGCTGAATCGGAAAAATTCAGTGCGTTGTTTATCAGGAGGCTGTCGTCCTTCACCCGCTTTTCCATTTCGGTTACCGCGCTGCTCGATACGCGGCTCAGTCGGTCAACGTTGTTGCGCTTGTAGCGGGCGGCAAAAAACTGAATGGTGGCAACGCCGATGATGAGAAAAGAAAGCACCGAAATAAAGATGATGGTGGCGTGGATTTCTGTGCGAATGGTGAGCCGGGAAAAAATATCGGATAGCCTTCGTCCCCGTGCAAGCTGCACCAGCAAACCCGCAAAGCGCAACAGGCCCACCATAAAAAGAAAGGCGCAAAAAAGATAAGAGAACAGCGTAATGGTTTCAATAAACGTGTCCCGCTTTTTTGCAATGACCACAACTTTTTGCTTGCCGGCTTTGAACCAAAGTTCATCGTTGTCATCGTTTTGCACCTTTTCAAACTCGCCGCTTATTTGAGCCGAATTGATTTTTGTGGGGAAAGCGTACTTGCTGCTATGATTCCAAAGTTTTTGGTCTTTGTAAATGGCGTAAGCGTATTGCGAAGAATTTTCCAAATCGTTTTCACCGCCGCGAACAAACAGGTTTGGATAAAGCTCGTTCTTCTTTTGAAATTGTCGCGGCGCCGCCACGATGAACAGTGTGCCGAGTGCTTTGCCGCTGTCGGTAACTTCCCGCTTTGTGATGTACACAAACTGATCGGGCATTGTTTCGTAATAAAAAAGATTGTTGACAACCGTTGGCTTGCTTTGCGAAGCCAGAATATTGTTCAGCGCTTCGTAGGTTTTTTCTTCGCCGTTGTTCACGGGCTGCCTTGTCGAATCAAACACGTAAAGACTGGTGGCGTACGAGCCGGAGTAACCAAGAAGATTGTCGTTGATGATGCTGTCGCGCAGCAATTTGTTACCCGGCTCGTGATAGAAGCGGCTAAAATTGGCCCGCAAAAAATCGTTGTTCAAATAAGCCAGCGCCACTTGCAGGGAATGTTCTTTTGCGGGATCGCTTAATTGATCGTATTTCTCGGCAATCTCTTTGCGGGTTTCCCATTCGCGTTCGCGGTTGCCCTGCAAGATGAGGCCGGCAAGCGAAACCGAAAACACAAACAGCCAAAACAAAATGCCCGTCACCGTCATTCGAATGCGGTTAATGATCAGTTGCTCCCGGCTCAGGAGCAAGGTGTAAAGCACAAGCCAGGCCAATACCGGAAGTTGAAAAAGCACAACGGTGTTCCCGCTGCGGAGCGTTAAATAGGTAAGTCCTACAACGGCCACTACAAAATACAAATGCAACAGATTGGGAAAAGCGCTGAGCGAAAACCGAAACAACAAACGCGAAAAATAATAATAGCTGAGCGT
The DNA here is from genome assembly GCF_007970805.1 of Flavisolibacter ginsenosidimutans. GTDB lineage: Bacteria > Bacteroidota > Bacteroidia > Chitinophagales > Chitinophagaceae > Flavisolibacter > Flavisolibacter ginsenosidimutans. Next base: position 4,918,392 of record NZ_CP042433.1, on the reverse strand, counting down.
TAACAGCGCCAGCACGATGAAACCGAAGAATGAATAAATATTCAAGCTAAAAAAATCGGTAACGTCAAAGGAGATTTTTGAATTGGTAACCAGTGCGTGCACCACGCTGGCCAGTTGAAACGTGGTGTAGATCAAGACAAAGATGGCCGCCACTCCCGCAACCAATATTCCTTTTCCTTTTAAGGGCCGCGGCAAGCGCTTTACCGGCCCGAGACTTGACCAGGCAAACAACATCAGCCAACATAAAAACAGGGAAGTAATGAGCAAATCGCCGAGCGAACGGTTAAACGAATCCGACGCATAGTTCGTAGGATCGAACAAGGAAATTTGCCGCAGCGATAACAAGCCGGGAAAGAAAAACAGCAGCAGTCTGCAAGACGCCAGGATCAGCGCCAATACAAAAACGGCTGTTACGGCGCCTCTTTTTCTCCTCACCGTTTCTACCACTAAGTGCAGGTAAACCAGAACCAGCAGCAGCGAGAACATGCGCAGCAGAAAGGTTACCGCATCGGTGTTGTTTCCGTTTTGTCCCGAAGCCTGCGTGATGTAAAACAGAACCGGACCGCTTACCGAACGCACAGCAAATTCCGTTGGCAACTCGGCAATGGTAATTCGGTTAATCGCGTCTTCATCGTATGCAAACTGCGTCTGCGAGTTTTTGGTTTCAAGGTAAAATTTATTCAGCACCGGGATCAACGCATAGGCCATCATGTTGCTGGTGATGCCCGGTAACGCAAGCTTTGCTTTTTGCACCACGTAATACCCGTTCAGCAAGTGCTGAAAATAAAGGCTGTCCGGCGGCGAAAAATTGGGTGCAGGCGGAATGATTTCCTGGCTGTTCCAAAAAAGAAGGTCCTGGTTATCGGTGAGGGTTTCGGCAAAAACAAAAAGGCCAAACTTTTTCTTTTGCACCTTGTCAAATTCTTGTTCAGTTTCAGTATGGCTGATCAGCTTTCGCAACAGGGCTGTATCGGCCAGCAAATCTTTCGCTTCTTTTTCCCGCTTTTGCACGTAATCTTCCAGCTCGCGGCGTTGTTGGGTGACAGAAGGCTTTGATTGAAAAAACCACGTGGATAAAAAGGAAAGAGCAATCAGCACAGCCGCCGTCACGAGCAGGCTGCTCTTAGGCAAATGCTTATGAACTTGAGAGAGCTTCAATCGTTCTGTCGTTTGATTTGATTCCAGATAGCGTCCATTTCTTCGAGGCTCATTTGCGCCAGTGGCTTGCCTCCGCTTAGCGCTTTTTCTTCCATCTGTGTAAACCGTTTGGTGAATTTTTTGTTGGTGAGCTCCAACGCATTTTCGGCGTCAAGGTTCAAAAACCGTGCAAAGTTCACCAGCGAAAAAAGCAGGTCCCCAAACTCCTCTTCTATCTTTTCTTGTTCGCCGGATACAATAGCTTCCTGCAACTCGACTTCTTCTTCTTTTACCTTTTCCCATACTTGATTTTTGTTCTCCCATTCAAAGCCTACTTGTTTTGCTTTCTCTTGCAAACGCATGGCTTTAATCAATGCCGGCAAGGTTTTGGGCACTCCCGAAAGCACCGATGTTTTGCCTTCTTTCATCTTCAGTTTTTCCCAGTTGCGTTTTACGTCTTCGTCGGTTGAAACTTTTACGTCGCCGTAAATGTGCGGGTGTCTTGCAATGAGCTTTTCACAAATGCCGTTGATCACTTCTTCAATGGTGAACTGCGACTGCTCGGTTCCAATCTTTGAATAAAAGACAATGTGCAGCAAGAGGTCGCCCAATTCTTCTTTGATGCCTTTCCAGTTTTCGTCGGTGATAGCATCGGTCAATTCATAGGTTTCTTCCAGCGTCATTTGCCGCAGGCTTTGAATGGTTTGCTTTTTATCCCACGGGCATTTTTCGCGCAGGTCGTTCATGATGTTCACGAGCCGTTCAAAAGCCTTTCCGGTTGCTTGCATAACTTATGATTGAAAAAATGAAAAGAGGGCAAAGATTAAAAACAAAAGCATAATGAGGACAAAACCAAGGCAGTTCAGGATTATGAATTTGACGAAGGTTTTTTTAAAACCTTGCTCGTAAAACCGCCGCATTTCAATGAACAGGTAAACTGGCCATACCAAAAAAAGCAAGCCGGTGAGAAAACCAAAAACACTCCAGCCCGTTGCATCTTGCAAACCGGAAAAAGCAAAACCCACCAGCATCAGGATAAAACTGAAAATGTAATGGTACAGCGTAAAAACGGCATGATCGCTGTAAAAAAAAGTCTTGCGCCGGATGTATAAGAGTTTTAAAATACCGGCAAAAAAAGGCAGTGAAACAAAGAGCAGGTACGGCAGTTTGTGTAAAAAGGTTTCGAGAAAAACCTTCAGGACTTCGTCGCTCTCTCCGTATTTTTCTTTGGAGGTAAAAAATTGATGAATGATGCGCCTGGGAAACCATCCATCCCGCTCGGCTGTTGGCAACGATGCCTGAACCGAATCATAATTTTCCAGCGACGTATAGCTTCGGTTGCCGAAACCAATGGATTTATGCCAACCCAGGGAGTCTGGATTTACGGGATTGAGCGTGTCACGCAGATAGGCAATTCGCCTTGCGTACTCCGAATCGGCGGGGTTCTTCTCCAGGTGTTTTTTATAACTCTCAATTAATTCTTTGCGTTTGTCAACACCAGGTTTTTCGCGGTGGTTTTTTTCGCCTACGTTAAATGTTTTCACCGAAAAAAACACGAGAAAAAAGACCGCAGACGTGAAGAGATACATGCGAATCGGGTCGAGGTAGCTCATTCGCTTACCCTGCACATACTGTTTAGCAACAAAGCCAGGCCTGGTAAAAATGTAAAGCAGGGTGTGAAAGAACTTACCGTCAAAATGAAGCACGTCATAAATAAAATGCTTTGCCAATGGCAAAAAGCCTTGGTGGGTAAGAACATTTTCTTGTCCGCATAGGTGGCAAAAACGTCCGTGTACTTCTGTTCCGCAGTTAAGGCAATTCTTTTCTTTTCGTTCGGGCTGGTGGCTCACGTAAAATTTTCTTAAAAGTAGCGACAAATATCGCACTTCACCGAATGCGGCAAGCAGGCTTGCAGCAGTGTGTTTATTTTTGAGCAAACAATATCTGAATGAAAAAAGTTTCCGGTCTTGCGCTGCTGTTTTTGTCCTTTGCCGCTTCTGCACAGTACTATTACAAAGACATCGTTGGCACAAAAGAAAGCACCGAGTTGATTCGGTCGTACAGCAACAACAAGGTGAAAACCGTAACGCTAAAAAGCTATACGATAAATAACACACCGCTTGCGGACTTTAACGTTCAACAGGAATTTTTATTAGCGCAAAAAGCTTTGCAAACCGTCACCAAATCAGAATACACCAGCCCTTCTTACCTGACGACCTATGTGGATGCAAACGGGAGAATCACTAAAACAACTGATTCAACAAACGGCCTTGTGAACACAACCCTTTACACATACAACAATGCGGGAACGTTAAACGCGGTATTGTTTGGGGCCGGCGACAGTCTTACAGCTACGCAAACCGATGACCACCTTTGGCAATACGACGCACAGGGGCGTATTACAAAAATGTTGCGTATCAAAAACAAAAAAGACACGGCCGTTGTAAGCTTTAAGCTTGACGATGCAGGCAACGTAATTGAAGAACAGGAAAAGCGCGGCGTGCTGACCGAAGAGCCCTATTACTACTATTACGATAAAGCAGGCCGTTTAACTGACATTGTTCGCTACAATAAAAAAGCCCGAAAGCTTTTGCCCGAAAGCATGTTTGAATATTCAGACAAAGCGCAGGTTACGCAACGTATTACCGTGCCGCAAAACAGCGATGACTACCTCATTTGGCGGTATGCTTATGATACCAAAGGATTAAAAACAAAAGAAGTCATCTTTAACAAGCAAAAAGAACAAACGGGAAAAGTGGAATACGTTTATACGTACAGCAATTGATGGAATACATTTACCTGGGCGATAAAAACACCGATCAAACTTTACGAAAGCAAGCTTGTTCTGCTGTCCGAAGAGCCGGTAAATGCATTCGTGGCAAGAACGGTTCGATGCTTGTTGTTTTTGAAGACGGCAAAGAAAGAATTATTGTCGGTCGTTTGCTGCGGAAGATTAATCACACCCAGTAATTCAAACAAACTTTATAAAATGCTTTTTACGCAGCGTCGTGCTGTAAATTTGAACGAGCGTTCATTTCAAAAACTTTTTCGATGAAACAGGTTATTCTTCACGTGGATGAAAAAAAATATAAATTCCTTATGGAGCTTCTAAAGAATTTTGATTTTGTAAGCATCCAGAAAGAAGACCGGACAAAAACACAGACCTTAACAACAATTGCCGAAGGAATGCAGGAGGCCATTCTGGCAAGCAAAGGCAAAACTTCTTCAAGACCGGCAAAAGCTTTTTTGAATGAGTTATGAAGTTCGAACGATTCAGCCGTTCGAACGAGAGGCAGAAAAGCTTGCCCGAAAATATCCATCATTGAAAAACGATTTGGCGCAACTTGTAGAGAGTTTAGAGAGCAATCCCAAACAAGGCACTCCGCTCGGTGAAAACTTCTATAAAATTCGACTGGCAATTAAGAGCAAAGGCAAAGGAAAATCAGGCGGTGCAAGAGTGATAACGTTTGTTCTTGTTGTTCAGAAAAAATTGTTTCTCTCTTCTATCTATGATAAGTCGGATAAGGAAAACATCACCGACAAAGAATTAAAACATTTGGTTAAGATTATCTCGTCTCAGCTTTAACGCTTATTGTACGCCTTCGCTCGTCATCACCACACGCTTCATTGTTCCGTCTTTGTTGTAATACAAATAGTCAATGCACACCGAGCGGTGAAAGCTTCCCGCATCGGGCACCAGGGCGCCGTTGTGATAAATAAAATAAGTTTTGCTTTTAAAGTCAATGATGGCCTGATGCGCTGTGTTGCTGTTACCCGGAATCTCGCCAAGCAATCCTTTGTATTCCCACGGCCCTTCAACGCTGCGGCTCATGGCGTAAGCCGTTTTCTCCGGGAATTCGTAAGCATAGGATAAGTAATACCAATCGCCGCGCTTGTGAACCCACGGCGCTTCGGTGTAATGCGGCAACTCAACGGTGTGAATGGGTCCGTCCAGCTCAATCATGTTTTCTTTCAGCTTTGCCCAATAACATTTTGTGTTGCCCCAAAACAAATAAGCCTGGCCTTTGTCAACGATTACCGTTGGGTCAATATCATCCCAACTGATTTTTGTTTCCGTCGTCATGTCGTTTGTAACAAGTGCTGAGCCACGGGCATCTTTAAAAGGCCCTAAAGGATTATCGGCAACGGCTACACCAATGGCTTTTCCGTGGATCGTTCCGTGTGTGATGGCGACGTACCAATAAAATTTTCCGGCTCTTTCTATTACCTGCGAAGCCCAGGCATCGTCTTTGGCCCAGGCAAATGCTTTTACATTTAATGGCGATGGGTGCTCCGTCCATGTTTTCATATCGGGCGATGAAAAGCAAAGCCATTCGTGCATTTCGTAACCGGCCCGTTTTTCCGGCGCTACGTCGTGACCGGTATATAAATAGACTTTGCCTTTGTAAACCATTGCCGCAGGATCGGCGGTAAACTTGTAGCGAATGATTGGATTGCCTTGTGCGGTAAAGCTTGTGTCCTTTTTGTTTGACAAGCCATTGTTTGCGTTTGTTGGTTGCGCAAGAACAACGTTGTTTGCCATAACCAACAAGGCCGTGAATGAGAGCAGTTTCATTGTTTAATTTATTCTTCTCTTTTGAATAATTTTTTTGATCGGTCAAGTGTGGGCCATCCGTTTTCGTCCACGTAAAGCGGTTTAATGTTTAGCAGTGAAGCACCGGCCGCCGAACGTGTGTACGCATGATAAACAACAAAGGTCGTATCGCCTTCGGTAAAGAAACCGTTGTGGCCTCGTCCCGGTTCGGTTGTATCGCCGGCAAGAAAAAGCGAATAATTGTTGTCCGCCCAACTCTTGCCTTCTTTGTTCAGATAAGGACCTTTGATGTTTTTTGAACGGCCCATCACAATTTGGTAAGTGCTGTTCATGCCCGCACAACAACGTCCGCGTGAAGCAAAAATGTGATAGTAGCCACCGCCTTTTATGACGAACACACCTTCTCCTAATGAAGTTGTAATGACAGTGGGTTGCGGGGCCTGTTCGTTAAGCAATTTACCGGTTACAGGATTCAATTCTACCAGGCGCAAACCGGCTTTGTACGAACCGTAAAACAACCAAAGCCTGTCTTTGTCACGAAAAGCATTCGGGTCAATTGTGTTCACACCTTCGCCACCGTTTCGAAAATCAATCACTTTGCCTTCGTCTTTCCAATGATAAGCCGGCGAGGTTGAATCAAGCGTGGTGTTGGTGGCAAGACCGATGCTTGAATTAAAATTCATCCAGGCCGAAACCGAATAATAGAGATAATACTTGCCGTTGGCATAATGAATGTCCGGCGCCCACAGGCTGCCGTCTTGCGCGGGGATGTCTTTTTTGTGCCAGGCCGGAAGTATGTTATTTTCAAAAACTCTCCCTGCATTTCGCCAGGTTATTTTATCGTTTGATGTTTTGATAGAAATGCCTCTGCCGGTGTGAAAAACATAATAGGTCTTTCCTTCCTTTATCATCACCGGGTCGTGCACGCGAATGTCTCCCTTTAAAGGATTGATCGTGTCTTGCGCACGAGCAAGGTTGAACGCACAAAGGAGAAAGAACAAAACCGTTTTCTTCATTGCATCGCTGATTGAAAAGAAATTATTTGTAGGTACGTTTCAACCATTCATCCGGCACGGGAATGATGCAGATGTTCATCGAACGGCCATCTGCCGAAAGCATGGCCGATTGTATTTCGATCTTCGTGCCGTCGGCATTGAAAGTTGGATGCGGATGATCCGTTGCTGTTGCTTTGTGCCCGGTGGAAAGCATGATCATTTCGTGTGTATGGCGGTCAATTAAATAAATGCTTCGCGAAAAATCATCGCCCACCGCCCAGCGTCCGTCAGCCGAACCGTTCACGTGCCAAAGGCCGCTGCCGCTGGGTGTTTGGCCCGCAATCACCATTTCGCGTGTGCGCAAATTCACAATGCCAAGCCCGGTAGGTTTTTCTCTTGTGCCCGATGGGCCCCAAGCTGCATCTTGACCGGGATTGGCGCCGCCAACATCGGTGCCGGTTGAATCAACGCCCTGCACTTTCCTGTGTCCCATGATGGCAATCGCAACTTCATCTTTTGTAATCACGGCTTCGTGTGTTACCCATTCGTAGGGTGCTTCAGGATACAAGGGACGAAGGCCTGACCCATCGGCTTTTACGTACCAGGTGCGCTGCGGCGATTTGCCGCCCGTTTCCCAACAAAAAATTATTTCACCGGAAACAAAAGGATTGGTTTGCACATGCCCAATTTGAAACGGTACCGAAACAATGTATTTGATCTCACCGGTTTTAATGTTCATGCTCATTAAGCCTGCAGGACCAGCGCCCATGTTGCGCGGACCGAAATTGCTTTCGATTTTTGTTCCCGGTTGTAAATGCTTTGCCGCTTCAATTTTGCCCACGCGAAAATAAACAAAGCCTTCGTCGGCATCCAGCGCCATGTCACCACCGGCATCAATGGTTGCCGGAATTGTTCCGCAAACACGTTGATAGGCCGACGCTGTTTTCATTGCGCCTTTCTTGCTGTCGTCGAAAACTTTTTGCAAGTCTGTTTCAATGATGCGAAGCGCACCGCCGCCTCGCCGCCGTTGCGCTGAATCGGTTGATGCGCTTTGCATGAAATAAAGCTTCATGCTTTTGCGGGCCACGCACAACATGCCGGTGTAACCGCCTTCGGTTACCTGCACAATGTCGCCGGTTTTTTCGTTTACTGCCAAGGCTTCGTTGCGTGCACGTCCGCTGCGAAAGATGAGCCATTCGCCACCGGCCGTCCATTGCGTATGCGTTTGATAAATTTTTGAATCACCCGCAGGTGTGCTGGTGAGAAACGTTAGCATTGTGCCGGTTACGGGATCTTTTACCACTTTCCTTTCCGACGGAAAACGTTTGCCGATTTGTGCAAAGCAGAGAGTTGAAAGAAACAAAAGGGCAATGAGCAATCTTGATTTCATATGACTACGTTGTGTGTTGAAGTTTTTGAACCACAATGACACAGAAAGTTGTTTTTTAATTGCCATCGGGTTTTACCGAACCAATGAAAGCACTTGCGGGCAAATGCCACGTCATTGCATCATCAGGATGTAAAGGATTGAACGAAGGCAAATCTTTTTTCAGATAAGCTGCAAGCGTTGGAACGTTTTGCTTTATGCCGTTGACGATACACTTTGCCAATTCGTAAGCACCGTACGCTGTAAAATGCGTGTTGTCCTTTAGTTCTTCTTTTTGATTTGGAAACGTATTGGCCGGAAAATGCACGAATGCTTTCAGCGATGTAACAGGTCCCCAGGCTTCGTACAAGATTTTGCTCATTGCGTTCAAATCAATCACCGCTACGTTTTCTTCCTTTCCGGTTTGGCGCATGGCTTCGGGATAATCACCAAGAGAGTTTGTGATGTGGCCCGATGAATCAAAAGTTCTGCGGTTCATGGATGTTACCAAAACCGGCGTCACGCCTCGCTTGCGGGCTTCGGCAATCCATTCCTTCACCGTTTGTTTATACGTAGTGAAAGGATCAAGATGATTGCCACCTGGCTTTTGATCGTTGTGCGCAAATTCAATAAAAAGATAGTCGCCGGGCTTTGCCATGCTCCAGATTTTTTCCAGCCGCCTTGCACCTTTAAATGCTTTTAATGTTTCACCCGATTCAGCGTAATTGGCAACGACAATTTTATTCGGCTGAAAGAAAGCCGGAATCATTTGCCCCCATGCGGCCCAGGGTTCTTCAGCCTGGTCAACAACGGTTGAATTGCCGGCGAGAAACATGGTTGGAATGTTGCTGACCTTTGTGATTTCAACGGCGCAAACTTTGGGTGCGGCGTTGTTGAATTCCAACGTGAGTTTATCGTCCCAATGCAGGTAGGCATATTCCCGCGCCTTCAACCGCACTTTGCTTTCACTATTCGATGAACGAATGATACTGTCCTTCACGTGTACGGTAAATTCAGCAGTAGTAAACCTGCCTTTGGCCGTTTCTACTTTTTCCACCATCAGTCTTCTGCATTCGGCTTTGATGGTGGTTGCAGATGTTCCTTCCTTATCGCCAAGAATTACTTTCACGTTGTAATTGCCTTCGGGAAGCTTTACGGAAAAATAAAAGGGCTTGTTGCTGGTGATGTAATCGTCGCGCAAGGCGTCGGTTCCGGCATATGTATTTGAAACAAGGTTGGATGAAAACTCAAAGCCGTAACCCGTTTGGGGATTGTATTTGGTTTCGGGCAAAACCTGCGTGTATCCTTTTTCAATTTTGCCAAGGCCGAAGTCGAATTTGTAGGATTGTGCGTTTGTATAAGTGTGACAAAGAATAACGGCGATAAAAGAAAGGGCAGATCGCCGCACAGTGAACAAAGCGTACAAGAGTGCGACGCAAGAAAAGCTCAATAGTAGCAATGCAGTTAAGGACATAAATGAAAATATTTATTTACACTGGATGCGGACAACGGTTAACGAAGAAGGCTTTAAGGAAAGCGATACAGCGCCGTCTTTTATCGCGGCCATTTCAGTTGACGGTGCGATAGCTTGTGGTGCTTCGAAACTGTTTACGGTGTATTTATCCGTTGACGAAAGTACTTGCACGGCGGCTTCTTTTTTGGAAGGTTTTGCGCCGCGGATCGTTGTTTCGATTGCAACCGCGTTGGAAGAAGCGTTCACGAATTTTACAATCACGTCGCCGCTCTTTTTATCAAACACGGCGCTTGCATAAACGCTGTCCTTGCCTTTCACGGTTTCGTTAACCTCTAAAACGGAAAGCAAGTCTGTTCCTTTGTTTGTAGAGAAGAGTTTTTGCACGTAATAATTAGGCGTACCGTAAGATTGAAGGTTGTTAAACCAAATCAAATCCGGCGACCACTGCCACGCATCCACGTGTGCAAACAACGGTGCGTATGACGCCATTTTTACCACATCAGCGTTGCGCTCCAAACCCGTCATGAACGCCGCTTCTGCCAAGGCACATTGCCAGGTATTTTGGTTCTCCGTTCGTGCAATGCCTTTGCTTTGCGCCGCGTATTCGCCGGCAAAAACTTTGGGGCCTTTGCGGTCATAGTTGTCGTAGCGGCTTGCGTGTTGGTAGAACCAATCCGGGTTGGCGTAATAGTGTTCGTCAATTAAATCGGCGTTGAGTTTTCGCAATTCGGTCCAGGCATAATCAAAGAGTTTTCCGTCGGGCGAAGGACCTGCGGCAGAAACCAATTTAATTTCGGGATGCTTTTGTTTCAGCACGGCGTGAAACTGTTTGTAACGTTCAATGTATTGCTCGTCCCACTGCTCGTTGCCGATGCCCATGTATTTTAAATTGAACGGCGCGGGATGGCCCATATCAGCACGAAGCTTTCCCCATTTCGTTGTCGTTGCGCCGTTGGCAAATTCAATCAAATCCAATGCGTCCTGAATGTAAGGATCGAGTTCGTTCATGGCCACCACTTCGCCGCTGTTATATTGACAAGCCATGCCGCAATTGAGGATGGGCAAAGGCTCTGCGCCCACGTCTTCAGCAAGTTGAAAGTACTCGAAGAAGCCAAGGCCGAAGCTTTGGTAATAATCCGGCGTGAGTTTGTTTTTGAATTCAACGTTCCATCGGTTCATCAATGTTTTTCTTGCATCAACAGGACCAACGGTTGCTTTCCATTGATAACGGTTCGTAAGGTCGCGGCCTTCAACAATGCAGCCGCCGGGAAAGCGAATGAAACCGGGTTTCATGTCGTATAACAATTGCACAAGGTCGCTGCGCATCCCGTTGGGACGATTCCTCCAGGTGTTCTTGGGAAACAAAGAAAGCCTGTCAACTTCAACAACGCCATTACCTTCAAACCAAAGGTTTACTCTTCCTTTAAATGCCGTGTCAGTTGTAGTGAAAGAAGCGGCGTAGGGTTTCCAATCACCGGCAAAATTTGCGATGGTGGCTTCGCCGATTTTCTGTCCCAAAAAATTTACGGCTTCGATGCGAAGCTTTACATCGCCACTTATTTTTTTGGCCGCGATTGAAAAATTATAGACTTCTCCTTTTTTAAATCCCATTCCCCTGAAACCTTCATTAGACAAGCCGTAGGTTCCGTTTGCAGCATTGACAGTGATGTGCGCAAACCGTGTGTTTGCAGACGTTGGATTGCCGGTATTTTCGATTAAGATTTTACCGTTACCGCCGTTCTTTATTTCTCTCCAGCCCATCATCGGCATCGGAAATTCAAACGAACGATTCTTTATCATTTCCGCATACAATCCGCCGTCGGCAGCAAAGTTGATGTCTTCGAAAAAAATGCCCCACATGGTGGGAGAAACTGGCGCCACAATTTTGCTTGCGTCAACGGTGAACTTTTTTTGGGCGAAAAGAGAAAGACTGAAAAAGAGAGAAAGAAAGAGAAAGGTTTTCTTCATGTGCAGATTATTTGACTTGTACGGAACTGTCGTTCATTTCAAAGGTATGCGTCTTGAGCAGGTTGATGACTTCTGCGCCGGCTAACAACACCGGGCCGTAACCGTGCGCCGCGTAAACGTTTACCGGGCGGTAATAATAAAACGCCGGATCGAAGGCCATGCCGGTACCAACGCAGGTTCCTTCTACCTGCCCTTTGTCGTTTACTTTCGTAGATACCGCATTCCACGCCAATAAACACATTGGCGCAAACGCTTTTGCATCAAGCCAGCCTTTGTTCACCGCTTTTGCTATGCAGTACGTATAAATTGCTGTCGCCGATGTTTCAAGATATGAATCGTTCTTATCAAGCAATTGATGCCAGAACCCCTGGCCTGATTGATACTTTGCAAGACCGCTGGCGTGAGCTTTTAGTTGCGTTAACACTTCGGTGCGACCGCCAAAATTTTCAGGCAGTACGTCCAGCAATTCAGTCATCGCCATCAGCGCCCAACCGTTGGCACGTGCCCAATGAAACTCGGGATGCACCGGCATTTCTTCCACCCAGCCGTGCATGTAAATGCCCAGCTCTTTGTTGAACATGCGCTTCGAAAATTGCAGCACTTGCTTCACTGCGTCGTTGTAATATTTTGCATCGCCGGTAAGTTTTCCCATTTGCGCCAAAGCCGGAACACTCATGAACAAATCGTCTAACCATAGCGTATTTTTTTGCGGTCGGTTTCTTGCCAGCGTGCCATCGCTCAAGCGGTATTCTTTTGTTGAAACGTACTTGATGTAATCATCAATCATTGGCCGCAGGCTTTGCTCGTTGCCGCGGCGGTATTCTCTAATCATGGCCGCACACATGGCGCCAACGTCATCAAGCGCATGAGGGGCAACAGGCTGCCGCAAAGGGTTTGCAGGCTTCGGATATTGCTCGTATAATTTTTTAAAGGAGGGGTAAGCAGTCGCCAAAAAATTCATTCGTTCTTTTGTGTAATTGAAGTAGCGGTCATCGCCGGTTACTTCGCCTACTCTCGTCATGCCCGCATAGGTAACGCCCCATTCGTAACTCGTTAACCGAAAATCGCCTTGCTTAAAAACAACGTTGGTATCGGGATTGCTGACCGATGCGAACGTTGTACCCGTTTTGCGGTTGGTGAAGCCCACCGGCGTAGTTGCGTCTAAATAATTCAGCACACGATCAAGTGTTGCCTTAACTTTTTCGGTTGCCGGCACGCCATAAGGCACAACGTAATCGGGTTGCATGGCGTGCAGCGGCGCGGTAACGTCGTTGGCCTTTTGTGCCAAGAGACAAAAGGAGGAAGAGAGAAAAAGAAAAAGGGAGAAAAGGCGTTGCGTTTGTTTCATGTATTGGTTCGTTTAGCGGACGAAAATTAGAGTCAAAGTTTCGTTTCACCGACGCCGTTAAAAAGAAAAAGACAGGTACTTTATTCCCTGCCTTTGTTCTAACGATTGCTGCTTGTACATGAGAAAAATATGTGGCCGGTTATCCGGAAACGTTGTCTTTAAAAAACTAACCGCTGTAAATGATGCGAAGTTTGCTTCTGAAAAAAGAGAAGGAATCAGGGATCATATAACAGCAATGCTTTGTTCGCCTAAATTATTTTTTGATTTCAAAACCATTGTCCTGTGCTATCCTGAAAAACTTCATCCGAAAAAGAAATGAAAGTGGCGGCCGTGGTATAATCGCCACTTTCTACTTTCACTAAGGTCACAATCATTAAAATCAGTAGCCAGGGTTTTGCATAGCCTGCTTTTGGCCAGCCGTTAAGTTTACCCCGCCGGCCTGGATGCCGTCAAGGAACGTTTGTGGTATAGGGCGCAACGAGTGGAAAGCTTTAATATTCGGCGATCCTTCAGGGTTAAATACCTGAACCCTTTTTACCAAGGTTTGCGTTCTTGATAAATCTTCCCAGCGTTTATACTCACCCACTAATTCACGTGAACGTTCATTCAGTACCAGGCACAACATTCTGTCGTACGTATTGGATAAACCCAGGGCATTAATGATGTATTCATCCTGCGCAGGCAACGGAGCAATACTTCCAATAGCGAGGCTTGAAGAAGCGGCTGTAGTTACAGGAATGTTGTTTGATTCATAATATGAGTTTCCGGGATAAAATGAAGGGCCTACACCCGGTGTTTGCAAGGAAACAGACTGCAGCGTGTTGCCTCCGTCGTTATACGCCGAGCGGCTTTCTCCGCCGGCATATTGCGCCCGGGTTCTTACCGCATTAATGTAAGGCAAGGCATCCGTATAACTGCCCGTTCCGGCTTGTGCCAATCGAATCTTTGCTTCCGCAGCGATTAGATAGGTTTCAGCCGAACGTGCTAAAATAAAATCCCGGTGTCCAACAACATCATTCAATGCGTTTCTCGAACCGTCCATGTGTTTACTGCATGATGGAAAACTTTGGCCGGCCGTTGTTAAATCGGTGTTCAGTGCCCCGTCTGTTGTGCGGCCGGCCGGATAAGCTACATAGGTTGTCGGGATAGGTCGTCCGGTGCCGTTAACATCATTCACCAGCGCCGTGCCCGATGTTGTCTTACAAATTTTTGACAGAGGATACCGCGCATCGCCTGGTTGGTTGATGACAAACATAATACCCACATCGCCCTGTTTATTTGGCGCTACCGGGGTTGCCCCATTAATTGCACTTTTTGTCCGGAACGATTTCCAAAACCTTGAATCGTTCACCATATCATAAACGCGATACATGTAGTACGTTGTTGCCAACCGGCTGAACGGCCTGTCGCCCGTTAAATCGCGGGCCATTTGATCCTGTATGTCATATCGTGAAACAAAATACAAGTGCTGCGTATTTCCATTTCCCTGGTTGGTGTTTACATCATTGGTGAACTGGGCCGAGAGAATGACTTCCGGTAAATTTTCGTTTGCAGAATTGATGCCGGTAAAGTTAAACACACTGGCAAAATTTTGGGCCAAAGGATGGCGTGCAATCACTCCATCGCACAGCGGAACGATAGCCGCAAGGTCGGCAGCTTTGGTATCGGAATTCCATGAACTGTTAATCTCGCTTGCTCTTGACAAGTAGGCTTTTGCTAAAAAGTGTGCGGCAGCATCCTGTGTAATACGGTATGGGCTGCCGGAAGTGGGCAATAAGGTCATTGCTTTCGTTAAGTCAGAAATAATCTGTGCATAAACTTCTTTTGGTGAGGCCCTGGTAAATTCCAATTGCACTGTCGTAATTGGCGTAAGCTGCAACGGCACTGCACCATACTGGCTCACCAATCGTAAATAGCTGTATGCACGCATAAAATAACCTTCTCCCAATGCCGTATTTTTTATAGCGGCAGAGGTAGAACTACTGCTGATACAATTTTGAATTAACAGGTTCGCATCACCAATACCTATGTAAATGGCATCCCACTGATAGTTAGCCAGCGCAACGTTGGTATTGCTTCCCTGGTTTACTGAATTAAACGTAGCGTCGTAATTATTCCAGGGCGCGTTGGAAGGGTCACCGCCCACATGAAATTCATCGGTTCCATAATTGGTAGCCGCGTAAAACCATTCACCGTTACACGGGTTCGCAAAAACCTGGTAATAGGTACCTACGGCCAATTGCTGAATGCCTGCATCAGTGGTAAAAAAGCTGGTACCCCTTGCCGTGGTAAGCGTTTCATCGAGGAAACTTTTTTTGCAACCCGCGGCAGATACCAAGGCTGCAAGAAGAACTGATTTTATATATAAATGATATCGCTGCATATAATTCGGTTTTTATTGTATCAGAATGTTGCGTTGATTCCAAAGGTTACGCCTCTGTTCCAGGTAGGCGAAACGACATCCATGTCTAAGTATTTAATTTGAGAGAACAGCATGCCTGGATTGGCAACTTGTACATAGGCTTTAAGGTTTGAAACACCCGCTTTTCCCAGGTATTTGTTGTTTACCGTATAGCCCAAAGAAATGTTCCGTACCTTAATAAATGAAGCTTTCTTATAACCCAAAGCCGCAAAGTATGGATCAAGCGATGCATTACCTGCGTTGTATACGGGCTTCTGATATTCTGAATTTGTATTATCCGGCGTATAGTAATTGATCTGCCTTGTAACACCACGAGCAGCTTCACCTTCACCACCCGTGTTGTACCAGTAGTGCAAACGGCCGTAGATGAAAACAGACAGTTCAACTCCTTTATACACAAACGTGTTGGTCATGCCTACCACCCAGCGGGGTCTTGTCCATCCAATGATCTGGCGGTCGTTGTTGGGATCAATTTTATTGTCTCCATTCAAGTCTGCCACACGGGTAAATCCAGGAGAGAATGAACCACCATTCGCATTAAATGCTTTGATCGCGGTGGTATCGCCGGGCTGCCAGATGCCTAAGGCTTTGTAACCATAGATCACTCCAAGAGGTTGGCCAATAAATAAACTGTTGGTGATGTCATCCTGGTTACCGTTCGACAAAGCCACAATATGATCTTTTTGCCACGAAGCGTTAACGGTGGTTGTCCACAACATACTTCTGCTTCTGTAATTAACCGTTGATACACTGATATCAATTCCGTTATTAGCCGTTTTACCAATATTGAAATAGGTGGTGTTGTAGCCTGTTACCGATGGAAGATTTCTGTTGAGCAGCAAGTCAGATGTCTTTGAACTGTATACATCCACACTGCCGGAAACCCTTCTGTTAAACAAAGAAAAATCTAAGCCCACATTAACTTGCTGTGTTTTTTCCCATTTAAGATCCTGGTTGGCTAATAATGGATTGGTATATGCACCGGGAGTATTGGTTGAAGAGAATGGATAGAACAAAGAGACAATAGCGCCCTGTGTTGAATAAGGCGCCACAGCGGAATTACCGGTAACACCCACACCTGCCCTCAATTTTAATTCATTCACCCAAGTAGAATGTTGCAGAAAATCTTCACGGCTTATGCGCCATGCCAGGGCCGCACTCGGGAAGTTATCGTATTGGTGGCCTTTTGCAAATACGGATGATCCGTCACGGCGTATTGAAGCCGTTAAAAGGTATTTATCCTTGAAGCTGTAATTCACCCGGCCCATGTAAGACAACAACTGTTGCTCAACCAGGTTAGAGCTTGTGCTTAATGTGCCGGTTACGGTACCGCTGGTCAATGCATTCCACTTTTGTGAAGCGAAGGGAATACCGTTACCGTTAATGGTACTGCTGTCTGCGTTAAAGGCTGTTTGACTGGCTAATAAAGTTATACCGAAGCTGTGTGCACCGATTGTTTTATCGTAATACAACAGGTTATCTAAGGTGTAAGAAAATGCTTTGCCTTTTAAGAGCGATGCGTAGCTGGTGCTACCGCCATTGGCCACGGAGTTGGCGTCAATATAAACTCCATCGGTGTACAGGTCAATGTCCGGCCCGAAATTCATACGGTATCTTAATCCCTTTAGCGGGCGAAAGATGTTACCGATATCAACTTGCCCATTGATACTGCCAAAGGCACGAACGGTTGTTCGTTGATCTATATTATAATTCCACTCGTCCACAACATTCTTCCAGGAATTATCGCCGCCGGGAAACAATACCCTGTTACCGGCAGAATCGTAAGGGACTGCGTAGGGAAACAAAGACCTTGCAGATTCATATAAACCGCCCGACGGAGTACCGATTGTTGAAACGTTTCTTGTTGACTGGCCGTATTGCTGTACGCTGTAAGCAACGCTTACGTTGCTGCCAAACGTAAACCATTTTGTTGGTGTAATTTCTATGTTGACGTTTGTGGTATATCGTTTATAAGACTGACCTTTTACGGTACCGGTATTGTTCAAATAGCCAAAAGAAGCATAAGCCCTCATTTTATCGGTACCACCGCTAACGCTGATCGAATTGTCACTCGTGACGGATTGCTGCGTCACCAAACCTCTCCAATCCGTGGTAGTCACTGCGCTTCCATCCCATTTACCCGACGCCCATCCTTTGGCAATGTTAGCCCACGCGGCAGGATCAGCCGTAGCATTAAAGAACGTTCTGTCGGTAGCCAATGTTGGCTGGTCGCCTCTTGGGTTAGTACTGATGCCCGTGGCGTAGTTCAAACCTGCATAATAGTAAGCCCATCTGCGAAAGGTGATGTAATCAGCAGCGCTGAACATTTTCTCATTATCCACTAAGTTGTCAAACCGGAGTGAACTGTTGACGTTTAAATTTACCCTGCCGTTCTTACCCTGCTTCGTCGTAACAATTACCACACCGTTTGCACCACGGCTACCGTAAATAGCTGTTGCGGATGCATCTTTCAAAATGTCGATAGATTCAATATCTGCGGGATTAAAGTTATCAATGCCGCCAGATACTAACGGTATTCCGTCAACGACAAACAACGGTGAGTTAGATGCCAGCAAAGAGCGAACACCCCGGATGTTGATTGTCCCAAGTGAACCGGGACGCTCGTTAGAAGTGATGTCTACACCGGCAACTTTCCCCTGCATCGCCTGCACGGCATCCTGCACGGGGCGTGACTTAATTTCGTTTTGGCTTAAACCGGAAACGGCTCCTGTTACGTCTTTCTTCCGCACCGTTGCATAACCAATCACCACCACATCCTGCAAAGCACTGTTTGTTGATTGTAACGGGACGTTGATGATGGCTTGATTGTTCACGGCTACTTCTTGCCTCTCAAAGCCTACAGAAGAAAAAATAAGGCGGGCATTGCCCGATGGTACGGTGATTTGAAAGCTTCCATCGGCACGTGTTAAAGTACTGGTTTTGGCACCGTTCACCTGCACGGTAACGCCTTCGATCGGTTTGTTGGTTTCGTCGGTGACTTTGCCCGACACGCTAACCTGCGCCTGCACAAACACAGAGGAGAGCAAGAGGAAGCTTAGCAGTCCCAAGCTTCGAAAGAGAGCAGTTGGATTTTTTCGCATTTGACAGTTGTTATAAATGAGAGGTAATGAACTCTTTTAGAGAACGAATCGCTCGGTTCGACGACAAAGAGTGCGTGCAGGGCGTAGCCCAATAAGAACAAAGCAGCCGGAGATGTTGGAAGATTCGCAAGCCTGAAAATCCTTTCGAACAGCAACCGTTACCGAAAGCAGACAAAGAGGAGTAGCAAGCCTTTGTTTTCGTAAACGAAGACGGATCTTCGAAAAATTTTACATCAACCGAAATTCATCACAGGGAAGTTACAAGGCTATAAGGGGTACTAAAAGGAAATCATTTCATATAGCTTCAGCACAAAATCAAGACTGAAATTATCGGCATCACCCTTCTTCCTCGTCCTGAACTGTCCTGCACAAAATAAGGCTGCTATGTGACAAAACAAATGTTTTCCTTGTTTTTTCCGGGTAATTCAGCAAAGCGTTTTTACCGGCAGTGTAGAGATAAATGTTGGCGTGCCATATTGCACGAAGATTGACCTAAGATTAGATTCAATACTTTCGTTCTGCAGACAGTGGTAAGACAGAAAAAACAAAGCCCGCCACAAAGGCGAGCTTTTCGTACCGCGTACGGGATTCGAACCCGTATTACCTCCGTGAAAGGGAGGCGTCCTAGCCCTTAGACGAACGCGGCTTCCGTTTTCGGGAGGGCAAAAATAGGCGGAACATTCTTTTCCGCCAAAAGTTTTAAAACAAAAAGCCTCTTTTTAAAGAGGCTTCTGAACAAGTTGTGAAAGGTTTAATTTTTTGCAACGTCAAACTTGCGGAAGATGGACTTGACGCCGTTACGGATTTCTTTGCCAGTAAGATTGCGGCTGGCAACTTCATCGGTAGTCCATCCCTGCCAGATCGTTTTGTCGTTCTTTGCGTCGATGAGACGAATGGTAATTGTTCCCTCACGCACAGGCCGGCGGTCCCTGTCATAACCCAAAAACTCTGAAGGATAATAAACCGGTATCCAGCGGCGGCTGTACGGGTTGTAATAATACCGGGTCAGGGGTTGCGAATAAACCGGGTTGTTTTCTTCTTTCACGGCCCTTTCAACCAGCAAATCATAGGTTAGCAAAACATCCGGTTTTTTGGATTGTTTCCAACCCACTTTTTCCAGTTCTTCGTTTACAGCGTCTCTGATGGTTCGCTCGGTCAGATCGGAAACTTTTGTTTTTACTGTGTCGTTCTTGCTCTCCCTCGTGTCAACCCACGCAAAGGTTTTGTAGTTATTTAAGTTAACCGATTTGTCTTTTTCCACGTGTGCCGTGCTTGCGCAACCGGCCAGCAACAGGCCTGAAAAAGCGGCAGCACCAAAGGTTTTGAAGATGTTTCCCATAGTACAAATTCCTTTTGTTTTTTGTCCTTTATATACGTCAAAACCTGTGCGGAAATTTCAAAGGAGATGTGAAAGTTAAGCGATGCAAAACCTTGCGCAGCAAAGCCTTTGATGCCTTCAGGCAAGACCGGTTTCAAAGTGGCGATCGGGAATTTCTACGTCCACAAAACCACGTTTTACAAGCCAGCGTTTGAAATCCTGCTGCACGTCGTATTCGCCGTGCACCAAAAAAAGTCTTTTGATGCTTTGCTTGTCCTGGCAACTTAGCCATTGACTCAAATCTTCGTAATCGCCGTGGGCACTCATGCTTTTTATTTGGCCGATTTCTGCGTGCACTTCGTGTTGCACACCAAAAATGCTCACCTCTTCTGCACCAGAAAGTAAACGTGCACCCAGCGAAGCCGGTTCGCAGTAACCCGTCATCAAAATGGCGTTGCGGCTGTTCTCAACGTTATTGCTGATGTGGTGTTTCACTCGGCCTGCTTCGGCCATGCCGCTTGCCGAGATGATCACGCAGGGTTCGTTGCGATAGTTGAGCAGTTTCGATTCTTCTACGCTTTCAATGTAACGCAAGCCCTCAAATTGAAAGGGATCATCATCGGTTTGCAAAACCTTTTGGATGGTCTTGTTAAAGTATTGCGGGTACTTTTTTACCACTTCGGTAATGGAAGTGCTTAACGGACTGTCCAGAAAATAGTCCAGTTTTGGCAAGCGGTTTTCCAACGACAATTGGTTTAAGCCGTATAGAATCTCCTGCGTTCTTCCCAAACTGAAAGCCGGCATAATCAACTTGCCTTTTTTCTGCACGCAAGTGCTTTCTATCCAACCCAGAATGTTGTCAACAGACGACTGTATGTTCTCGTGCAAGCTGTTGCCGTAGGTGGATTCCATGATGATGTAATCGGCCTGCGGAAAAACATCCGGCGATTTTAAAATCACGTCGCGATAACGACCCACGTCACCGCTAAAAGTAAGGTGTGTGGTCGTTCCGTTTTCAAGGATGCGCAGGTGCACGCAGGCACTGCCGATGATGTGACCCGCATCGGTAAACATTGCTTCCACACCATCGGTTACCGCAAACCATTGGTTGTAGAACTGCGATACAAATTGTCCAAAGCTTGCCTTGGCATCTTCAATGGTGTATAGAGGTTGTATCAGCGGCTTGCCTTGTGCTTTGCTACCCTTATTGTGATACTTCGCATCGCTTTCCTGAATTTGTGCCGAATCGAGCAACAACAGCACAGACAACTCCTTCGTCGCATCGGTGCAAAATATCTTCCCGGTAAAACCTTGCTTCACCAACCGCGGAATGAGGCCCGTATGATCAATGTGTGCGTGCGAAAGCACCATCACGTCCACTTCAGCCGGTTCAAAACCAAAGTCGCGGTTGAGCAAATCCGTGTCCTTGCCCATGCCCTGAAACATACCGCAGTCAAGCAGAATTTTTTTGCCGTTCTTCAACGTTAGTAAGTGTTTTGAGCCGGTAACCGTGCGGGCCGCGCCGTGAAAAGCAATCTTCATACTGTAGAGTTTAGCGTTAAGTTAGGCGATAATTGTGTACTGAGCGACAGTGCTACTATTGGGCTTTCGTTGCGTCGCACTCGTGTACATTCTGTTCGCTATTCAGCATAACGTTGCCTTCCTGTCAGCAACGAATTGCGCTCTAAATAATTTTTAAGCGCATCTTGACGCAAAGAATTTGTTTTTCTATTTTCGTACAGCTTTTAGGAATCCATTTTCCTATCGTACCTGTTAATCTTGCTGTAGAAGAACCCGGTATCCTTGACAGCGAGTATGGTCCGCCCGAGGCGGATTATTCGGGTGAAGCCAACAATTGCAGAAAATTTTTCAAAGCTCCTTCGGGAGCTTTTTCTTAACCGGCGCGAAAGTCTTTTGTTTGCAGCTTTCGTACGCGGCAAAATTCCGAACGGAAAAATTTGCAGGTTGCGCAACGGACCATTCGAAGTATTGAAATAAAGCACGCCGGTTTTGGTATATCGTGAACATAAAGTAAACCTACATGACACCGAATAAAGATATTACCCCCTTCATACTTATACCCGTCTACAAGGATTTTGAAGATTTAGATTCTGCCGAACTTGCCTCGTTAGACCAGTTAGTCACTATCCTCGCCGCTCACCCAATTGGTTTGTTTGGGCCGGAAAAGATTGATTGGCAGAAGTACCTTAAATATTTCTCAGCAAGAGACATTGCCGTGACAACGCACATTTTTGATGCGGTATTTTTTACCAACGTTGATGGTTACAGCAAACTGCTGCTGTCGTTGGATTTTTACAAACGCTTCGCCGCTTATAGTCACTTGCTCATTTATCAATTGGATGCTTACGTCTTCTCGGATGAACTTCTGCAGTGGTGCAAAGCCGGGTACGATTACATTGGCGCACCCTGGATTGACAATCGCGACGGCATCGTAACAAAAGGAGAATTAACGGGTGTTGGAAACGGTGGCCTGTCTTTGCGTAAAACGGATTCTTTTATCCGCGTGCTGACGTCTAAAAAACGTTTCAAATCCTTTAGACAGCTGGTAGAAGAATACAAGCGGTTTCCCGCATTAAAACAAGTATCGCGAATGCCCGTTGCATGTCTTCGTGCGTTGACTGGCTGGCGAAACAACGGCGCCTATCATGCACAGCGTTTTCTTTACAATGAAGATCTTTTTTGGGGCCTGGTAGTAAAAGAGTCTTATTATCCGTTCAAACTGCCGCCGGTGGAAAAAGCCGCGCAATTCTCCTTTGAAATTGCCCCGGAACATTTGTTTCGGTTAAACAAGCAGCAATTGCCTTTTGGCTGCCATGCCTGGTTCAAATACGAGCCTGAGTTCTGGCAACGGTACATTCAATGGTGAAGTTCTTTTAGATTTTAGTTTGTTAGGCTTGTCAGATAAATGTTTTTCATGCCTTTCATTTTTGGCAAGTCCTTTGCAAAAAGAAAAGCAACAAAAACGACTTTATGAAACTAAAACACATTGCAGCAGGCACCGCTCTTCTTTTCGGCAGTTTTCTTTCTCACGCACAAAGCGGACAACTCAGGGTTGGATTGAATTTAGCCAACGTATCGGTTACGCCAAACGGCCGCGTGAACGATGCGAATCAATTAACGTCTTTCCAGGTTGGTGTAATTGGCAACGTAAAATTGGGCAGCTCTTTCTTGAGTTTGCAACCGGGTTTGCTTTACACGGGCAAGGGCTCAAAAATCCAAAAAGGAACGGCCGGACAAGCAGGGTATTACAAGCAAACATTCAACCCGATGTATTTGGAAGTTCCGTTGAACCTTCTTTTTAAAGCACCTATCGGCGGTGCTAATCGTTTCTTCATCGGCGCAGGACCTTATGCAGCGGTTGGCATTGCGGGCAAAGTAAAAACAGAAGGCACCAACATTTTAGGGCAAACCTACAACCGCGAAACAGACATTCAATTTTCAAACGACGACCCGACTACATTCAACAAAGAAGAAGGCGCAGGCCTGGGTCTTGTTCGCCGTTTTGATTACGGACTGAACGGCACTGCGGGCATCGAAGGAAAAAGTTTGGCACTTGGTGTAAACTATGGATTGGGCCTGGCAAAACTGCAAAGCGGCACAAACAGCAGCGCGGACAATAACAACAAGCACCGCGTGTTGAGCGTGACGCTTGGCTTTAAATTTTAAAACTGTCACCCATTATAAAAAGACCGTTTGCACAAACGGTCTTTTTATTTTTTGTCAAGTCGCATTTCAAAAACTTTTTGCTCCTTCGTAACGGTGAAGCCAAGCTTTTCATAAAACTCGTGCGCCTCTTTTCTTTTCGCGTTGCTTCGTAATCGCAAGCTTGCCATGCCTTGTTCCAGGCTCCATTCTTTTACGCGGTCAACAAGCATTTTACCGATGCCTTTGCCTCTAAAACTTTCCTCTACCACCAAGCCGCCGATTTCGGCGAAAGGATTGCTTTCGATACGGTAAGCGAGGAAGCCATGTATCCAGCCAATAACAGTCAAATCGTGCACTGCAACAAAACAACAATGTTCTTTTGAAGAGAGAAGTTGCTGAATGTTGGCAACGGTGCCCGTTAAAGAAACAGAATAACCAAGTTGCGCTGACAACTCGTTGACGGCTTGCGCATCTTCGATGGACACGGAACGAACGTTAAACTGCATTGGGAAAACTTATTTGAAAAGGCAAAATATTCCGTGCAAACAAAAAGTCTCACTTCCGTGAGACTTTAAAATATTGTGCAACAAAGTTTACGCATCCTTCCCGTGACAGTTCTTAAACTTCTTGCCGCTGCCGCAAGGACAAGGATCGTTGCGGCCGATCTTCGGTCCTACTTTGATTGGTTCTTGTCTTACGGCTACATTGCCAGCGGGACTTGACGGATCGTAATAATCTTTTTCGTTGGCTGCGTAA
Source organism: Flavisolibacter ginsenosidimutans (assembly GCF_007970805.1). Lineage (GTDB taxonomy): Bacteria > Bacteroidota > Bacteroidia > Chitinophagales > Chitinophagaceae > Flavisolibacter > Flavisolibacter ginsenosidimutans. The sequence continues at coordinate 4,894,286 of NZ_CP042433.1, read as the reverse complement.
TCTTCGCCCGTTGCTTCAATTTCTTCTTTGTTTGCGTGCAGCTTGCTCATGTCGGTTTTTTGCGGACGGGCTTCGCGCAGCGGTGCTTGTTCTTCCTGTATAGGCAATTGCGAGTGACACAAGAAGGAAACAATCTCGCGATTCAAATCAGAACTCATGCGACGGAACAAATTGTAGGCCTCCATCTTGTAAATCACCAGCGGATCTTTTTGTTCCAGGTAAGCTGTTTGAACGCTTTGCTTCAGGTCGTCCATTGCACGCAGGTGTTCTTTCCAACTGTCGTCAATAATGGCGAGGGTAATGTTGCGCTCCATCGCGTTGGTCAGTTCATCGCCTTCGCTGGTAATCATCTTGTCAAGGTTCACCAACACATTGATGCCTTTGCGTCCGTCGCTGAAAGGAACCACCACGTTTTCGATGTGCTGACCCTGCGTTTGCCGGATGTTTTTAAACACAGGAACCGCTTGCGCTTTCACACCTTCTTTGTGCGCCTGGTAATTTTCAATTGCTTCTGTATAAAGTCTATCGGTTAACGAAGCGGCATCGGTTGTTTTGAAATCGTCCGGTGAAATCTGAAAGTCAAGTCCAAAGGTCACGATGCAGGCAAGTTTGAAACCTTCGTAATCGTCCTGTTCTTTGTAGGTTGTAATGATTTCCTCTGCTGTTACAGAGAAGGCATTGTCAATATCAAGTGCCAGGCGTTCGCCAAACAAAGCATGGTTTCTTCGGTCGTAAATCGCATTGCGCTGCATGTTCATTACGTCATCGTATTCAAGCAAGCGTTTGCGAATGCCAAAGTTGTTTTCCTCTACTTTGCGTTGCGCTCTTTCAATCGATTTGGTAATCATGCTGTGCTGAATCACTTCGCCTTCTTTGTAACCAAAGCGGTCCATCAATCCGGCGATGCGTTCCGAGCCAAACATGCGCATCAGGTCATCTTCCAATGAAACGTAAAACTGCGAAGTACCGGGATCGCCTTGGCGACCGGCACGACCGCGCAACTGCCTGTCCACGCGGCGAGATTCGTGACGTTCGGTGCCAATAATAGCCAAGCCACCCGCTTCTTTTACGCCGGGTCCGAGCTTAATGTCCGTACCGCGACCGGCCATGTTGGTAGCAATGGTTATGGCACCGGCCAAACCCGCTTCGGCTACAACCTGCGCTTCTCTTGCGTGTTGTTTTGCGTTGAGTACGTTGTGCGGAATTTTTTTCACCTGCAACATGCGGCTAAGCAATTCGCTCACTTCAACTGATGTTGTGCCCACAAGCACCGGGCGGCCCGCGTTACGCAAGGCTTCGATTTCGTCAATCACAGAACCGAATTTTTCTTTCCGTGTTTTGTAAACAAGATCTTGCTGGTCTTTACGGGTAACGGGAATATTGGTTGGAATGGTAACAACGTCTAATTTGTAAATGCTCCACAATTCCGCCGCTTCTGTTTCGGCCGTACCGGTCATACCGGCCAACTTATGATACATGCGGAAATAGTTCTGCAACGTAACCGTTGCGTATGTCTGTGTAGCGGCCTCAATCTTTACATTCTCTTTTGCTTCAATGGCCTGGTGCAGGCCATCGCTGTAACGACGGCCATCGAGGATACGACCGGTTTGTTCGTCCACAATTTTTACCGCGCCGTCCATCACCACGTATTCCACGTCTTTGTCAAAAAGCGCATAAGCTTTCAACAACTGTTGCACCGAGTGAATGCGATCGGCTTTGGTTGAGTATTCATTGAGAATGGCTTCTTTCTGATGGAGTTTGTCTTCCTGTGGTATGTCCGCGTTTTCAACTTCAGCCAAACGAATGCTGATATCGGGCAGCACAAAAAAATCGGGGTCTTCGCCGGAGCGGGTGATGGTTGTGATGCCTTTGTCGGTCAGGTCAACCGATTTGTTTTTTTCGTCAATCTGAAAGAGCAATTCTTCGTCAACAATGTGCATGTTGCGCTGCTGATCCTGCAAATAATAATTCTCGGCTTTTTGCAGTTTTACTTTAATGCCCGGCTCACTCAAAAACTTAATGAGCGGACCGTATTTAGGCAAGCCGCGGTAAGCCCGGAACAAGTACAAACCACCGCTCTTCGGATCATCGTCGCCTTCGGAAAAACGTTTTTTTGCTTCGTTTAAAAAGCCACGCACCAAACGTTCCTGCATCTCCACGAGGCTCTGCACACGGGGTCGAAGAATATGATACTGTTGGTCGTCGCCTTTGGGCACGGGACCGGAAATAATTAACGGCGTTCTTGCATCGTCAATCAACACCGAGTCTACTTCATCCACCATCGCAAAATGGTGTTTGCGTTGCACCATTTCTTCGGGGCTGTGCACCATGTTATCACGGAGGTAATCGAAGCCAAATTCGTTGTTGGTACCGTAAGTAATATCGGCCAGATAAGCGCTGCGGCGCATTTCGCTGTTGGGTTCGTGCTTGTCAATGCAATCTACTTTCAAACCAAGCCATTCGAAGATGGGACCGTTCCATTCGCTGTCGCGGCGGGCCAGGTAATCGTTCACCGTTACAATGTGCACGCCTTCGCCAGCCAGCGCATTTAAATACGCCGGAAGGGTTGACACAAGCGTTTTACCTTCACCCGTGGCCATCTCGGCAATCTTGCCCTGGTGAAGAACAATACCGCCAATCAGCTGCACGTCGTAGTGAACCATGTTCCAGGTTACTTGTCCGCCGCCAGCCGTCCAGGTGTTTTGATAGGTAACTTCCTCACCGTTTATCGTGATGTAAGATTTTGTAAGACTCAACTCTTTGTCAAGCTCCGTCACCTTCGATTTGATTTCGGTATTTTCCTTAAAGCGGCGGGCCGTTTCTTTTACCACGGCAAAGGCTTCGGGCAAAATTTCCTTCAGGGCTTCTTCAATCTTTCCGTCGCGGTCTTTTTTTAGCTGGTCAACTTCCTGGTAAACGGCGTCCTTGCCCACGAGGTCGTTGAAAGGCAATTCTTCGGCGCGGCGGTTGGTGTCGGCTATTTGTGTGTCAATGTCTTTGAGGTGGTCGTTGATGCGGGTACGAAATTCAACGGTCTTGTGGCGAAGTTCATCGTTGCTCAGGTTCTGGCAGGATTGAAAGTGCTCGTTGATTTTGGTGACGAGGGGCAATATCTGCTTTACGTCTTTTTCCGATTTGCTGCCACCGAAAATTTTGGAAAGAAAACCAATCATAAAATCTATCGGGTCTAATTATTTTAATAAAGAATTTTGGGTGTCAAAAAAAGTGCTAATCACATGGATTAGCCAATTTGACAGGGCGTCAAAGATAATCCATTCCGCCGGGCTTTTATAGCGCAATGCGTTTTCTTAACGATTGAGACGCATTGCGCTTGCGGCATTTTTGCAACAACAAAGTGTATGAAGTTTTTCCTTTCTGTTCTTGCCGTTGTTTTTTGTTTTACCGCTTGTAAAAACAAGCCGGCAGGCAACAAGAGCGAAGATGCCGGTTCCTCTGCCTTTTTTTATGATTACCGGGTTTGGGGCGATGAAGAGGAAGGTATGGTTACCGTTCGGCTACAATACCGGTTGGGTGGCGAAAACGGAAAGGCGTTGCGGTTGGCGCAACCCGGCTTCGTAATGCTGGATGGCGACACGCTGAAGGCCGACAGCGCTGGCTTTACCGGCGTCTTTTATGAAACAAGTAAACCGCTTGACGGCTTTGCGGGAAGCCACGGCATCGTCTTTACTGACAGCAGCAACAAGCAACACAAAGAAGAATTCAGCCTTGAACCTTTTACCTTGGAAAATGAATTGCCGGAACAAATAAAGAAAGCGCCTTTTCTCATTAAACTCTCAGGGTTTCCTTCCACCGCTAGCAGAGTGCAACTGATCATGGTGGATACGTCTTTTTCTTCAGCAGACGTGAACGAAGAACTATGGGTAGAGAACGGCGAGATCAAAATTGATTCGTCTTTCTTAGCCAATTTGGCCAACGGACCCATCACAATGGAAATTGTTAAGGAAGACGAAAAGACGCTAAAAAATTCTTCCCGGGAAGACGGAAGACTTTTGCTGACCTACCGCCTGCGCCGCCAGTTTGAATTTGTGGATTGAGGAAAACAGGCCTGTCGCCAACGGAATTTGGCTAAAATGATAGCCGACTTTCTTATGGAATTTCAGGCCTGCTGCCTTACTTTTGCCGCCGATTTTACGAACAGAGTTGGAAACAAAAATTTCAAATCCGAAATCGTAAATCTCAAATTTCTATGGCCGGTCAGTTAAAAGAAGTACGCAACCGCATCAAATCGGTGCAAAGCACGCAGCAGATTACCAAGGCAATGAAAATGGTAAGCGCCGCCAAATTGCGCCGGGCGCAGGACGCCATTCAGCAAATGCGCCCCTACGCAAAAAAATTGCAGGAAATGCTTAGCAACATCGTGAGCAATACAGAAGTGGAAGGTGGCAATGCGCTGGCTACCGAACGGGCTGTGGAAAAAGTGCTGCTGATTGTCATTACCTCTGACCGTGGCCTGGCCGGCGCTTACAACGCCAACCTCATTAAGCTGGCCAAACAAACCATCCGCGAAAAATACAATACGCAATACAGCAAGGGCAACGTCACCATTTGGAGCATCGGCAAAAAAGGCTACGAACATTTTGCCAAGAACAATTACAAGGTGAGCGATGCGCACAAAGACATTTTCCTGAACCTTACATTCGACAACGTGCAAAAAGCTTCGCAGGCCGCCATCCAGGCGTTTCAGAACCGCGAGTTTGACGCCGTTGAAATTATTTACAGCGAGTTTAAAAACGCGGCTACGCAGCGCTTTGTAGCCGAGCCATTTTTGCCCATCCCAAAAGCACAGAACGCGGGTTCTGCCAACAAAGCTGACTTCATTTTTGACCCAAGCAAAGAAGAATTGATTGCCGAACTGATGCCGAAGATCTTAAACACGCAATTGTACAAAGCGGTGTTGGATGCTAACGCTTCGGAGCACGGCGCCCGCATGACGGCGATGGACAAGGCCAGCGAAAACGCCAACGAATTGCTTCGCAATCTGAAGATTTCGTATAACCGTGCAAGACAGGCGGCCATCACCACCGAGCTTACCGAGATTGTGAGCGGTGCGGCAGCGTTGCAAGGATAATTTTTTTGTTGTTCGTTGATGGTTGGCCGTTGTTCGAACAACAATTGACGAACAACGGCCAACGTTTTTATTATGGATATCTCCGAACTCATACCGCATATTGAATCGCTGATTTTTGCTTCTGACAAACCGCTTGTTTCGACAGAGATCACAGAGCTTATCAACAACGCTTTTGGCTTCATGGAAGAAAAGATTGAAGTGGAGCAGGTGGATGCAGCCCTTGAGGGTATTGTGGAAAAATACAATTCTGAATTTTATCCTTTTGAAGTGCGGCAAAGCGGTGGCGGCTGGCAATTTCTTACCAAAAAAGAATACCACAAAACCGTTGCACAACTCAACGGCGAAAAGTTTTTAAAACGTCTTTCATCTGCGGCCCTGGAAACCCTTGCCATCATTGCCTACAAACAACCCGTGACCAAGGGCGAAATAGAATCCATTCGCGGCGTAAGTTCGGATTATGCCGTACAGAAATTGCTGGAGAAAGAACTCGTCATCATTACAGGCCGCAACGAAAAATTGCCCGGTCATCCCCTGGTGTATGCAACGTCGAAAAGCTTCATGGATTATTTCGGCATCAACACAGCCGATGATTTGCCGAAAATAAAAGAAGTGCTGGCCGACCAATTGGTGCAACCGACCGTCGTTAATCATACTGATTTTGAACAAAGCGAAATATTGGCCGTTGCCGATAACGGCGAATTAATTTCTGCAGATGAATTGGGAGACGATGAAGAAACGCACGTAAACGGGCATGCGGTTGAAGCCATGACTGCAAGTATGAATGAAGAAGAAATAAACAGTGATGAAACACCGGGTGATAACGCTCCAACCGAAAGCCTTGAAGACGAAATTGCCGAAGAAGAGTACATCACCGATGAAATTTTTGCCGCTGAAGATGAAGCCGTAGAAGAAGAAAAGGTTGAAGAAGAATTGTCCACAGACGATGTTCCAAACGAAGAGGCAACGCAAGATGAGCAGAACGATTCTGCAAGCGATGAAAATGAATCCGCAACAGATAAAGAAAAGCAAGAAGAATAAATCTTCTCTCCTCTCAATCATTCAATCTCCCAAATCAAGGTTCAGACCATGTTATCAAAGGATCAACTTCTTCAGATTGCCGAACGTTTTGGCACTCCCGTATATGTTTACGATGCGGAAAAAATGAAGGAACAATATCAAAAATTAAAGTCCGGTTTTGCCGGGCTGGATGCCTCGTTCTTTTTTGCCTGCAAAGCCCTCACCAACATCAACGTTTTAAAATACATTTCTTCGCTTGGCTGCGGCATTGATTGCAGCAGCATTAACGAAGTAAAGCTTGCGCTGCACGCCGGCGTTTCTCCCGAAAATATTCTTTACACCTCCAACGGCATTTCCTTTGAAGAAATTCAGGAAGCCGTAAAAAACGGCGTGCACGTAAACATTGACAGTCTTTCCAACCTCGAAAAATTCGGAAAGAAATTTGGTTCGTCCTATCCCGTTGGCGTGCGCCTGCGGCCCAACATTTTGGCCGGCGGCAATTTGAAAATTTCAACGGGACATGAGAAAAGCAAGTTTGGTATTCCGGTTGACCAGCTTGACAACTTGCTTGATGTGATTAAGCAACACAACATCCACATCAAAACCCTGCACATTCATACGGGCAGCGACATTAAAGACGCCGAGGTGTTTGTGCACGGCATCAAAGTTCTCACGGAACTGGTTGCGCATTTTCCCGATTTGGAAGTCATTGATTTGGGCGGCGGCTTTAAAGTTCCCTACGAACCCGACGACGAAGAAACCGACATTGCCCACATTGCGCAGCGGCTAAAAACTTATCTCGAATCGCATCTTTTCAATAAAGGGAAAACCTACACGCTTTGGTTTGAACCGGGGAAATATCTCGTGAGCGAATGCGGCTATTTGCTTACGCAGGTAAATGTGATGAAGGACAACGGCGCACAAACTTTTGCGGGCATTAATACCGGTTTGAACCACCTCATCCGGCCCATGATGTACGATGCCTATCATCACATCGTGAACCTTTCCAATGCGCACGCTGAAGAGAAAGTTTACACGGTCACCGGCTACATCTGCGAGACGGATACCTTTGCCACAGACCGCCTTTTGCACGAAGTACGCGAAGGCGATGTGCTGGCTATTTACAATGCCGGTGCTTACGGTTTTGAAATGTCCTCCAACTACAATTCGCGGTACAAGCCCGCCGAAGTTTTAGTGCTTGACGGCGAAGCAAAACTCATTCGCAAGCGGGACGAGTTTGAAGACTTGCTAAGAAACCAGGTAAAAGCTTTATAAATGAAAATCCCTCAACAAACGTTGAGGGATTTTTTATGGTTAATGTGAAGCCTATAAAACTTTAACCGTTGTTACCGCCGTAATCTTTGTGGTCGAACTCATGTCGTTTCCGTTCATGGTCATGTTCGATTCGGTGGCCGCCGTCATGGTTTTTTGTTTAAGCAAACCGGTTGTTTTGTCCAGTGTAACGGTGCCTGAATTTTTTGTGGTTGCCGAAACGTCTGCACTCATCCCCATGGCCGATTGTGTTGTTTTCGATGTTCCATCGCCGGTGTAATCAAGGATGATTTCTTTGTCGGTAATGTCCTTTACGGTATAAACCGTTTTGGTCTTGTTGCCCTCAACGTTAACCGAATCTGTCCACGTGTCGCCCTTGCTTACTTCACGGTCGGGCAGAATTTTAAAAAGGCTTGGCTGTCCGGCCACGGCCACCGTTGCGCCTGTGTTCATGCCCGGCATCATCATGCCCATCATGCCGGCGTCTTCCTTTTTCTTTTTGTCATCGGTTTTTACTTTCGTTACTTTCCCGGTTGCATCAACAGAGAACTCCTGCTTTTGCTTCATGATTTCTTTTATGGGTTCGCCGAGGCGGCCTTCCAAATCTTTAGGATTGTCCGAATCGGCGCTCATGTCTTGTCCCATGGCCGAAACGCTGAACTTTACTTTTTTGGGCGTTTTGATAAGCTGCGTTCCATCGGCAGTTGTCTCGCCTACCAAATACGTATCGGTCATCACTACGCTGGCCGGTATTTCGCCCATCATGGATTGCGTGTTGATGTTCAGGTTGGTGGTCACCTCAATCGTTTGTCCTTTTTGAAACGTGAGTTTGTTGGAAGCTTTTTGCGCCTGGCTTGCAAGCGCGGCAAGCGTCAGCAGGGGAAGAAAGAATTTTTTCATGGTGTATTTACTTCAAACAAAGATGATGGAAAAAAAGGTGCGTTTCGTTGCACCGGCGAGAAGACAATTTAAATTAACGTTAGAAAAACCGGTTGTAGCTTGCCGCAAATTTTTTGAATGCGATACTTGTTCATCCTTGCGCTGTTCGTTTCTCTTCAATCTTTTGCCAGCGACAGCACCAAACTTTACAATCTTTCGGCCAACGTGAAAAAAGACATTGCCACCGCCCTTTCCAAAGCCAAAAAAGAAGGCAAGCACGTGCTGATACAAGTGGGCGGCAATTGGTGCATATGGTGTTACCGCTTTCACGATTTTGTAGAAAAAGACACGGCGCTGAACCGCATCGAGAACGAGAGCTACGTGGTGTACCATCTCAATTACAGCAAAGAAAATAAAAATCTTGAAGCCTTAAAATCCTTTGGCTTTCCACAACGTTTCGGCTTCCCGGTATTTGTTATTCTGGATGCGAACGGCAACCGGCTGCATACGCAGGATTCAAGTTTATTGGAAGAAGGCAAAGGGTACAACGCACAGAAAGTAAAAAGCTTTTTCGAAGCCTGGTCGCCGGCAGCGCTGAATGAAAAGAATTACAAAGAGTGAGACGTCAAACGCCAGACGTGAAACCGAACTGCTCTCCGGTTCTATCCGCTATTAAAAGCGATAATTTTAGCAAATGGAAAAAACAAACGAAAAAGCAGCTGCGGAAAACACAGCTGCATTTTTTTCATTAATAAATCATCCGGTTAAATTCAGGCTCTATCTTCTAAAAAAATTACCGGCCGGTTATTTCAGTGGGCTAAAAATAGTAAAGGCCGATGTGGCTTCCTGCACCGTTTCCATTCCGTTTAAATGGTTTACTAAAAATCCTTTTCGCTCCACTTATTTTGCCTGCTTAAGTATGGCTGCTGAAATGAGTACCGGTGTGCTGGCTATGGCGCAGGTTCGCGGCCGGAAGCCTGCGGTATCCATGTTGGTCACCGGCATCGAAGGAAAATTTTACAAAAAGGCAACCGGCCTTACATTCTTTCAATGCGAGGACGGTGAAGCGATACGAAATGTAATCGGCGCCGCTGTCTCTTCCGGCACACCGCAAGAAATAAAAGCGCATTCAATTGGCAAGAACGATCGCGGCGAAGTCGTTGCCGAATTTTGGATCACGTGGTCGTTTAAGGCAAAACCGCAGATGACGCAAATTTGAAATGATTGCCGGGATGACCCTTGGTGCAATATGAAGATTTCTGATATATCAATCAAATCCCGAACATCATTTTTCAATACCAAAAGTCTGTAGTCAAAAAACCCGCGCAATTGCACGGGCTATTAAAATTTATAGGCTTGATTATAAAATTAAAAACGGGTTGTCGCTAAAACCATCTTTTGCTTTGTTATTGTCTTTTCTAAATCGGCGCCGGATCCAGCTAAAAAATCGTGTAAACATGGCTTAATGGTTTTAGACGTGAAAAAAATAGGATGACTGTTTTCGAAAGGGAAGAATCAACGGCAAGAACAAAGCCAAAATGATGTTGACGTAGGAAACAGTTGTACGATACTTACAAGGTAAAACATAAATGTTTTTCTGAAAAAAATATTTTAACAAAAAGCCTCATCGTTACCGATGAGGCTTTTTGCATTTTATCATCAGCTAATCGGCGCATCTGCTAATCAGCTAATTGATTTTAGTAGTCCATGCCCATTCCGCCGCCTGGCATACCGTGCGGAGCAGCAGCACCTTTTGGCTCAGGCTTATCGGCTACCACGCACTCGGTTGTTAACAACATGCCGGCAATGCTGGCTGCGTTTTCAAGCGCAATGCGGCTCACTTTGGTCGGGTCAATAACACCGGCCGCAATGAGGTTTTCATATTCTTCAGTACGGGCATTAAAGCCGTAATCGCCTTTGCCGTCACGAACTTTGTTTACGACCACGCTTCCTTCGATGCCGCAGTTTTCTACAATCTGGCGCAGTGGCTCTTCCAACGAACGGCGAACGATCTGTACACCCGTTGCTTCGTCAGCGTTCAACGTCTTCAGGCTGCTCAAAGCTTCAATGGCGCGAACATAAGCTACACCGCCACCGGGCACAATGCCTTCTTCAACGGCCGCACGGGTTGCGTGCAAAGCATCATCAACACGGTCCTTCTTTTCTTTCATTTCTACTTCGGTAGCAGCACCTACATGCAGTACAGCCACACCGCCACTTAACTTCGCAAGACGCTCTTGCAGTTTTTCGCGGTCGTAGTCAGACGTTGTGTTTTCAATTTGTGATTTAATTTGGTTGATGCGACCGGTAATGCCTTCTTTCTCGCCACGGCCCCCAACGATGGTCGTATTGTCTTTATCAATCACAACTCTTTCGCATTTGCCCAAATAAGTCAGGTCAGCGTTTTCGAGTTTGTAACCTTGCTCTTCAGAAATCACAATGCCTTTTGTAAGGATGGCAATGTCTTGCAGCATTTCTTTGCGTCGGTCGCCAAAGCCCGGCGCTTTAACGGCAGCCACTTTCAACGTACCACGGAGTTTGTTCACAACCAATGTAGCAAGTGCTTCGCCTTCGAGGTCTTCAGAAATGATCAGGAGCGGAGCGCCTTGTTGGGCCACTTTCTCCAGGATGTGCAGGATGTCCTTCATGCTGCTGATTTTTTTATCGTAAATCAGGATGTAAGGATTTTCCAACTCGGCTTGCATTTTCTCGCTGTTGGTAACAAAGTAGGGAGAGATGTAACCGCGGTCGAATTGCATGCCTTCTACCACGTCAACGGTGGTTTCGATGCCCTTGGCTTCTTCGATGGTGATAACGCCGTCTTTAGAAACCTTCTCCATTGCCTGCGCAATGAGAGCGCCGATTTCGCTGTCGTTGTTGGCAGAGATAGAAGCTACCTGCTCAATTTTTTTGTTGTCGTTGCCAACAGTTTGCGACTGCGAACGAAGGTTCTCAATCACGGCTTTAACGGCTTTGTCAATACCGCGTTTCAGGTCCATTGGATTAGCGCCGGCTGCTACGTTCTTCAAGCCTTCGGTAATGATGGATTGAGCCAAAACAGTCGCAGTTGTTGTGCCGTCACCGGCAATGTCAGCGGTTTTGCTGGCCACTTCTTTTACCATTTGCGCACCCATGTTCTCAATGGCGTCTTCCAGCTCAATTTCTTTGGCTACGGTAACGCCGTCTTTGGTTACAGACGGAGCGCCAAATTTCTTTTCTATAACCACGTTGCGGCCTTTCGGTCCGAGGGTTACTTTCACGGCGTTGGCCAATACGTCCACGCCTTTTTTCATTTTATTACGGGCATCAGTTTCGAAAAACAGTTGTTTAGCCATAATGTATTTTGATTTGTTTGTTTAAAAATTAGTTGAGGAGCAATCAGCTTTCAGCAATCGGGAGCCGACAAATGACGGCGGATTTCTGGCAGCTTAAACGATTGCCAGGATGTCGCTTTCACGCATGATGAGGTAGTCTTCACCCTCAATAGAAATTTCAGTGCCGGCGTATTTGCCGTACAACACGGTATCGCCTTGCTTCACCGTTACGGGCTCGTCTTTTTTACCAGGACCGGCCGCAATCACAGTGCCGCGTTGAGGCTTTTCTTTCGCGGTGTCGGGGATAATGATACCACCCGCGGTTTTTTCTTCCGCAGCAGCGGGTTTCACAATCACTCTGTCGTGCAGAGGGGTAACATTTACTTTGTTAGCCATACGTGTTATGATTTTTTTGGTTTAAATGAAAAGTGAGTTACAGGAACCTTGCAATGCTTTTGTCAAGGTGCGCAAAGGTAGGCGAAGATTGTGCCGGGGCCGGGGAAACGGAAAAAATTTCAGGAATTGACTGAAGACGTTGCTTGTTAACCTGACAAGAAAAAACAATGCGAAAAATAAATGTCAAAATTTCATCAAAACGGCTGGCTTCGTCCCGATGCTTCCAAACGTCAGTTATCAAATTATTATCTTCGCCGCTTCGCGCTATGGAGGCAACCACGAAACACATTACGAAGGAAGAATTGAATTGGATACAAGCCATGCGCGTGCCCGCTTTCCGCAGAAAGCTGTTTGTTAGTTTTGGTGGTTGTCTTATCTGCCTTAGCGTTTTGCCGCTTTTCTTTCAAATTATCCAGGCACGGCAAGGCATTGTGCTCAACGATTTTGTGTTGAAGGTCTTAACACCCAAAGACGTTTCGCCGGGCATTTTCACCATTCTCTGGGGTACGGGTTTGTGGATGCTGATTAAAGCCATCAAAAGCCCACAACTAACGGTACTCTTCTTTTGTGCCTTCTGTATTTTTTTGTGTACCCGCTTCATCACCATTTCGCTGGTGCCGCTTGATACGCCGCCCGGTCTTGTTCCTTTGATGGACCCACTGAGCAATTCCTTTTATGGCCAAAAGTTTATTACCAAAGATTTGTTCTATTCAGGCCACACGGCTTCGCAATTCCTTTTCGTTTATTGCTTTCCGGCACGGCGTGATAAAATCATTGCTCTTGCTTGCGGCCTCGTCATCGGGGTGCTTATTTTAATCCAGCACATTCATTATACGATAGATGTAATTGCCGCGCCGGTGTTTGCTTATTTGTGCTATTTCATCGCTAAAAAGCTGGTCTCTGACTAATAACCCGTGAGCAGCTTTATAAATATCTTTTTCTTTACCGTTTTAAAAGAAGGCCTATTTTTAAAGCCTTAATCAGTTAACACAAAAACCTATCAACCATGAAAAAGTTAACTGTTCCTTACTATGAACTGGGAACCAAACTGACAGATGAGCAAAAGGAGTTGTTTGATAAGCAGGGAGCCATCATCTTCAGAAACTTTATTACCAAGGAAAAGGTAGCCGAAATCATTGCCGAAACGCAACGCATAGAGAAAAAATGGCTGGATGCCGGCTACGATAAAATGAACGGTATTCCGCTCAAATTTGGTAAGAACGAGGATGGCAGCAAGACCATTCAACGCCTCTGCTTTCTTTCGCAACACAGTACTGTTTTAAAAAATCTTTTGGCCGAACCGCGTTTAAAAGCTTTGCTCGAACTGGTCTATCCTTACGAAGGCCGAATTGGCGAAGACGAAAAAGACGGCCTTGTTTTGAATAATTACGTCCGTACTGATGACAGTGCCTTCTCGCAAATGGGCTGGCATACCGACAGTCCTCGTGACTTGTTCCTTGGACAGAAGATCATGCCGATGCTGAACGTTGGCATTCACCTGGATACCGTTCCGTTTGAAAACGGCGGCCTGCGCATTTTACCCGGCACGCACAAGCAAGGGATGCTACGCCTTTTGTTTGGCAAAAAATATTTCATTGACCACAAACCCGACCGCCGCGAAGTGGGTTTTGACATTAGTGCAGGCGACCTTACCGTTCATGATGGCCGCTTGTGGCACCGCGTTCAAAAATCACCGTTCATTGGTGAAAAAAGCCGCCGCCGCGTGATGTACGTTCCGGTTGTTACCGGCAAATACATGCCCAAAGACAGAAACAGCAAAACGCCTTTCTACCACCGTTTTGCGTCCACGGTTCAAAACTAATTTTTGATGTCGTATGCATTGATAACCGGCGCCAGCAAAGGCATCGGGAAAGTTATAGCCTTTGAGCTTGCCGCCAAAGGCTATAACATTTTAATGGTGGCCCGAAGCGAGGATTTATTAAAAAAGGCTTCAGAGGAAATAAAAGCGCAGGCAAAGGTTGACGTGAAATATCTGGCCGCCGACCTCTCATCTGCCGCCGCTGCACAACAAGTTTTTGACTGGACGGCGCAAAACAATTGGCCCGTTTCAATTTTGGTAAACAATGCCGGTTACGGCCTTAGCGGGCTGTTTGAAAGCTATCCGCTGGAACAGCACCTTGCCATGTTGCAGGTGAACTGCACAACCCTTGTTCAACTCACTTATCTTTTTTTACCTCAACTAAAAAAGCAACAGCAGGCACACATCCTGAACATCTCTTCTTCGGCAGCTTATCAGGCCGTTCCTTACCTGAGTCTGTATGCTGCATCAAAAGTTTTTGTGCTTTCCTTTTCAAGAGGTCTTCGGTATGAATTGCGAAAGACTGCGGTGAACGTTACCTGCGTTTGCCCCGGCTCTACCGATACTGATTTTGCTACGCGGGCACAAGTGGGCGAGAAAGCCCTGAAAACGGCGCAAAAAGTAAACATGACACCGGAACAAGTGGGCAAGGCCGCCGTGAAAGCCATGCTCAGCAAAAAGGCCGAAGTGATTACCGGCGCCATCAATAAACTCGGTGGCTTTCTTACCTGGCTGCTCCCGAAGAAAGTTTTGGAAGGCGGCGCGGCGAGGATCTATGAATAAGTCACGCGAAACCGAAGACCGAAGACGTTTTACTTCGGCGCAAAATCCCTTTTCGCGTTTGCCCTTTTACCTTCTTCCCGCTTTTTCTTCAAATAATTTTTCAAAGACCGGGCTTTCGGTCTTTTTCCATTTGTCCCAAAACGTAAAATATAAACCGTAGTTGTGTTTAAACTGTTTGTGATGAAGCGAATGATGCGTTGCACCGATCAGCCATCTGCCAAAGGTATTTTTGTGAAAGCCTTTTGGGTACACTTCAATATCCAAATGATTGATGACAGAGCTAAAGGTCATAATGGTAAGGTGAACGATAAGCACGTACAAGTGCATTGGCATTACCAGTAAAAGGGCCGGCAAAAACACAGCTTGTAACAAACCTTCAAGGGGATGAAAAGAGAAAGCCGTCCAGGGCGATGTAATGTTGCTGTCGTGGTGCACCTTGTGGACAATGCGGAATATTTTTGGCTGATGCATCCAGCGATGCAGCCAGTAATAATAAGTTTCGTGAAGAAGCAAAGCAATCAACAAACTTAGCGGCAGCCACCACAAAGGATAAGCATGAACATCGGTATAAATTTTCTGCCATCCTTTTTGCCAAGCCAAACCCATTGCAGCACCGGTAATGGAAAAAATAAAAGCCGTGATCGTGCTCCAGCTAACTTCTTTCTTAAACTGGCCTTCTTTGTATTTGCGGTTGTTTATTTTTCGTGCCTGCCACTTTACTGTTTGCCACCGGTAAAAAATGAAGTAGAATAAACCGGCAATGAGAAAATACCTGCCAATGACCACGGCAAAAACAACAACGGTTGCCACAATGAACCAAAACGGATTTGACAAATCAGGTAATTGCATACACTTCCGGTGAGCCTAAATGTAACAAGTTGTGCGGCTGAATGTTCATTACCCGTTGCCGGCAATTTGTTTCGATAGAGATGAGGGCAACAATGTTAACGTTGTTTACTTAAAAGAAATTTAATGCGCTAAAGGGGGTTTCCTTTAACACAACCTTGTTGTTCTTGTCGGCTTTTGGCACTCTTTTTCCACGTAAGAAAAAAACAAAACGCTATGAAAAGAATCCTTACACTTTTGGTTGCCGTCAGCGCATTTGCCACGCTTCACGCCCAATCACGAGAACAAACACGCGACGTTATTCTTGGTGGGAACAATGGCCGCTACCCAACGTATCCAAACAACGGTTATCCAACCTATCCGAACAATGGAAATTATGGCAATGACCGTCAATACCAAATTGACCAGGTAAACCGCGATTACTATGCCCGCGTTCAGTCAATTAACAACGACCCTTACATGAGCCGCAAGGACAAGAAGCGAGCCATCAAGCAATTGGAGAAAGACCGCAAATACCGCATTGAGCAAATCAACCGCGACTACAACAACGGAGGTTATGATCACCACGATAACGGAAAGCACAAAGGCTGGTACAAAGACAAAGACAAGGGCCATCGCGGTCATGACCGCGATGATGACTAAACAAGAAGCAGGCTTTAAATACAAACAGTTTGTACACAAGAAAACCTCTCCATTTCAGGAGAGGTTTTCTTGTGTAAAGAATATTTATGATCAAAGACTATTCGCTGCTTACTGCATCTTGAATGTCTCTAAAAACTTGGTATTAAAGTCGCCTGAGCGGAAGCGTTCGTTTTTCATCAATTGCAAGTGAAAAGGAATGGTTGTCTTCACGCCTTCAATCACGTATTCACTCAACGCCCGGTACATGGTATCAATGGCTTCCGAGCGGGTTTGCGCCACGGTAATGAGTTTGCCGATCATCGAATCGTAATACGGCGGAATGACGTAACCGGCGTACACATGGCTGTCCACCCGTACGCCGTGGCCACCGGGTTGGTGCAAAACGGTAATGCGACCGGGCGAAGGACGAAAATCATTGTACGGATCTTCGGCATTGATGCGGCATTCGATGGCGTGCAATTGGGGCACGTAGTCCCTGCCGGAAATCTTCTCTCCCATTGCAATTTTTATCTGTTCTTTAATCAGGTCGAAGTTGATAACCTCTTCGGTGACGCAGTGTTCTACTTGTATCCGGGTGTTCATCTCCATGAAGTAGAAGTTGCGGTGCTTGTCTACCAGAAATTCAATGGTGCCGACGCTTTCGTAATTGATGGCGCCTGCGGCTTTCTTCGCGGCTTCGCCCATCTTCTCGCGAAGCTCCGGTGTCATAAAGGGTGAAGGCGATTCTTCCACTAACTTTTGATGCCGGCGTTGAATAGAACAGTCCCTTTCGCCCATGTGACAAACCGTTCCGTATTGGTCGCCTGCCACCTGAATTTCGATGTGCCTCGGTTCTTCTACGAACTTTTCCATATATATGCCATCGTTTTTAAACGCGGCTGCGGCTTCGGCTTTGGCCGTGTTGTAAGCCCTTTCCATTTCGCTTTCTTCCCACACGATGCGCATGCCTTTGCCGCCACCACCGGCAGTAGCTTTTAAAATAACCGGATAGCTCATGTCGCGGGCAATGTCTTTGGCTTGCTCCAAACTGTCCAGCAAACCTTCGCTGCCGGGAATCACCGGCACGCCGGCTTTTATCATGGTTTCTTTTGCACTGATTTTATCGCCCATGCGATTGATCATGTCCGATGTGGGGCCGATGAATTTAATTCCGTGATCGGCGCAGATTTGCGAAAACTTCGCATTCTCTGCAAGAAAACCATAACCCGGATGCACCGCATCGGCATTGGTTATTTCAACCGCCGCCATAATGTGCGGAATGTTCAGGTAGGAGTCGCTGCTTTGCGGCTTTCCGATGCACACGGCTTCGTCGGCAAAGCGAACGTGAAGACTGTCACGGTCGGCCGTAGAATAAACAGCTACCGTTTTGATGCCCATTTCGCGACAGGTACGAATCACACGAAGAGCAATCTCGCCGCGGTTGGCAATAAGAATTTTTTTAAACACGGAGGAAGGAATTTGAAAATTTGAAAATTAGCAAATGTGCAAATGGCGGTTTCCACAAAGCAAGCCACTTCATTTTCACATTTGCAGATTTGCACCTTGTCGCATTAAGCGGGTTCCACCAAAAACAAAGGCTGGTCGTATTCAACCGGCGATGAATCTTCAACGAGTATTTTAACGACTTTGCCCGACACTTCGCTTTCAATTTCGTTGAACAATTTCATGGCTTCAATAATGCAAACCACTTTGCCTTCGGTTACTTCGTCGCCCACTTCTACAAAATTTGGCTTATCGGGCGAAGGCCGCCGGTAGAAGGTCCCGATCATGGGGCTTTTAATGGTAATCAAATTGGACGCGTCGGACGCAGGCGCTACGGACTTAGGTTGTTGTGCCGCTTCCGCCGGGGCTTGTTGAACTTGCGGCGCAAAGGCCTGCGCAGGCATGGCTTGCACAGGTGCGTGAGATACCACCTGCGTGATGTTCTCCTCTTTTTGTTTTATGGTAATCTTAAAATCTTTTTGCTCAATCGTTACTTCACCAATTTGCGATTTGTTGATCATCTTGATCAACTCCTGAATTTGCTTGAAATCCATTTGTTTCAATTTATGAAGGTTTTGGTTAAAAACAGGCGGCTAAGATAAGTAAGATACACATAACGAACGGTTCGGCATTTGGCCTATCGCACCCATAAAAGAAAATCATCAATTCAGGCTCTTTTTTCTTCAGCTCATTTTGCCGCCTCTTTCCCTTGCCTTTGCACAAAGCTACTTTGCCCTTTTAAAACCAAGCAAATGAAAGATATTCTCGTATTAACGACTACACTGGCCATTTTACTTTTTGCCGGCAGTTGGACGATGAAAGACCAAGAAACGATTGACAACACGTTACCAACGACAACAACGCCCAAAGAAATGATTGGCGAGTGGAGCAGTGGCTACGCTTCGTTCACACAAGTGGTAGATGCTTATAACGGTCGTGTGCTGGGCCATACATGGCAAAGCGGCAAGTACCTTAAGATAACGCCCGACGGCAAGAACGCCGAGTTTTACATCATGATGCAAAGCCGATATTCAAGCTTTGCCACGCAAATGAGCGGCAGCATTCGTTTTGATGCCGAATCAACCAACAGCCGCGGCTCCTTTACCTTTCTTGCGTTGAAAGCACACTACAAAGGTTTTGGTTCGGCAAAAGTTGACCGCGATGCAACAACGGAAGAACTGAAGAAAAATTTGACCCGTAAATATTATTACCGTATGGACGGCGAATGGCTGCGCATTGAGCCCGGCGCAGAGCCGAATGATTATTCAAGCAGCTTCCGAAAAGTTTCCGAACCATAATGTTTGAACCATGATTTGGGTGGACAGAAAAGATTTTATGAGAAATAAGAGAGTCGTTCATTGCTGAACGACTCTTTTATAAGATGTTTCTATTTCTTGTTAATCTTCTTAATCCACCCAAATCATGGTTCAGACAATCACGGTTCAAGACAGACCTACTCCTTCACTCGCTCCACATACTCACCTGTTTTGGTGTTGATGCGGATAACGTCGCCTTCGTTTACAAACAGCGGAACCATCACGGTAGCGCCGGTTTCAACGGTAGCAGGCTTCAGGGTGCGAGTGGCCGTATCGCCGCGCAAACCCGGCTCGCTGTACGTAATTTTCATCACCACTTTATCAGGCAGTTCAACGTTCATCGGCGTTTCGGTTTCGGTGTTGAAGAGAACAGAAACTGCGTCGCCGTCGCGCAGAAACTGGGGGGCGTCAATCAGGTTTTCGGCAATGGTTACCTGTTCAAAGGTTTCGTTGTCCATGAAGTTGTAGCCGCTGTCGTCTTTGTATAAAAACTGGTACTCTTTTCTTTCCACGCGAACAGGATATATCGTGTCACCGCTGTTCCAGGTTTTTTCAATCGAACGGTTGTTGTCCACACCCGCGAGTTTTGCCCACACTTTGGCGGCCGCACGGGCCGTTTTGTTTTCGCCAAACTCCACAATTTTGTAAAGACTGCCGTCAAGCTTAATGATCATGCCGCGGCTGATATCTGCAGTATTTGCCATAAAAGAAAAATGTTTTACAGGCGGCAAATGTAAGGGAAAAGAGTCGCAGGTTCGAGGTTTGAGGTTGGGTGTGCGTTGTCAACCTGAACTGATCGAAGGGTTGCAGCGTGGCCCTCTGCTTCTCCTTCGTTATCCCTTGCTCGTCTGTTTGATATTCTTTTGGGCAAGTCCCTTCGTAGCTGCGCACGAGGGCAATGCTTTGCTGCAGCATCTTCAGTAAGCGATAACATTCGCTCTCTCGTTTCATTCCCGCCTATCTTTACCGCCTCCAAAAATTCACCATGAAAAAGATTGCTGTTATTGGCGCAGGCACCATGGGCAACGGCATTGCTCACGTGTTTGCGCAAAGCGGTTTTGCCGTTTCGCTTGTTGATGTTTCGCAAGCCCAATTGGACAAAGCTCTTCAAACCGTTTCCAAAAACTTCGACCGGCAAATTGCGAAAGGCAGCATCGGCGCCGAAGTAAAAGAAACGGCCTTGAAAAACATCGCAACACATACATCATTAGAATCCGGCGTAAGTGATGCTGACCTTGTGGTGGAAGCCGCCACCGAAAACACAGACCTCAAGCTCAAAATCTTTCAACAGATAGACGAATACGCACCGGCGAATTGCATTCTGGCAAGCAACACGTCGTCAATTTCCATTACCAAGATTGCTGCGATTACGAAGCGTCCCGAAAAGGTAATCGGCATGCACTTTATGAATCCCGTGCCGGTGATGAAGCTGGTGGAAATCATCAACGGTTATGCAACCTCAAAGGAAGTAACGGCAGCCATTGTTGACCTGAGCGTGCAGTTGGGTAAAGTGCCCTGCGTGGTAAACGATTATCCCGGCTTTGTGGCCAACCGCATTTTGATGCCGATGATCAACGAAGCGATTTACACTCTGTTCGAAGGCGTTGCCGGTGTAAACGAAATTGACACCGTGATGAAACTGGGCATGGCACACCCAATGGGGCCTTTGCAACTCGCAGACTTTATTGGCCTTGATGTTTGCATGAGCATTTTGCAGGTTTTGCACGAGGGCTTCGGCAATCCCAAATACGCTCCTTGCCCGCTTTTGGTGAACATGGTGACGGCAAAAAAATTAGGCGTTAAATCCGGCGAAGGGTTTTATTCGTATCAACAAGGTTCGAAAGATTTAGTGGTAAGCCGAGCGTTTGCAAAGTAGAAAGGCCCATCCCCACGACTTTTCGAAAGCGAATAAGATGGTACTAAAGCCCTTCCCGGTGAGAAGGGAAGAAAGAGCCTGAAGGCAGCAAAGAAAACATACCGCTTTCGGCACAACTGAAATAAAAACGTCGGAAAAGCAAGGCCTGTGCGCAGATGGCCTTCCCACCGGGAAGGTCGGGACGGGCCACTACAAAAAAAATGCGCCTCATTGAAAGGCGCATTTTTTTATCGAAAACAAACGAGACTTAGTAACTCAACTTCAATTCTACTCTTCTGTTTTGCGCACGGCCGGCTGAGGTTTTGTTGCTGGCAACGGGCCTTTCCAGACCAAAGCCTTCGGCGGTTAAACGGCTTTCGTCAACACCGTGATTCACGAGGTAAGTCTTTACACTGTTTGCACGTTTGTCGCTGAGTGTTTTGTTGTAATCGGCCTTGCCCACGTTGTCGGTATGTCCTTCGATGGAAAGCTTCACGTTCTTGTCGTCATTCAAAATTTTAATCACTTCGTTCAAGGCCGCGTCGGACCTGGAAGAAAGTTTTGCGCTGCCCGTAACAAAGAAAATGCGCTTGGCTGCGTAGTTCATCTTCTTCTCCATTTCCTTCGTCACTTCGGGACAGCCGTTGTTTGCTTTTGTTCCTGGAACCGTCGGGCATTTGTCTTCTTCGTCATTCACGCCATCACCGTCGGTATCAGGAACCGGACAACCGTTGTAACGAGCGACACCCGCTACGGTTGGACATTTGTCTTCTTCATCGTTGATGCCGTCGCCGTCTGTGTCCGGCACAGGGCAACCGTTGTATTTGGCCGTACCCGGAACGGTCGGGCATTTATCGTGCTCGTCGTCAATGCCGTCTTTGTCGGTATCGGGTACAGGGCAACCGTTATAGCGTGCAACACCGGGAACGGTGGGACATTTGTCTTCGTTATCGGGAATGCCGTCACCATCGGTATCAGTTGGTGGAGGCGGCGCTACTTCTTTTACCGGTTCGCTTTTTCTTTCGCTAATCAATCCGCCAATGCCAAAGCCAACCTGGAAGTGATAAGCGTTCGCATCCGTAATAACCGGTATGCGGTATTGCAAGTGCACGTTTACGTGCGCCTCGTTAAAAATGTTGAATTTAAAACCAGCGCCCAGGGGAATGAAGGCTCCGTAAATGCTGGTGTATTTGCTGGCGCCAACACCGGCAATAAGGTAAGGATTAAAAGTTGCGCCTTCGGGCAACATTTTAAAGTTTCCGGAAGCGTCCACTTCAAGCAAAAAATTATCGTTGCCCGATGCATTTCGATTGCTGATGGGCAGGCTGCCAAAGGTGCCGTTTACGGATACCGCCACATCGGTATGCGGTGTAAGACCGCTGGTGTACGTGAGGCCAAAGCCGTGTGCCATGTCTTTAAACTTGGCAATCTTCTTGTCGCGCAAAACAGCCGAAAGCGAGGAGTTGCGAATGGCCTGTGGCGTGGCAAAATCGTTCCCGAGAAAATTAATGGTGAGTGTTTTGCCAAGCACGGGTTGTGATTGTGCAAAACTCAATTGGCAAAAAGAAAAGAATAAAAAAAGAGCAATCAGAATTTTCTTCATGAGTCGTTTAGTTTTGAACGAAACAAAAATAGCCGGAAGCGGGTAAAACCCTAAAAATATTTATCCCTATCGGGACGGGATATTGGGATATTATGATATTAGGTTATTGGTTATTGAATGGTGAGAGCGTCTTATCTACGATCATGTCAACGTCTAATATCACAATATCCCAATATCTCAATCACGCAATAGCCTTCTTTCACTTCCCGGCAAAGATTTTTTCGCGAAGGCGTTTGTCTTCTTCATAAATATCCTCGTGCAGAAGCAGTTTACCGTTTTTGCCTTCGGCGGTAAAGTAGCGGATGAACAAGGGCAGGGGCTGATGTACCCTGATGTACTTTTTCTTTTTCTGCGCCAGCCAGGATTGGAGCGAATCGACAGGCGTGTATTTCGTAGAGTCGGCAAGACTATCCTTGCGCAAAAGATAAAGCGCAAGCTCATGCCACTTCTGCACCCTTACGCAACCGTGGCTTAGTGCCCGGCCGCTTTTTTCAAACAAGTAGCGTTGATTGGTGTCGTGCAGGTAAACATCGTAATCGTTGGCGAAGTTGAATTTCAAAACACCCAAGGCATTGGCATCGCCGCCGCCCTGTACAACTTTGTACGGAATGCCTTTTTTATACCTGGCCCAGTTTACGCTGTACGGACTGACCTCGTTGCCGCTTGCGTCAACGATGCTGTAACCTTTTCGTTGCGTGTAACCCGCGTCACGCTGAAGTCCCGGCAATATTTCTTTTTTGATGATGCTTTCCGGGATGGTCCATTGCGGGTAGGTGATCATGTTAGAAATAGCGCTGGTCAATTGCGGCGTTTTGGTTTCGGGTTTGCCGCAAATAATTTTCGAACGCAGCACCACGCTGTCGCTGTCGTGCAGTTCTAAAAAAAAGGTAGGCAGGTTTACCCAAAGGTATTGGGCCGGCAAGGGCGGCAGCATTTTGTATTTGTCCAGCGTAATGGCAACGCGAATGAATTTTTCTTTGTCTGAATTGTTCAACCTTGTTACAAGCGCCGGCGAAATTTTTCCGTCTTCTTTTATTTTTTTGGCGTGCTGGTATTTTTTTATGGCCGTTGCCAGCGCCGTTGAATCAGGGTTTTTGTTTGGCAGGATTTTCAGCGAGTCTTCTTCGCTGATGCGCTTGTACACAAGCTTTTTCAGCAACAGGCTGTCCTTTGTTTTGATGTAGGTGTAGTTATGAAACCTGGCCTTTGGCAGAAAACTGCGCAGGGCTTCTTTTAGCGATTGATAGTCTTTGTTGGCCGGTTCTAATGCCATCGCAAACGTACCAATTGACTGCGAGGCAAAAACCTGTAACTGTTTGCTGAAAAAATCGCTGTGCAGAGAGGTATCTTTCACCAACACGCTGTCGGGCAACAGCCGCCCTACTTTAATGTCCTTCACCAATTGAACAAAAGCGCTGGTAGAAAGCATATCGGCATAAGCCCATTTGGCGGCATCAAGTTTATTGTTCTTTGACGTGTCTTTCACCAGCGAAGCTTTCAGATTTTTTAATTTATCGGCATAATAATCCGAAGAAAAGAGACCGTAATATCTGCAGGAATCTATCAAGGTAAAAAGCGAATCGGCTTCTTTGGTAAACGAGCCTTGCGAAGACCAGAGCAAGCCAAAATCTTTTTTTGTATAGAGGTCCTGAAGAATGGCTGCGTTCTTTATGCGAAGTGAATCGGGCAGCTTTGCCGGATTTTGCAAAATCTCCTCCAGCGTATTTTTAATCAGGTCTTCAGCCCGCACGTTGATTTCCCTGGGCGAAGAAACAACCGCTTTTTGCTGTACGCTTTCTTCGTGCGAATTGCAGCTGCACAGCAAAACAACCGCGAGAAGCGGGACCAAAAAATAGAGCTTTGACATTCGCAAAAAACAGAACGGTGTAAATTTCATAAGTTGCGGTCGTGCAGGTTTTACAGTTCAATATAAAATATTTTTTCTTTCTTTTTTGGGGCTTGTTCGCCCTCCTGCAACAAACCCTCGCCCAAGACCTGAAAGTCATCAGCCGCTACGGCGACTACAAAGATTCGGTGCAAAACGACAGCCTGCAAAAAATGGTAGAGATAAAGCATTTCGTACCCTCCGTTGCGTATGATCTTCGCTACGCCACAAAGGAAAATTTTACCGGTGAAAAACTGTACAAAAGCGGCGGCAAAACCTTTCTTCGTTTGCCCGCGGCAGAAGCGTTATGCAAGGCAGCAAGGGAATTTGCAGGCATCGGTTACACAATAAAAATCTGGGATGCGTACCGGCCTTATTCGGTTACGAAAAAGATGTGGGAATTGATTTACGATGACCGTTACGTTGCCGACCCTTCGAAAGGCTCCGGTCACAATCGCGGCTTGGCCGTTGACCTAACGTTAATGAAAGATGGAAAAGAACTTGATATGGGAACCGGCTTTGATAATTTCACAGACACCGCTCATCGTGATTTTAGCAAGCTTCCCGAAAGCGTTTTAAAGAACCGGTTGTTCTTGCAAACAACAATGGAGAAATACGGCTTCAAAGGCTTGTCAACCGAATGGTGGCATTTCGCATTTCCGAATGACGGCCGCTACGGTGTTTTGAATATTGATTTCAAAAAGCTTGCTCACTGAAACTTTGCTGTCTTCTCGTCGCCGGTGATTGGGCCGTTGCTCCTGATTTGAATTTGCACGGATGTGATCCATTCGTTGCACCCAAGCTCAAACAGCTTTTCATTGACGTCATGAATCACTTTCATCACTTCGTCATAGCCGCCTTCAATCACCGTTGCAAAGGGTCCGACTTCGTGCTTGATGCCTGATTGTTGAATTACTGCAATGGCTTCGTCCACCCAATCATAGGGATGACGGTCTTGCACGATCGGCAGAAGTTGAATGGATGCGTTAATGGTATGTTGATGCATTAGAGAAGCCGTTTAGTTTTTTGTTCCAGTAAAAAGAAGTCGGCCAAAACCATTGCCGTCACTGCTTCCAACACAGGTGGAACACGCAATGCAATGCACAAGTCGTGACGGCCTTTGATGGAGAATTTTTCCACTTGCTGCGTTTGCCAGTTCCAGCTTTCCTGTTCAAGCGGTGTGGACGATGTTGGCTTCACAACCACGCGAAAGACCAACTCATTTCCGTTTGAAATACCTCCTACAATTCCACCGGCATAATTTGTTGCCGTTTTTCCGGTTGCGTCAACAATGGCATCGTTGTGAACACTGCCAAACATTTTTGCGGCTGCAAAGCCGGCGCCGAATTCAATTCCTTTGATGGCAGGAATGGAAAAAACCGCATGGGCTAAAACCGATTCAACCGAATCGAAAAAAGGTTCGCCCAAACCGATGGGCAAACCGGTGACTTTGCATTCAACAATACCGCCAACGGAATCCTTTGCGTCAATGGCTTTTTGCAAACCGGCTTCGATATTTTTTTCACCGCCGATTTCAGTGATGGTTGAAGTAATGTTTATTCCCTGCAGAATCTTTTTCGCCACAACACCAGCCGCTACCAAACATACCGTCAACCTTCCGCTAAAATGCCCGCCGCCGCGAAAATCTTCAAAGCCACCAAACTTTTTATTGGCCACAAAATCGGCATGACCGGGACGCGGAACTTCGCGGCCCTTTTCGTAATCGGAAGAGCGTGTGTTTTTGTTTTCAAAGACGATTGTGAGCGGCGCACCGGTTGTTTTGCCGTTGAAGATGCCGCTTAAAAAAATAGGCTTGTCGTCTTCTTTGCGTGGCGTAGTGCCTTTCTGCATGCCGCCTTTTCTACGTTCAATGTCGGTGACAAAATCATCTTCGTTCAACGCTAAACCCGCGGGACAACCGTCAATGATGATGCCCACGGAAGGTCCGTGCGATTCGCCAAAAATGTTTATCCTAAATAACCGTCCGAATGAGTTCATAAGCTTTTTTCTAAGGAATAAATTGTGGCGTTCAATCTTGCAAGGTCATTCCAAAATTTTAAGTAGGATTTATTGACCGCCTCCGCCTCTTCAATCGTTACATCACCTTCCGCACCCAAAGCCGCAACAGCACATGCCATTGCAATACGGTGGTCATGACGCGAATGAACCGCAGCACCTTTCACACCTTCGCCTCCTTTAATCAGCATGAGGTCATCTTGAAAACCTATTTCAATACCCATCTTTCCAAATTCTTCCTGCAAAGTCAATGCACGATTGCTTTCCTTGTGCGTTAAACGATGCACGCCTTCAATCACCGAAGTTCCTTCGCAATAAGCCGCAAGCGCAACCAAGGGTGGAAACAAATCGGGACAATCAACGGCGTTAAAATGAAAGGGTTTTAATTTGCTCTTGCGAATGTGAATCTGCGATTCTTCAATGCTGATTGTGGCTTCGCTTTGCATCAATGCCTGCAATACGGCTTTGTCGGCTTGCGTTGAAAAAACATTCAATCCTTTCACAACAATATCACCGGCAACCGCACCGGCAACCAACAAAAAAGCACCGCCGCTCCAGTCGCCTTCAACGGAATAGTTGAGCGGTTGAGCCGTTGATTGGTTGATTGGTTGATCAGAGAAATTGAACGATTGATAATTGTTGTTTACAGGTTTGGACAAACCAAAGTCGCTGATCACTTTTAATGTAAGATCGATATACGGTTTGCTGGAAAGATTTTTTACCGATATGGTTACATCGTTTGCGCCAGCAGCAGAATAAGCAAACAACAAACCTGTTAAGAACTGCGATGATAAAGAACCGTCAACTTCAATGTTCTTCGGTTGAAGCGGACCGCTTATGTGCAACGGAAGCAAGCCGTTGTTGCTTTTTACATCAACACCTAATTGCGGCAACACTTCGGTAAAAAAATCAAACGGCCTTTTCACCAAGCTGCCTTTACCGTTAATGGTAATGGGTGTTTTACTTAACGCTGCAATGGATGTAAACATGCGGGCCGACAAACCACTTTCTCCGCAGTTAATTTCATTCGAAATTGGCGCTACACCGTTGCTTTCAATAACAACAGTGTCGTTCACCCTTTGAACGTTTGCGCCAAGTTGTGTAATTATATCCAGTGCCGCTTCATCATCGTTCGATACACCGGGATTTTGCAAAACGGTTTTGCCGCCTTTGAGCAACGCCGCTGCGCAAGCCCGCTGCATGGCACTTTTGGAGGCCGGTGCTGTAACAGTTCCTTTTACCTGTGTGGGAGAAACAGTAACCTGCATTAAATGAGTTTATAAATTTCTTGTAAAGGAATTTTCCTTATCACGGCTTTGCCGATCTTTTCAAGCAGGATAAAATTCATCTGTTCGCCTTCGCGTTTTTTATCGCTGACCAACACGTCAAAAACCTTTTGCTTGTCGTAGCCTGCCGTTATTGGCAAACCGTATTGATCAATCAATTTGACTAATCTATCGATGCCTTTAAAATGCAGCATTTCCTGCGAAAGCTTCGCCGCAAACGCCATCCCGATTGCAACCGATTCGCCGTGCATTAATTCGTATTGCTTTTCCACTGCATGCCCTAATGTGTGTCCGAAGTTCAGCAAGCGCCGCCTGTCTTTTTCAAACTCATCTTCCTTCACCACCTTCGATTTCAGCATCGCGTTTCGCTGCAACAATTTTTGCAAAGCCACCTTGTTCTTTTGATAGAACAAAACGTTTCGGCTTTCGAGCTCTTTAAACATCGGCGCATCCATGATAGCGGCATGTTTAATGACTTCGGCAAAACCATTTCTCCATTCGGAAAGTGGAAGAGTTTTCAACAACGACGCATCGTACAACAAAAATTGCGGTTGATTGATGGTGCCGATCATGTTTTTATACAAGCCAACATCAATTCCGTTTTTGCCACCGATGGCTGCGTCTACCATTGCCAAAATCGTTGTGGGCACAAAGCCAAACTTTACGCCGCGCAAATACACCGAAGCCGCGTAGCCCGTCATGTCTGTAACCACGCCGCCGCCCACACCAACAAGCGTCCATGTGCGGTCGGCTTTCATCGCAAGCAATTGTTCAAAGAGCGAATCAAGCGTTGCCTGCACTTTGTATTCTTCGCCGGCTTTTAACACAATTGTATTCCAGCCTTTGAAGTGTTTTTGGTGCGCAGCAAATACGTGTTCATCCGTTACCAACACGGACGTTTTTTGCGGCACTAGCTTTTTCAAATTAGAAAACGCTGCGTCAAAATAAAACGTTGTTGCCTGCCGGCTAAACTGAATTTTTTTGGCGTGCATTAGCCGTGAAAGATTTTGTTCTGGTGATTGATGCTTTCCATGTGCACCGCATCGAGATATTTTGTAATGAACTCGCGGCCAAGGCCCATCTTCTCTCCTTTCTTACAAGCCCTTTCCAAAATCTCGTTCCAGCGGCGTGTTTGCAAAATCGTGAGGTTGTTTTCTTTTTTGTATTGACCAATCTTGTCGGCAATCTTCATGCGTTGGCTTAACAACTGCAACAATTCGTCGTCAAGCTGGTTAATCTGCGCACGCATTTTTTCAAGCATGGCGTGCACTTCTTCCGACGGAATATCTTCTTTGCGCCAAACAATTTCGCCAAGCAAACCCGCTAATTGTTCCGGTGTGATTTGTTGCTTTGCGTCGCTCCAGGCATTGTCGGGATCAATGTGCGATTCAATCATCAATCCATCGTAATCAAGGTTGATAGCTTCCTGCGCCACCTCCAGCAAAATATCGCGACGGCCGCAAATGTGCGAAGGATCGTTGATGATAAGCATGTTCGGATTGCGGCGTTTCATTTCAATGGCAAGGTGCCACATCGGTGCGTTGCGAAACTCCGTGTTGCCGTACGACGAAAAGCCGCGGTGAATCAGCCCAATTTGTTCGATGCCAGCTTTGGCAACGCGTTCAACAGCACCGATCCACAATTCTAAATCTGGGTTGATAGGATTTTTAATGAGCACAGGAACCTTTACGCCACGCAACGCATCCGCAACTTCCTGCACGCTGAACGGGTTTACCGTTGTGCGGGCGCCAATCCACAACACGTCCACATCGAAGTGCAACGCATCTTCCACTTGCTTGCCAGTGGCTACTTCCACAGCCGTTGGAAGGCCTGTAAGTTTTCTTGCCTGTTGCAACCAGGGCAATCCTTTTGTACCCACGCCTTCAAAACTGCCGGGACGTGTACGTGGCTTCCAAATGCCGGCGCGAAGCATGTCTACCTTACCCGTTTTTGCGAGACGTGTTGCCGTTTCCAAAACCTGTTCTTCGGTTTCGGCGCTGCAAGGGCCAGAGATGATCAGCGGCCGCTTTTGCCAGGCGTCCTGCACACTGCGTTTTTGGTTCTCCATTGTTGTTTGCATGATGTATAAATTTTTATGTTATCGGCTTTTGTAATTCTATTTAGCTTTCGTTGCGTCGCACTCTTGTACGTTCGGTAATTCTATTCGACAATGATCATTTTATGATCTTCTTTATTCCGTTCGCGTTTACAATTAAATCTTGTAAGTATTCGTAATTCTCTTTCTCCAGGCAAGCTTTGAACTTTCGCAACTGGCTAATGTGTTCGTTCAAAACATCAAGCACGTTTTCACGGTTCTCTTTGAAAATAGGGACCCACATTGCAGGATTGCTTTTTGCCAATCGCACCGTACTTTCAAAACCACCGCTCGCCAATTCGAAAATTGCTTCCTCTTCCTTTTCTTTTTCCAACACCGTGTTTGCTAAAGCAAAGGAAGTAATGTGCGAAATATGACTTACATAAGCCACGTGCACGTCGTGGTCAACAGCGTTCATGTACACGAGGTGCATGCCCAGTTGGCGATAAATATTTTCAACAAGCGCAACTGCATCTTCGTCGCTTTCTTCCTTGTTGCAAATCACTGTTGCCTTGCCTGTGAAAGCGCCGCGTACGGCTGCTTCCGGCCCGCTGTATTCCGTGCCCCACATCGGGTGTGTGGCCACAAAGCGTCCGCGTTTTGGATGGTCTTTAATAACATCTAGAAGCCCGCTTTTCGTTGACCCGGCATCCATCATTACTTGCCTATCCACATTATCCAAAACCGTATTTACAAGCAATAACAACGCATTCACCGGAACGGAGAGAATGATTAGATCAGAAACCTTTACCGCAGTTTCCAAGTCCAAGACTTCATCTACCAAACCCAAATCCAGTGCCTTTTGCTGATGCCCTGCGTTTGCATCTACGCCAATCACTTTCGTGGCAATGCCTTTTTCTTTTAACGCAATTGCCATCGAACCGCCAATCAATCCTATGCCAACAACAGTCACTGTCATTTTATTGTTGCGTTCAAACTTGTTTTAATTCTGCCAATGGCTTTTTCTAAATTTTCAACCGTGCTGCAAAGACTCACACGGATGTAATTATTTCCCTCGCTTCCAAAAATGCCGCCCGGTGTAATGAACACGGCCGCGTTGTACAACACTTCATCACTCAACGCATACCCATCTTTGTATGCTGAAGGAATTTTTGCCCACACAAACAATCCCGCTTGTTCTTTTGAATACGAGCATTCCAATAAATGCAGCAAGTCAAAAACTTTTTCTCTTCGTTTTTTGTATTGTTCGTTCAACGAACGATGCCAGCTTTCATCTAGTGTTAACGCTTTTGCCGCAGCTAATTGCATGGGCAAAAACATGCCGCTGTCCATGTTGCTTTTAAAGCGCAACACTTCATCAATTCTTTCCTTCGCGCCGCAAAGCATACCCACACGCCAGCCGGCCATGTTGTGCGATTTGCTTAACGAGTTTAGTTCAACCACAACGTCTTTTGCACCTTCGACTGATAAAAGACTCATCGGACTTTCGTTCAGAATAAAACTGTATGGATTATCGTGACAAATGAGAATGTTATTTTTTTTTCCAAAGGCAACAAGGTTTTCAAACAATTCTTTTGTCGGCAATTGACCGGTGGGCATCTGCGGGTAATTCACCCACATCAGTTTTACTTTCGATAAATCCGTTTTCTCCAGTTCATCAAAATTCGGCGCCCAATCATTCTCTTCATTCAAATGATAATAAACGGGTTTACCGCCGGCCAATTTCACCGCACTGCTATAAGTTGGATAGCCTGGATTTGGAATGAGCGCCTCGTCACCTTCGTTCAAATACGTCATGCAAATGTGCATGATGCCTTCTTTCGAACCGATCAGCGGAAGCACTTCGGTTGCCGCATCAAGTGAAACGCCGTACCATTTTTGATACCAGGCGGCAATGGCTTCACGCAACGCAGCCACTCCTTTGTAGCTTTGGTAACCGTGTACATTTGGCTTGTTGCTTTCGGTTTGCAAGGTTTTGATTACGTCAGCGTCCGGTGCAAGGTCTGGACTGCCGATACCCAAATTGATAACGGCTTTTCCGGCTTTGTTCAATTCATCTATCTCCCGCAGTTTTTGCGAAAAATAATATTCACCAATGCCGGCCAATCTGTTTGCAAGTTCTATTTTCATTTGGATGAATTCCTGTTTCCGTTTTTGTAAATACCGTACACTTTCACGGCTTCCGTTACCGGCTCAAGTTCTTTCATTACGGTGCGAAATTGTTCCATCGAATCAAACTCAATGTCTGCGTGAAAATTGTATTTCCACGCATTGCTTGGAATGGGAAAGCTTTGCAACTTGCTTAAGTTAATGCCGCCGTCGGCAATCTTCGTTAGCACCTTGGCAAGGCTTCCTCTTGAGTGATCGGTATGAAAAGAAAGCGAGGCTTTGTCGGCATCTTCTCTCTCCACGGCTTTCTTCTGCAGAATCAAAAAGCGAGTGTAATTGTTCTTTTCGGTGTGAATGTTTTCGACGGCTATTTCCAGGTCAAAAAGTTCGGCAGCCAACTTTCCAGCAACACCGGCAATGTGTTTGCTTTTGCGTTGGTGAATGTGCTTTGCGCTTAAGGCCGTGTCTTCTGTTTCAACGAGTTTCCAATTGTGCTTTGCTAAAAAATCCATGCACTGCAAAATGGCGATGGGATGCGAATGCACTTCTTTGATGTCTTCGAACTTCACGCCGGGATTTACAAGCAGGTGTTGTTTGATGGGCAGGTAAACTTCGCCGATGATGGAAAGCCCGGATTTGTGCAGCAAATTGTAATTGGGAAGAATGCTGCCCGCGATGGAGTTTTCAATCGCCATCACGCTGGCGTCGGTTTCGCCGCCTTTGGTGGTCTCAATCACTTCGCGAAAAGTAGCGCAGGGAAGAATGCCGATCTCTTTTCCAAAAAATTGCCGGGCCGCAATCTGGTGAAAGCTGCCTTCGAAACCTTGTATGGATAC
Organism: Flavisolibacter ginsenosidimutans; assembly: GCF_007970805.1. Lineage (GTDB taxonomy): Bacteria > Bacteroidota > Bacteroidia > Chitinophagales > Chitinophagaceae > Flavisolibacter > Flavisolibacter ginsenosidimutans. Next base: position 4,861,785 of record NZ_CP042433.1, on the reverse strand, counting down.
TTTGTTTGCCATAAAACGAAAAGTCCCGGCTGTTTGCCGGGACTTCTTTTATTGAGTTTGGTTCTTATCCTTTTTATCAACAAAAGCACTCCCGGCTCCCTGTAAAATAGAAGCTAAAATAAAAGTAACCGTATGCTTTGTTGTTTGTCATTCTGACAACAAATATAAAAACGAGAACTGCTTACAAAAATTTTTTTTTGGACTTTATATGACGGCCAAGAGAAGTGAAACGTCAAATGTGAAACCGTAGAGACTTTCAATTCATCGTTTACTCTTGTCTCACTTTTCACTTCTTACGTTTCACTTATCTGCGCACACTATCCGCCTCATTCATTCGTATCCGGCGGCCCTTGTATTTTTTTCCGTCAATAGCCTGCATCATCTTTTGCGCAGCGCCTTTCTCTACTTCTACCCAACTGTTCATTTCCTTCATGTCAATGCGGCCGAGAACGTCTTTGCCCAAATCGCTCATGTCCAAAATAAATTGGAGGAAACTTGCTTTGTAAAAGCCATCTTTGGTTCCGAGGTTTACGAATAAACGGGTTGTGTTTCCACCACCGCCAAACTCTCTGCCTCTTGTATCCCTTCTTCGTTCGCCGCCTCTATCGCTTTGTCTTTCGCTTCCTCTTCTATCATCGCGACGTTCGCGAACGTTAAGGTCTTCGGCATTCTCGTAATATTTTAAGAAGCGGTCAAATTCTAACGCAGCCACTCTTTTCAATACTTCTTCTTTGCTGATGTCGGCAAATTTTTCTGCAAGCATTGGCAAATAAGATTCGTAATCGCCGTGGCTAATGTCGGTTGCCAGCAACTTGTCCATGAAATAAAAGAATTGCTTGCGGCAAACGTCTTTGCCCGACGGAATTTCGAGCTTGTGAAAAGGCACTTGTACCATGCGCTCAATGTCACGGATGCGGTAAGCTTCGCGGACGTGCACGATGGAAATACAAACCCCTGTTTTGCCAGCCCGCCCTGTACGGCCGCTGCGGTGTGTGTAAACTTCGATATCATCGGGCAGCTCGTAATTGATAACGTGTGTGATGCCTTGCACGTCAATGCCGCGGGCCGCAACGTCTGTTGCGATCAAAAGTTGCAAGGTTTTCTCGCGAAACTCGTCCATCACTTTGTTGCGTTGCTGCTGCGTTAAGTCACCGTGCAGCGCATCAATGTCGTATCCTTCCCTTGTCAGCTTTTCGGCAATCTCCTGCGCATCGGCTTTGGTGCGGGTGAAGATGATGCCGTACATACCGGGATTAAAATCAATCAGACGCTTGAGCGTTTCGTAACGATGATGAGCCGCTGTTACCACAAATTGATGATCCACGTTCTTGTTGGCTGTATTCTTTTTGCCAACGGTAATCTCGAACGGATCTTTCATGTACCGCTTGCTTACGTTTCGAATTTCCGGCGGCATCGTTGCGCTGAAAAGCCAGGTGCTTTCACGCTTGGGCGTGTTCTGTAAAATAAATTCGATGTCGTCCTGAAAGCCCATGTTCAGCATCTCGTCGGCTTCGTCCAAAACCACGTAGCTGATTTCTTCAAGGTTAATTGCCTTGCGCTCGATTAGATCAATCAATCGGCCCGGCGTGGCCACCACAACATGCACGCCGCGGCGGATGTCGCGAATTTGTTGCGTGATGGAAGAACCACCATATACCGCAACGAGATGAACGTTGCGTGTGTGTTTTTTGAAGTTTTCAACTTCGCTTACAATTTGCAGGCAGAGTTCCCGCGTAGGACAAACAATGAGTGCCTGCGGATATTTTTTTGCGGAATCAATTAATTGCAAAAGCGGAAGGCCAAAGGCAGCGGTTTTGCCGGTGCCGGTTTGTGCCAGGCCAATTAAATCTTTTGTGCCGGAAAGCAGCACCGGGATTGCCTTTTCCTGGATGGGTGTTGGTTGCGTAAAGCCCAGCTCTTCAACGGATTTCAGTATCTCTTCGTTCAATCCGAGTTCACCAAATGTTGCCATAATAAAGTTTGTGCAAAGAAACCACAGATTGGCGGGATTATTAAAGGATTATCGGAATTGGATGCAGTATTAACAAGGCCATTTCCGTTCCGCGGTTAGCGCCTATGGCAAAGTTTTGACGCAAAAAGAATCCTGACAATCCCTTCGTAATCCTGCTCATTCGTGGTTAAAAAAGAAGCTGCCCTGTTTCCAGGGCAGCCATCTAACGATTGCTTGCCAAGAAAAATTTATACCGGTAGTGCCGACAAGCAGATTGCAAAACCGCTCAACCAACAATTACTTCTTTGTAGAATCTTTTGTAGTGGTTGTTGTAGAAGTTGACATTTTGCTGGTAGTATCGCCCATTTTGTGAGCAGTGTCGCCAGCAGCCGGCGCTACTACGTGAGTAGAGTCGGTTGTCATCGTGTTCGTCGTTGTAATTGTTGCACTGTCTTTGTTTGTCGTCGTGTCACCTGTGTTGCTGCAAGCCGTCAATACACCGGCAATTGCGAAAATTCCCAATACTTTTTTCATGTGTCGTTTTCTTTTTGTTTGTGGTAACAAAGGGTATCCTTATTTGTGCGCAGTGTCAGCAGCCATTTTGTGCGTAGAATCAACTTGCTTTTTTGCGCTGTCAGCCATTTGCTCGATGTTTTTCTTTGCGGTGTCAGCAGCGTTGCTTACCGACTCTTTTTGCAACTTGGCAACGGAATCAATTGAGTCTTTGGTGTTTTTAGCGGCATCACTTGAATTGCTGCAAGAAGCGAAGAAACCGGCTACAGCCAAAACTAAAAGGGCTTTTTTCATTGTTGTTTGATTTTTAGATTTAAAAAATTTATCGAACTGAATCTTTTTTCCGTAAATCGTGAATTCCTTTTTCAGCCTTTTCCAGGAGGTTGTCCGTTGCTCTGTCTGTTTTCTGTTTGGCCGAATCGAGTAAAACCTGTCCCTGGTTTTTCACCGTGTCTAAAATCCGTCCTCCTTTTGCTTCAACGGAGTCAATGATTTTGGAATTTTTCACATCGTTCACCGTTGTATCCACATCGGCCTTTACTTTTCCCGAATTGTCGCAAGCGACGAGCGAAGCCACAAAAAGGAACGGTAAAAACTTCTTCATACCTCACGGATTTACAGGATTAATTCCGGCAGCGAAAAAAGGTAACCCGGTTTTTCAAAAAATTTTTTTACCCGCATCTTTGGGTTACTTTTTTCTCTTTTTCGAATTAAACGAAGATTGCACTTGAAAGCAGAGCAGCATCAAATCGCTTTACTACAGGGACTGGCCCGGAACGACCGAAAAGCAATTGAAACCATCTACAAAGAAAATTTCAATTTGATACAGGCGCTGGTGGTGAACAACAACGGCAGCGCCGAAGACGCAAAGGATATTTTTCAGGAAGCGATGATTGTTCTTTACCAAAAAGTGCAGTCGGGCTCTTTTGAATTAAACTGCCAGCTAAAAACCTTTGTCTATTCTGTGTGTCGCCGGTTGTGGCTAAAAAGGCTGATGCAGCAAAGCAAGTACAGCCTGCACGAAAACACCGAGGACTTTGTACTGGTAGACGAGGAAATGGAAGAACACGAAAAACGCGACAACGAATTTACCGTGATGGAAAAGGCAATGGGCAGTTTGGGCGAACCGTGCAAGAGCTTGTTGGAGGCTTTTTATTTGCAGAAGAAGAACATGCAGGAGATTGCCGGCACCTTTGGTTACACCAATGCCGAAAACGCCAAGACGCAGAAGTACAAATGCCTGATGCGACTGAAAAAAATATTTTTTACGCAATATAAAAATGTGACGCCGTGATGGATGATTTAACAATCCTGGATGCCGTTGAGCGATACATCGCCGGTGACATGTCGCCGGATGAGCGGGTGTATTTTGAAAGCTTGCGCAAGAGCAATCCCGAAATAGACCAGGCGGTAGTAGAGCATACTTTCTTTTTGCAGCAAATGGCCCGCTACGAAAATACCCGCCAGTTCAAGGCCGTTCTGGAGGAAACCCACATTCACCTGGCCGAAAGAGGCGAGATTGAATCGCCGCGATTGCAGGGTCGGGCAAGAGTGGTTTACCTGTTTAACCGCTACAAGCGCACAGCCGCTATTGCAGCTTCTGTCGCGGGAATTCTCATGCTTTCCATCAGTGCTGTGGTTTGGTCTTTTTCGCCAAAAAGTCATTCGCCAAACGAAGTGGTTAACCTGCGGCGCGACATCAGCAACATTACCCAGCAAGTTGATAAAATTGGTCAGAAAACAAACCGGCTTGAACAGCAGGTCAACGACGTTGCCGCGCAAAGCTCCGGCGTTGCGCCGGTATATACCAGTGGTGGCACCGGCTTCCTGATTGATACCAAAGGATACATTGTTACCAACTCACACGTTGTTGAAAACGCCAGGTACATTGCGGTGCAAAAAAGCAACGGGCAGGACCTGAAAGCGAAACTCATTTTCACAGACGAAAAGCGTGACCTCGCCATTTTAAAAATTATTGACACAGCCTTTAAATCACCGGCCTCCATTCCTTATGCCATCAAGCGGTCATCAGCAAACGTTGCCGAGCCAATTTTCAGTCTTGGTTATCCAAGAAACGACATTGTTTACGGCGAAGGTTATTTAGCCGCCAAGACGGGTTATAACGGCGACACGCTGTCCTGCCAGATTTCCATTACCGCAAATCCGGGCAACAGCGGCAGCCCGATCCTGAATCGCAACGGCGAAGTCATTGGCATTTTGAAAGGCAAGCAATCCCTGGTTGAAGACGCGGTGTTTGCGGTGCGCTCAAACTACATTTACGATGCCCTGGCGCAATTGCAAAAAAGCGACACGGTTTATCAAAACATCAAGCTGCCGACAAGTTCCAGCTTGAAAGGCGCCGACAGAACCCAGCAGGTAAAAAAGATTTCTGATTACGTGTACATGGTGAAGGTGAATTAATCTGAACCACGATTTGAGTGGATTTTAAAGATTCTAACAGAAATAAAAGAGTCGTTCAATGATGAACGACTCTTTTGTTATAAAACGGTTTCTATTTCTTTGTAATTCTTCAAATTCCAAATCACCGTTTCGGCTTACCACAACTTGTTGGGATAGGTTTTCTCTCCAATCAACCCGTTGAGCTTTTGCTGTACAATTGGTGCGTCTTCCTTGTAGGTAACGCCAAACCAGGGAGCATTTGTCGGAATCACTTTAATTTTTCCGCGTCCGCTTTTGATGAACTGGTCGGCCACAAACGGGATCAGGAATTCAGCTTTGGGATCGTTCAGGCTTCTACCCAAAAATGCGGCAAACTCCTCGCGGATGTACGGAAATATTGAAGGATGAAAACACCAAAAATTCATTGAAGCTTTTGCCTCTTCAACGATGGACAATTTGGTATCGCCCTGCTCGTCCACCATTTGTCCGTTGTCGCGGTAAACCTTCAGCCGCTCGTTAATGCCTACCATTTCATTGTTAGCGTCTTCGTCAATTACACCGCGGCTAACCGTGCCGTGATCCGACAAAGTATTGGCAAGACGGTAAGCAATGATGCCGTACAAATCTTCGCGGCATTCCATCACCAAAAAGTTATTGGCTTTTACAAAAGCGTCTTCGCCGTAAAAATCATCCGCGTTAATCACCGCAAACGGGCCGCTTACGGCATTGTGTGCACAGAGAATGGCGTGTGCCGTTCCCCAGGGCTTTTTCCGGTCTGCGGGAACCGGCGTTGCGCCCATAAAAGCATCCAGTTCCTGGTACACGTATTCGGTTTCAATTCTGCCTTTCAGCTTGGGTTCAAAAATGGCTTTAAAGTCGTCGGCAAAATCTTTTCGTATGATGAACACCACTTTGCCAAAGCCCGCTTTAACGGCGTCGTAAATGGAGTAGTCCATAATGGTTTCGCCGCTGGGACCAAACTGTTGTATCTGCTTCATGCTGCCGTACCGCGAGGCCATGCCGGCAGCCATAATAACGAGCGTCGGTTTCATATTTGTTTTTTAAAAAATTGCTGCGAAAATAGCCTTTATTTTTATCCCTACTAAGCATGAGTTCTCTGTTTGTACAACCCCGTGTTGATTCGATTTCTTCCTTCTACTCTTTTCCGCAAACGATAGACGTTTTGCGTCTCGATTTGCTTCATCCCGTCGTGTCGGGAAACAAATGGTTCAAGCTAAAAGAATACATCAAAGCGGCAAAAGCCGAAGCCAAAACAACGCTGCTTACGTTCGGCGGTGCGTATTCCAACCACATCGTTGCCACCGCGGCCGCAACGCATTTCATCGGTTTAAAAAGCATCGGCATCATCCGCGGCGAAGAACCGAAAATGCCGTCGCACACGTTGCTTGCGGCAAAAAATTATGGAATGCAATTGTATTTTGTTTCAAGAGAAGAGTACCGCAACAAAAGCGTTCCTCGGCAAGTCTTTGCCGAACACGATGCCGAGAGTATTTACACCCTTCCCGAAGGCGGTTACGGCGCATTGGGCGTACAGGGCGCAAGCGATATTTTGTACCAGAACGAAACAAATTTCTACACACATATCCTTTGTGCCGTCGGCACGGGCACCACGCTTGCCGGGTTGATAAAAGCGTCGCTGCCGCAGCAAAAAGTCATTGGCGTACCGGTTTTAAAAAATGCTTTTTCGCTTCAGCAGGAAATTCAAAACTTATTAACCCAAGAAAAACAAGATGCGTTTGAATTGCTGTGGGATTATCATTTCGGTGGATACGCAAAATATACCGCTGACCTCTTGAATTTTATGAATGAGTTTTACGGACAAACAAACATCCCAACCGATCTTGTTTACACCGGCAAGGCTTTCTTCGCTGCTTTCAATTTGTTGAAGAAGGCCTGTTTCCCGCCGGGCAGCAGGTTGCTGCTGATACACACCGGCGGATTGCAGGGAAATGCCTCGCTGAAAAAAGGGACGTTAATTTTCGACTGAAGAAAACGCTCACTTTTATATTTGCGCTACTCCCTTTGAAGAGGACACAATCAATCAGCATGAGGCGTTTTTTTAGTTTGTCGGTTTTTGTTTTGCTTTCCGTACTCGCGTTCAGCCAGGATACGTTACCCAAATTTAACGTGCGCAACATGGGCATGGACGCCGACGGCAATGCCCGCATTATCATTGGCTGGGTAAACCCTTACGACTCGCTAAAGCAAATCAGCGTGCAACGTTCGCACGACAGTTTAAAAAATTACACAACGCTGGTTACGCTTGCCGACGCGAACGCAAAGTTCAACGGCTTTGCCGACAACAAGGCGCTGAACGACCACATGTTCTATCGCCTCTTTATTGTGAAGAAAGACGGCAGCTATTTTTTTACCGCGCCAAAAAAGCCCGGCTTTGATACCGCGAAAGTTGCGTTGCCGGCAGGGCCAACGGGAAATGCCAACAATCCCATTGGCACAAATCCACGCGAAACACCCGAAATCAAAAAGCCGGAAGTGGTAATTAAAAAGCCCACCTTCGTTCCTTCTTTTTACGTGTACACCAACAAGGACGGCTACGTGTACGTCAACCTTCCTGATGCCGACCGGCAGAAATACCACATCAAGTTTTTTGAAGAAGACGGAAGCCCTTTGTTTGAGATAAAAACCATCAACCGCACGGGGCTTACGCTTGACAAAACCGACTTCATGCACGCCGGTTGGTTTTTGTTTGAACTCTACAACGACGACAAACTTGTGGAGAAAAGCAAGTTTTATTTAACGAAGGAATTTTAGGCGAAGAGAAAAAGGGCTGGATGCCTGTTATCATTTTTCATTGGCGTTCCCCTGTCTTCCTAGTCTTTTTCTCTTAGCTCGGCAAAAAACACTTTCTCGAAATTTCGCTTCAAGCTTTCTTTTACATCTTCAACGGGCACTTCACTTCCCAATTCTTCCTTCATCGAAGTCACCTTTTTGTTTTGAATGCCACAGGGAATGATATGATTGAAATAAGACAGATCGGTGTTCACGTTCAACGCAAAGCCGTGCATGGTAATCCAGCGGCTGCACCGAACACCCATTGCGCAAATTTTCCGTTCGCGGCCTTTTGCATCAGCGTCAATCCACACGCCTGTTTCGCCCTTTGAGCGGCCGGCGTTGATACCAAAATCAGCAAGCGTTAAGATGATGACTTCTTCCAGTTCGCGCAGGTAACGGCCAATGTCGGTGTAAAATTTTTCGAGATCTAAAATGGGATAGCCAACAATCTGCTGCGGCCCGTGAAAAGTAATGTCGCCGCCACGGTTGGTATGATAAAATTCAATGCCCCTGGCTTTCCTTTCTTCTTCGTTAATCAACACGTGTTCAATTTTACCGCTCTTGCCCAAAGTGTAAACGGGCGGATGCTCGACGAAGAGTAAATAGTTTGCAGTTGGCAGTTGGCAGTTGGCAATGGCGTCGGTCGCTTCTTTTTTTATACGCAAATTTTTTTGCAACAAGGATTCCTGGTAATCCCAGGCTGCTTTGTACTCCACTCGCCCCAAATCTTTAAATTCAACGATCTGCTTTTCACGCATGGTGCAAAACTACATTGAAGTTAGACGTGAAACGAAAGCGATGATACCGTAACGTCTTTATCTCCATCGTTCACAACGTTCTCACGTTTGACGTTTCACGTCTCACGTTATTTATTTTTGCAGGCTATGGCCGAAGAAATCAATTCAAAAGCAGACGAACCGGAAAGCAGCGATGAACTTTACGAGCGGTTTGTTTTTAACGCCGACAAAGGCCAGGAGCCTTACCGCATTGACAAGTTTTTGATGAACCGCATTGAAGGCGCTACCCGCAACAAATTGCAGCAAGCCATCAATACGGGATTGGTTCTGGTGAACGGCAAAGAAGTGAAGCAGAATTACAAAATCAAAGCCTTTGACCAAATCATTGTTTACTCCGATCTGCATCCCGAGTCAACGGACGTTGTTCCCGAAAATATTCCGCTGAACATTGTTCACGAAGACGAAGACATCATTATCGTAAATAAACCGGCAGGATTGGTAGTGCATCCCGGTAGCGGCAATTACCGCGGCACGTTACTCAACGGCATCGCTTATCATCTTCAACAAACAAATCCTTCCGTCTCCGAGGAAACACTGCCTCGCTTTGGCCTTGTGCATCGCATTGACAAAAACACGAGCGGCTTGCTGGTGTTGGCCAAAACCGACAAGGCCATGCGGCAACTCGCCAAGCAATTTTACGATCACACCGTAAAGCGTCAATACCTGGCGTTGGTTTGGGGCGATATGCAAAACGACGAGGGAACGATCATCGCACACGTTGGGAGAAACCTTCGCTTCCGCAAATTGTTCGAGGCCTATCCCGAAGGCGATCACGGCAAAGAAGCCATTACGCATTACAAAGTAGTGGAACGTTTTAATTACGTAACCTTGGTACAATGCATACTGGAAACAGGCCGCACTCACCAGATTCGCGTACACATGAAATACATTGGCCACCCGCTCTTCAACGATGATTTTTACGGCGGCGACAAGATTGTAAAAGGAACCATTTTTAGCAAGTACAAACAGTTTGTGGACAACTGCTTTGCCATTTGTCCGCGACAGGCCCTGCACGCAAAAACATTGGGCTTTGTCCACCCGGCAACGGGCAAAGAAGTTTTCTTTGAAAGTGATCTGCCCTATGACATGGCGAAGGTGATTGAGAAGTGGCGGGAATATTCAAAAACAAAGAGCTGATGTTTGAACCACGATTTGGGCGGATTTAAAGGATCAGGAAGACAGAGAAACAGTCTTATAAAGAAAGAGTCGTTTACTACTGAGTGACTCTTTCTTTCCTGTAAATCCAAATAACCCAAATTCCAGTTCAGATTATTTTTTCGGAAACAGCATTTTGTAATCAACCCTGATTGCACCCTTTGAGATGTCGTTCAGTTTGCGGCCAAGAAGTTTGCGCTTTAAAGGCGAGAGGTGATCAATGAAAAGCTTGCCGTCAATGTGATCGTATTCGTGCAGAATGATGCGGCCCGTAACGCCGTCAAAGGTTTTGGTGTGCTCCCGGAAATTTTCATCCATGTATTTCAAGGTTACTTCTTCGGCACGGTAAATGTCCTCGCGAATTTTTGGAATGCTCAAACATCCTTCGTTGTAAGGCCAGTCTTCACCGGCTTCTTCTACAATGTGTGCGTTAATAAAAACCTGCTTGATGCCGGGTGCGTCAGGATAATCAGTTTCTTTTCTTTCATCATCATCCATGTTGGCAAAAATCTGCGCACTGTCCACCACAAACAACCGAATGGATTTGTTGATTTGTGGTGCGGCCAATCCCACGCCGTTGCTGGCGTACATGGTTTCCCACATGTCTTCAATCAGTTTATCAAGGCCGGGATAGTCTGGCGTTATATCTTTTGCTACTTCGCGCAAAACAGGATGGCCGTAAGCTATTATTGGAAAAATCATTCGATTGCAGGTTTCAGATTTGCGATTTTAGATTATCGCCAAAGGTAGGCCATCAAAATCCGCAATCAGCAATCGTAAATCTAAAATTTCCGGATGTATTCCTGCAGCATAATGGTTGCTGCAATCTCATCCACCAAGGCCTTGTTCTGACGCTGCTTTTTTTTAAGGCCCATTTGCAGTATGGCTTGCGAAGCCATCTTTGACGTGAAGCGTTCGTCGACCTCTTTAATAGGAATTTCCGGAATGTGCTTCTGAAAAGCCTGTATAAAATGGCGCACCAGCGGCGTGGCGTGAGTATCGGAATCGTCCATGTTCGTCGGCATGCCAATGATAACTTCTTCGACTGTTTCTTTTGCAAGATACTCTTTCAAAAAAGTCATGAGCTTCGGTGTTTCAACGGTTGTTAAGCCTGTGGCTATAATTTTCAACGGATCGGTTACGGCAATGCCGGTGCGTTTTTTTCCGTAATCAATGGAGAGAATCCGTCCCAATAACTTTAATTCTGAATGAGTAATGATTGGCCTCAACGCAGAAATAAATCCGCAATCACAAATACCGCAAACACAACGCTGGCAATGCCGTTGGCCGTCATAAAGGCGAGGTTCACCCGACGCAAATCGTTTGGTTTTACAACGGAATGTTGATAAAGCAACATGCCGCCAAAAACCAACACGCCAATCCAGTACAACCAACCAAAATCGCCCAGTTTACCGGCGGCCATTACAGAAGCGGCACTTAACAAATGCAATACTTCCGAAACACGCAGAGCCTTTGCTTTTCCGAGCCATGCCGGAATGGAATAAAGCCGGTTGGCTTTGTCAAATTCCTCATCCTGCAAGGCATAAATAATGTCAAAGCCGCTTACCCAAAAAATAACGGCAAACGAAAACAAAATGGGTAGCCAGTTGAATTTTCCGGTAACCGCTAAATAAGCACCGATTGGTGCAAGGGATAACCCCAACCCAAGTATCATGTGGCAAAGCGGCGTGAAGCGTTTGGTATAACTATAGCCTAACACAACAGCCAACGCTACCGGTGAAAGAAAGAAGCAAATACGGTTGATGAAAAACGTCGCGGTGATAAACAGCAAGCAACTGATGATGGTGAAGACCAAAGCATTTTTTGGCGTGATAATACCTTTGGGAATTTCCCGGATAGCGGTTCGTGGATTAATTGCGTCCCATTTTCTATCGAGATAACGGTTAAAAGCCATCGCTGCGCTGCGAGCGGTAATCATGCAGATCAGAATAAGCAAAAACTTTAAAATATATGTTCGCTGGTCGAAAAAAAGCGGGCGGTTCCACCCCCATCCAATAGTTCGATTCAAGTTCCATTGCTCTGTGCCGAATAACGTTGGCATACTATCGTCCAAAAACAAACCAGACTTAATAGCCAGAAAAAACCCAATCAACGCAAAGGGCATGGCGAAGATGGTGTGCGAAAACTTAATAAGAGAGAGATAATTTTTTACGGTTGTCATAAATTTTTTAGGTAGGATTCTAATCGCTTTTTGATTTCCGTATCAGAGATCGTTTGCTGATCAGACTTGTCGTAAATACTGATTAAGAGTACAAATTCATCCTGAACAAAAATATGTGTAATCACCCGCCCACCACCGCTCTTACCCTTTCCTTTGCTTGTAATAGCAAGCCGGATTTTATAAGAATTGTTGCCAAGCGGTTTACCCTGAACTGGATTTTCTTTTAGCGAATTAATAAGCGTTTGCAGGTCATTTTTAAAAGAAGCGTGCTTCTTGGAAAGAAACTTCAATTCTCGTTCACATTCAGGGGTAAGGACAACTCTATAACTCATCCAAAACCTCTTGTGCGTCTCTTAATTGAATTTTTCCCTTGATGAAATCCGCCGCTTGTTTCGCACCTCTTTGAATTGAATCAAGAATCTCATCTTTCGTGCGGTCTGGATAAATTTCTATTTTCACCTTCATTTGTTTCAAAACTTGCAACACTTCCCTTGCCTGCTCAGCATTTTTCGGTTTTACAATGATTGTGTCCATACCGCAAATTTAGCCCGAAATCTTTGCCCGCACCAATTCCCAAAGCACTACTCCCGCCGCTGTAGCCACGTTTAACGAATGCTTCATGCCCAGTTGCGGAATCTCAATCACTCCATCGCACAAAGCAATTGTGCTTTGCTCTACGCCGGTTACTTCGTTTCCAAAAATCACGGCAATTTTATCATCGTCCACTTCGAAAGAACCAAGTTTCCAACTGTCCACTGCTTGTTCTATTGCATAAACTTTATAGCCTTGTGTTTTCAGTTCATCAATGCCTTCGCTGATATTTTTGAAATACTTCCATGCTACGGTGTCTTCTGCGCCCAAAGCTGTTTTTTTAATTTCCTTGTGCGGCGGGTAAGCCGTGTAACCGCAGATGTAAATCCCTTCCAAAAGAAAGGCATCGGCCGTGCGAAAAATGGAGCCCACGTTGTACGCACTTCGAATGTTTTCCATCACCGCAATCACGGGAATCTTTTCCGATTGCCGGAATTCCTCCACCGACTTGCGGCCCAATTCGTTCATGCTCAATTTTCGCATTCCGTTTTGTTTGCGTGCAAATGTAAGTGCGGCTTTCGCGTGGATAAAAAAAGCAGCCGAAACGCCACTGCACCGCTATTTTTGTCGTCATCACCATGAGCAAAACAAAGCCCGCCGAAACACCGCTGATGCAGCAGCACAAAGCCATCAAGGCAAAGTATCCTGATGCCATTTTGCTGTTTCGCGTGGGAGACTTTTATGAAACGTTTGGACAAGATGCGGTCATTGCTTCACAGGTTCTGGGCATTACGTTAACAAAGCGAAACAACGGCAGCGCAGCAGACAATGAGTTGGCCGGATTTCCGCATCACGCACTCGATACTTATTTGCACAAGTTGGTGAAAGCCGGTTACCGCGTGGCTATTTGCGATCAGCTCGAAGACCCAAAAGCAGCGAAGGGAATTGTAAAACGCGGCGTAACCGAAATGGTGACGCCGGGAACAGCAACAAACGACAAGCTTCTTGATTTCAGCGCCAATAATTTTTTAGCAGCCATTCATTTTTCGGATGCACAATACGGCCTTGCCTTTCTTGATATTTCCACCGGCGAATTTTTTATTGCCGAAGGCGATAGGGAATATGCCGATAAATTGTTGAGTGGTTTTAAACCTGCAGAAGTCATTTATCAACGTCATCATCAACGCAGGTTCAAAGAAGAATTCGGAAGCAAATTTTACACGTACACGCTTGATGAGTGGATTTTCACGCAGGCGTATGCCGAAGAAAGTTTGCTGAAACATTTCGACACGCATTCGCTGAAAGGCTTTGGCGTCGAAGGCTCCGGCGCTGGCTTAATTGCCGCCGGCGCAATTCTCCACTATTTAAAAGAAACCGAGCACCCGAATCTTCAGCACATCACTTCTGTTCATAGCCTTGAACAAGCTGATTTTTTGTGGATGGACCGTTTCACCATTCGCAATCTTGAACTCATTCACCGCAGCAACGAAGGCAGCAAAACACTGCTCGATGTTTTGGATGCAACCGTTACACCAATGGGCGCAAGAATGCTCAAGCGATGGATTGTTTTTCCGTTGAAAGACATCCAAAAAATCAACGAGCGGCTGAATACCGTTGAGCATTTTATTTTAACTACCGACGTTCGTGCCAAGCTATTGCAAGCCTTGCGCCAATGCGGCGACATGGAACGACTGGTTTCAAAAATTCCGCTGAAGAAAATCAATCCGCGTGAACTCCTGCAACTGGCAAGATCATTAAAGCAAATCGAAAGCATCAAACAGCTTTGCACCGAAAGCAACAACGATTACCTGAAGCGTTTGGGCGATGCGATCAATCCCTGCCGCTATATTGCCGATAAGATTTTCAAGACTATTGTGGACAATCCGCCGGCGTTGGCGGCAAAGGGCGGCTTCATTAACAAAGATGTAAATGTGGATCTGGATGCGCTTCGAAACATTGCGCACAACGGCAAAGAATATCTTTTGCAATTGCAGCAGAAAGAAAGCGAAGCTACGGGCATCACATCGCTGAAGATTGCATACAACAACGTATTTGGTTATTATCTCGAAGTAACCAACGCACACAAAGCAAAGGTTCCCGCCGAATGGATGCGCAAGCAAACGCTTGCCAATGCCGAACGCTACATCACTCCTGAATTAAAAGAGTACGAAGAAAAAATTACCGGTGCAGAGGAAAAGATTTTAACCATCGAGTTGCAACTGTTTGATGCCTTGCTGAACGAGCTGCACGATTTTATTCAACCGGTACAAACAGATGCGCAGATTGCGGCTACTTTGGATTGCCTTTGTTGTTTTGCAACCAATGCGCTTCAATTCAATTACAAAAAGCCAGTCCTGCACGAAGGTGACGAAATAGAAATTAAAGAAGGCCGTCACCCGGTAATTGAACGCAGTTTGCCGCAAGGCGAATCGTACATCAGCAACGATTTGTTGCTAAACAAAGACGAACAGCAAATCATCATTCTTACCGGTCCGAACATGAGCGGTAAATCGGCTCTGTTGCGACAAACTGCGCTGATAACATTGATGGCGCACACGGGCAGTTTTGTCCCAGCTAGTGAAGCAAGAATTTCGCTGACGGATAAGATTTTTACCCGTGTCGGTGCTTCGGATAACTTGAGTGCCGGCGAAAGCACCTTTATGGTGGAGATGAACGAAACGGCGTCTATCATCAACAACGTTTCGTCTCGGTGTTTGATACTGCTCGATGAAATTGGAAGAGGCACATCAACCTATGATGGTATTTCTATCGCCTGGAGCATTGTTGAACATTTGCATTTGGCACCGGAAAAACCCAAAACTTTTTTTGCGACACACTACCACGAGTTGAACGAGTTGGAAAACAAATTGCCGCGGGTGAAAAACTTTCACGTCACCAACAAAGAGGTAGGCAACAAAATTATTTTCCTGCGCAAGCTGGCGCCGGGCGGCAGCACGCACAGCTTTGGCATTCACGTGGCAAAGATGGCCGGTATGCCGCAAAGCCTTGTGCAACGGGCAACCGAGGTGTTGAAGCAATTGGAAGCAAAACACGTGGATGGGGCACTTACCGAAAACGTAAAAAACCTTTCGACGCCAAAACTTCAACTGAGCATTTTTGATGCGCACAGCCAAACATTCGACGACATTCGTCAGATGCTTGAGGGCATTGACATCAATCGCTTAACTCCTGTAGAAGCTTTGTTGAAATTGAATGAGATAAAGAATTTGTTGAAATAGCAGGCAATGTTGCGGCTTCACACGGACTGCGGCGACAGGTTTGCTTCCAACAACTTTTCTGCAATCAGCAAATCCACCGGCCGCGTAATTTTTAAATTATTCTCCTCGCCTTCTATCAGCGAAATTTTCAGGCCGTAGGCTTCTACCACCGTTGCTTCGTCGGTAAAGCGTTCCTTAAAATCTATTTCAAAAGCCGGACGCAAAATGCGGCTGTGAAAAGTTTGCGGCGTTTGCACCAGTACTACTTTGTTGCGGTCGAGGACTTCGTTATCATTGAGCTCTTCGTTGAGCAAACGAACGCTGTCACGGGAAATGGTTACCGGCACGGCGCTGCCCATGCGCAAGGCGTGTTCGTAACAGCGTTGAATCAGGTCCACCGTTACCAAACAACGCACCGCGTCGTGCACAAAAATGATGGCATCGCTGTGTATTAACCGCAAGCCGTTTTGCACGGAATGAAATCGCGTTTCGCCGCCCGATGTTATTTGAATGCGGTTGTAATCAAAGTAAGCGTCAATGATCTCGCGGCCCATGTCGGCATAGTCCTCTGGCAAAACCAAAACAAGCTGCAGATCGTCGAAGGCCTCCAAAAAAGTTTTGATGGTGTAGTACAAAACGGGCTTGCCGTGCAACAACAAAAACTGCTTGGGTACCGCACTTCCCATGCGCTTGCCCGACCCTCCGGCGACGATGATTGCATACTTGTTCATAGCAAAGAAATGGACGGGCAAATTAAGGAGAATTCAGGAGACAGGAGGTAGGAGATAGAATTTAGAAAACAATTTCACAGCCCACCCTAACCTCCTACATTCCACCTCCTACATTCCACCTCCTATCTCCTTACTCTACCTTCGCGCCATGCAAACCGATGTACTGATTGTTGGACAAGGCATTTGCGGCACTTTGCTTTCGTGGTGGCTTCACAAGGAAGGCAAATCGTTTATGGTGATTGACGACGGTGCGGAAAACTCGTCGTCGAAAATAGCGGCGGGCATCATCAATCCCGTTACCGGCCGGCGTTACGTTCGTACCTGGATGGCCGAAGAATTGTCCGGCTTTGCACAAACAACCTATACCGAACTGGGTCAATATCTCGACGCCGTTCTTCTTTACGGCCGAAACATCATTGATTTTTTCCCTTCACCGCAAATGCGCAATGCCTTTATCGAGCGCATCTCGGAAAACGATACTTTTCTTCGTGCCTATCCCGATCAAAACCGTTTCAATGAATTTTTCCATTACGATTTTGGCTGCGGCGAAATCGGGCCGGCCTACTCGGTCAGCCTTCAAATCCTTCTCTCTTTGTGGCAAAAAAAGCTGGCGGCAATGCAAGCCTTGCACGAAGAAAAATTCAGGATAGAAGAATTACAGGTAAAAGAAGACGGCGTGCAATACGGAAACATCTCGGCACAAAAAATTGTTTTTTGCGAGGGCATTCTTGCAACAGATAATCCCTGGTTTTCGCTCCTGCCTTTTTCAGCCATCAAAGGTGAAGCCCTCGTGATTGAATGCGAAGATTTGCCTGTCGATCATGTGTTCAAAAGAGGAATAATGCTTGCGCCGCTGCCGCAAAAAAATACCTTTTGGGTCGGTTCAAATTATCAATGGGAATTTGAAGACGGCAAACCATCCGAACAATTTTTTACCGCAACTACCAACGCTCTGAACCGCTGGCTAAAAAAGCCGTACAAAGTAATTGAACACAAGGCAGCGGTGCGTCCGGCAACTGTTGAACGCAGGCCTTTTGTAGGCTTTCATCCTGTGTTTCAAAATGTGGGAATTTTAAACGGAATGGGAACAAAAGGAACATCGCTTGCGCCTTTTTTTGCGCACCAATTGGCGCAGCACATCGTGTACAATTATCCGCTTGCACCCGAAGCGGATGTAAAGCGTTTTAGCCGCATGCTTTCCGGTCGTTATGAATGAGCAACGGCCAATCGGCAACAGGCAAAACCTAAACAAGCGGGTGAACTTGCGCCTGAGTATTATTCATTGCCATTGCTTGTTGCCGATTGGCCGTTGAATATTGCCAATTCACAGCAAGGTCTTTTCTTTGCAGAAATCAATTTTATGGCGTGTGAATTTTCTCTTCCTTTTTCGGGAAATGCCGAAGACGTTTTAGCCAAAGCGCGGCGGGCCGTAGAAGGACAAGGCGGGAACTTTAACGGCGATACAAGCCGCGGCGATTTCAACGTGTCTGTTTTTGGAAACAAGATCGTGGGTGCCTACACCGTAGGCGGGCAAAGCCTGCAAATAAACATTACCGACAAGCCCTTTATGGTTCCGTGCAGTGCTATTGAAAGCTTTTTGAAAAATCAGTTGGGCTAATTGGTTGACCGGTTGATTAGTTGATTTGTGCATAACCAATTAACCAGTCAACTAATCAACCGGTCAACCAATCAACTACTTCTTCTCCAACGTTTCTCTTCTAATCTCCTCGTCGCTCACCGTATCCTCTTCTGCGTGCGGATTTCCGCCGTCCATCTTCTGGCTTTGTCCCGTGGCGGCTTTTTCAATTTTTGCTTTGTCTCTTGCTTCCGACTCTGCATGAGTATCGGTAAACGTGCTGCCTTTCTCGTTCAGTTCTTCGCGATACGCCCTGTTTGGATCGCCGTAATTTTTGTTTTCCATAAAAACGTTTGTCTTGTTTAGCAATAACGGTTTTCTGCTTAAGGCCTGTCGTACGTAATGTTTCTTTTCTCGCCGGGCTTTTCTGTTTTGTTGCTTTCCTCTGTATGTTCGGGCATTACCGGCTCGCCGTTTTTGCCCACTTGCACAAAAGCCTTGTCGGTGTTCTTGAGCGGATGGTCCTGCTGTTCAAACTTTCCTTTGTCGTTGTCCATAACGCTTATTTTTTGTGATTGCCTTCTTCTTGCATGTTGCCGCCCAACTCACCGTTGCGCATGTGACCTTCTATTTTGTCCAACGGCCTTCTTTCGTTGTCTTCTTCAATAGTAGAAACCGTGTTGGCTGCGCCAAATTGTTCATCTGTGTTTTTGCCATCAGGCTTTTGCAGCGGTTCTTTTTCTTCGTTCCGGTTCATAAGAAAATTTAGAGAGTGTTGCGAAAGAATTATGCCAACGTAAACGGTTTTAAAATTCCTTTGTGCAGCCTGAAGCATTCCGCGTTGTGAACGATCGTATCAGGCTTTATTCTTGCGCACCGACCCATCATAAAATTGCGGTTCCTTCTTCGCCACCCATTTCAAAAAGTTAGCGATCTCTTCGTCAGCCTTTAATTTTTCAATGGTGTTATAATGCCGCTTCAGTTCCATTTCGGTAAATACCGAATGAATTTTATCGTGACAGATTTTGTGCAGCAAAACCGTCGTGGTTCCTTTGCCGCCCTTGCTCAAAGGCAGCAAGTGATGGCGGTTATACGGATGCGCCAACGGCCGGCCGCACAAAGGACAATCAACATCGAGTTCTTCGCTCATAACTGCAAAAAAACAAGAAGCATACCTTAAACGGTTTGTGATTGGCGGTTTCTTTTCCTTTGGCCCTTCGCTCCGTGCGAAACAGTTTTATGAACCAAGAGTTCGTCTATCCATTAAGCTTTCGATGCATCGTCATGAAAATAGAAACTGTGCTTATAAAAGTTCATTGCCTTGATACAAACGCAAATTCAAAGTTTATGAAAACAGAAGCGCAGAAATGGCAAGGAATTTTATTTAGTTTGTAGGATGGCGCACGCTGTTCAAACAAAACTGAAGTTCTCTCTTTCACACCTGCCCGCAATTTTTAAACGGGCCTTTGCGCATTTAATTCACAACGACCCATTGCGCATGGCCGGCGCCACCGCCTTTTTCACTTCTTTTGCATTGCCGTTTATTTTGATTTTGCTTACGCAATTCATGGGGCTGGTTCTTGACCCGCTGAAAATAAGGCACAGCTTGTTCCGCGATCTCTCGGGCATCGTTGGCGAACAAAGCGTTCGGCAAGTGGTAGATACGTTGATCGCTTTCCGCCAGCTTGCGCACAACGTTTGGATAACTGCCTTTGGCTTTCTTTTTTTGTTGATGGTAGCTACAACTATGCTGATGGTGATAAAAAGTTCCATCAACCAACTGTGGCGCATTAAAGTGGTTGAGGGAAGAAGCGTTGCCAAACAGTTGCGTACCCGTTTACAATCGGTTCTTATCATTTTGGCTACCGGCGTTTTAATTCTTGTAAGCATACTTGCCGAAGCGGCAAAAGCGCAAATGGGCAAAAGCATTGCGGCCGTTTTTCCGGCACTAGCGCTTTACATTAATAGCGTGTTCAACTATGTGCTTTCGCTGTTGTTTGTAACGCTTTGGTTCGGCGTTCTTTTCCGGTTGCTGCCCGATGCCCGGCCTTCGTGGAAAGTGGCTTTCAGCGGGGCTTTTGTAACGGCTATTCTTTTTACCGCCGGTAAATACGTGTTGCGGCTCCTGCTCATCAACAGCAACATCAGCAATTTATACGGCGCATCGGCAAGCGTTGTCCTGGTGTTGTTGTTTGTGTTTTACTCATCGCTCATCTTGTATTTTGGCGCTTCGTTTACGCATGTGTGGTCGGCTTATTTGCACGAGCCTGTAAAGCCTTTGCCTTATGCTTCTCGTTACGAGGTAAGAGAAATAAAAGAATCGTAATTCTTAGTGCCTTCTTGCCGAATCATTCCGAATAGAACGCGGTTGACGGTCGCCCCAAAGCCACGAAACAGCGTAAGGATTTTTCCCGTTTACACCAATGCTTGCCTCGCTTGTGCCAACGC
The DNA here is from genome assembly GCF_007970805.1 of Flavisolibacter ginsenosidimutans. GTDB lineage: Bacteria > Bacteroidota > Bacteroidia > Chitinophagales > Chitinophagaceae > Flavisolibacter > Flavisolibacter ginsenosidimutans. The sequence continues at coordinate 4,841,469 of NZ_CP042433.1, read as the reverse complement.
CCTGTATGCTTGTGCCCGTGCCCACGGCGCCGCTGCCATAAGCCGTGCCGGAAGACGTTGCGGTTGTATTGCGCAGCAAGAGATGACCGTTGGCAAAACCGTATGATCCCTTAGGCATTCCAACAATACCCGATCCGCTTATGCGCAGGCCGGAGCCGTTCGCTCGTTGATTAAGCCGGTTAACGGTAGGGTCGGTAATGAGCAGCTTTGATGATGAGGCAAAAGCGTCGTAGCGGCCTGTGCTTGATAAAGTAACCACGGAATCTTTTGCCGCTCTTGTGCTTTTGTTTTTGGCAACTGTTTTTGCCGGGCCATTTTTCTTTTTCACTCCGGCCGACTGTGCAAAGGAATGTGCCGTGAAGGTGCAAAGCAGAAAACCAAAAAGCATCCTCTTTTTCATAACCGACAATTATCTGTTTAACTGCTGCAAAGGCACTGCCACATTTGTCTTTTCGCAAAGGGACGGCGGTACAATATTTTCAGCAAAGCCAGAAACAACGACGCAACATGAAGACGATTAAAGTACCGTTCAACGGAAAGGGATATAAAGTGAATTACGATGTAGAAACAATTGACATGAGCATGACCCCTGTGGGTTTTTTAAATGTGTATTCGGTTTTTGTTGACGATGCCGAACTGCAAAAGATAACCGGTGCGCATTTTACTCTGTTGCACAATCCAAGTGTTACAGTAACACCTTTATACGAAATCAAAGCTTCGGGTGATGTGAACGAGATTAATCTGAAAAAGCAAATTGCCCAGCAGGTGATGAACAATCCCACTGAATAAAAAGAGAAGCAGAAACCTGCTTCTCTTCAAAAAATCAGTTGTTGGCTTACGGTGTGCCAAGGGTTTCATCTTTTCCTTTTAAGGGCTCTACCCTGCCGCGATCAGCTTTGTCGGTAGTGCGGTGAGACCGTTCATCGCCAGCGCCTTCCCCGCCTTCCACATCACCGTAATCGGCTACCTTCGAGCCGGGTGCATTCACCGTTGGATTCGGTTCGCCCATCCGCTGTTCGTTTTTCTTTTGCTTATTATCTTCCATAACTTTTTTTAAGGAAGCGCAAATCCCGTTCCTGTTAAGTGAGGCCTCAACGATACTGCGTCCACCACTGGCTGTTGTACGGTTCTTTATTTACCGTAACGGATTCGCCGGGTGCAGGCAAAATCAACTTCACGTCTTTCTTTGCCGCTTCTGCTATTAATCGTTCAACCGGTTCTTTCCAGGGATGCATGGCCAGGCTAAACGTTCCCCAGTGAATGGGCAGAAGCAAAGGCCTGCCCAGATCAAGGGTAGCCTGTACCGCCTTTTCCGGTCCCATGTGAATGGCTTCCCACATTTCGTTGTAAGCGCCAATTTCAAGCATCGCAATATCAAAAGGCCCGAGCCTTTCCGCGATTTCGGCAAAGCCGTTGTAATAACCCGAATCAGCGCCGAAGAAAATGTTGTGCACTGGTGCTTTAACGACAAAAGCGCCCCACAGTGTTTTAAAACGGTCGTTGAGCCAACGCCCCGAAAAATGACGCGAAGGTGTTGCGGTTACGGTAAAGCCTCCATCAATTTTTGTTTCCTGCCACCAATCCAATTCCGTGATCAAATTTTTTTGAACGCCCCAGTTTACAAGGCGCCTGCCCACGCCAAGCATGGTTATGACCGGAATGTTTTTGCGGGTTAAAGCAAGTAGCGTTTGTTTATCCAAATGATCGTAGTGATCGTGCGACAAGAGCACCGCATCAATTGCGGGAAGATGGCTCAGCGGCAAAGGATTTTGAAAGAAACGCCTGGGCCCGAGAAATCGAAACGGCGAAACGCGGTTGTACCAAACGGGGTCGGTAAGGAAACGTTTCCCGTCCACTTCAATCAAAAGCGTTGAATGCCCCAGCCAGGTAACGCGAAGGGTTTGCGACGGAAGTTGTTGCAATACTTCTGCACTTGCGCTAAAAGGGCCAAGCGGGGACGCAGGCTCCCGTTCCGGGTGCTTTTGAAGAAATTTTCGCATTACCCGGAAGAACGAGCCGGGTTTCATCATCTCCGTCGAAACGGGATTGAGAAAGACCTTGCCGTTAAAATTTTGCGGTGCTTGCATAACGGAAAATTAAAAAGGGAACGTCGTATTGCATTCCCTGTTCCGAAACGGCTGTGTAAAGATTAATGGTAATGCCCGCCGCCGCAATGGCCAAGCAGCATGTAAATGATGACAAACACTACGATTGTTCCAAAACAACCGCCACCTAATTTGCTGGCACCATAGCCGGCTATCAACGCTCTCAACCAATTTGGCATAACTCAAAATTTTTATAAAAAGTTCAAAAAACTGTGCCATTTAAAAGCAGCTTGCTACTGCTTCACAGCACTGTTTGTGTGCGCTTGTGAACGCACGGCTTTATTCTGCGGGCTTTCGTAATGTTTCCGGATACCCAACGTTGTATTTGTTTTTACACGAAAATCTTTGTGGCACATTTGCCAGCACTCACCCGTTTCTTTAATGATAACGGTGTAAAGCGTATCGGCGTGGGGACCGTAGTCAATCATGTACCAAATGTAGCCGTCGCCATAAGCGGTTGTTACTTCCAACGGCTGCTTAAACTCAAAGGCTAGCATACTCTTTTTCTTTTACGATAAGAAAATAGTGCCACACCCTCATGTTCAATAACCTTGGCGTAAGAAAGAGGCGGCAGAAAAAGAATTTAATAGAAAGAGAAATCAGCCTGCTCCGCAACTTCCTTTGCTTTTTGCGAACGGTACTTCCGCACACGCAGTTGTGTGTGCAATGCTTCTTCGGCTTTTTTTGTAAGACGATAAAGTTTGCCGAATGAGTCGGTGTGATAGGGAACAATATAGCCTTCTTTCAACAAGAATTCAAAGTCGCCACGCTCCAGGCGATGATGTCCGCAAATGATAACGTCGGGGAAAAAATAGTAGGATTGGATAGACTGGTTATACACTCTAACCAATAATTGAAGCAAGGCCTGACTGACAGTGGTTTTGTTCATGAACAAGGCTTGAACCGAACCTTGGAATATCACAGGAAAAATAATGCCATGCCTGCTTAATCGCTTGAAATAAAAAGCCCTGAAACAATTTCAGGGCTTTCAAAAACATTTTACTTACGCTTCCACCGGCATTCGTTCTCGTGGTCGCGCAAGTTGCCCACCAACCGGTTGTACAGGTTTTGGTTTGACGAAGAAGAAAGAATAATCTGGCCATTGGTGCGGGTAGCGTTGTTTAATGAATTAGCCGAAACATTGTTCAGCAAGGTGGAAAGATTTAGATCGGTGATAGCGGTATAGCCGTTGTTGTCGCTGACTGTTACGTTTTGCTGGGCTCCCTTGATTTCTATTGGTTGCGATACCCGAAGAATAACGGGAGTGCCGTTGTAATTTCCTTCCAATTCCAAAGCCGGTTCGTTGTTTGTTGGAGCCAACTCAAGTTTGAATTTCACCTGATCGTAAGTTCCCGAAGGAATCAGGATTGTACCGGCCGAAGCAACAGGATTGAAGAGATCAATGTGCCGGTCTGTTCCCGAGCGGTAAGAAATGTCGTTCTCCTTGTTTTTAGCCTCAAACTTTAGTTCCGTTACGTTGGCAAAGCCGGAAGTCCAGTTAATGGCCGCTGCCGTTTGTAAAGTGGAACTTTCAGTGTTCACCGCACCCAGAGTGGAAGACCGATCAGCGGCAACCAGTTGATAGCTGACATTCGAACCGTCCGATGTGTTGTTGTTTTCTTTTTTGCAGCTAACAAGCAAAGAACCGAGGGCTACAAGAGCAAGCAAAGTGTTTCTTTTCATACGTTGGCTTTTTAAGGGTTTACAATTGCCTCGCTGAAAGCAAGAAACAAACCAATTTCGTTTTTGGTGGAAATCTTTGCGGTAAGTGCTGTTGTGTTTATCGGGCCTCTGTTTCTTCACCCGCATTTTCTACCGTCCGTTATAAACAAGGTTGAATACAGTGAAAGAAACGCAGTGTGATTATTCGATGAAGCTTGAGTAAGCTCTCTCACCAAAATATTTGTAACGCTTTTCATCTTGTTTGGTACCGGCAAGAATGGAATGAATGAAACCGTTCAGGTCAACCTGTTGCGTGTGATAAATCTTTTTTTCAGGATTTGTTTTTAGAAAGAAGCGAACTTGTTTGTTCAGTGATTGATAAATAATTAAACTGTCATCTCTTCTTTTTTCGAAGGGAAATATTTGCGTCAGGTGACGAAGCAGCAAGCCGCTGCGATACCAGGTTCCGCTGGTATCGGAAACAAAGCGTTTTCCATTTAATAAAGCCATGCTGTCGTTGTAGGCAAATACATTCAGCTTCGCTTCCTTATTTTGTTGCAACCAGTTTTGAAGTTTTGGCAAGTAGGTTGAATCATAACCGTAATTGCTGTCCAAAAAACTGATGTTTTTTACAAACGAAGGGATTACATCAACGCCGTCAAGATAACTAAAAATGAAACGGCCGCCGCCGCTATGACCGTTTAGGTAAAGTGCTTTCCTCCCCCTGAAAAGATTGAAAATTGTATTAACGATGTGTTGCACTTCGCCAACGTAGTTCGCATGTTTTGTTTTCCACTGCGGCCAGCTTTTGTCTGTGTTTTCTAAATAGGCAACAACAATATTCTTCTTCGGTAATTGCCGGCGCAGGAAGGCTGTTTGTGCTTTGATGTGTTGAATGTCGAAATGCCAGTCGTCACCTGCGGAAATCTTTTTTCCCATTGTTTGTTCTGCGGTATTGCCGTTGGGAAGCGCATAAAGAATAACGAAGCTTTCGTGTTTTGAATTCAAATGAGGCGGTTCGTCCAGTGTTATTCTCACATCACCGAAAAAAACAAAGCTGCGCCGCAGTGCAGATTGCTGTGCAAATGCAGAAAAGACAGCAACACAAAGCAAGAGTGCGGTCGGGATGAGTTTTACACTTTTGATTACCGGCGCATTTTATTTTTTAGTAAATGATGCTGTGCTTTTTCCTTCAGCCGTTTCTACAATCAGGTAATAGGTGCCAGCGGGCAATTCTTTCACATGAATCTCAAAATTATTCGTGGCGCTTCTTACCTGCCGACTGATGGTTACACCGGCTGCGTTTATGATGGTTGCGGAAACTTGCCCTGTGGTTGCGTTTGAAAGCTGAACGATGAGTTTATCAGAAACCGGCGAAGGAAATAATCTTAGGATGCTCTGTTTCTCTATATTGATCGTTTTTGTTTCCGAATAGACAATCTTTCCGTCTTTGTCTTTTTGTCTTAGGCGATAATAAAGATTGTTCGCAAGCGGAAGTTTGTCATCAACAAAACGAAACGAAGAAGCTAATTGCTTCACGGTTCCAATTGCGTCGAAATGTACGCCGTTGATTGATCGTTCGATTGTGAATTCATCGTTGCTGATGCTTGCCGTTTTCCAATTTAATTCAACGGTGTTTTTTTCCGTTCTTGCCTCAAAAGAGGTAAGATTCACCGGCAGTGGAACGTTGGCGCCGAGGTTTTCTTGTCGGGCAATCACAATCGCTGTTGACTCATCAAACACCACCGCGTTCCCGGCCGCATCAGTTTGCGAACTCGTATTGCTGTTGTTCGGGTGCTGGACAGACATGAACAAATACTTGTAATCGGGTGAGAAGGTAATGCCCGTCGGTTCGCTGCCACCAGGCATGATGGCAAAGAGTTTGACTTTTGGAGCCACGGCCGTATGATCAGGCGCCACCACCCAGATGTAATCGTTACCGCCATCCTGCAATACCCACAAATTTCCTTCGCCGTCGAAAGCAAGGTTGTCTGCGCCATTACCCCAGGCGACAGGCGGATACGGCCCGGCACCGTCAACATCGTAGTCCGTTGATTCCACAAACACTTCCAATTGATCAACCGTGTTGCCCAAATCATTAAAGCGGTAAATTCTTCCCGACGTCGTAGCGGCAAAATAAATTTTGCCGTCGGGGCCGCGTTCAATGCCTTCAACGCGGACGAAATTATAAGCACCGGCATCCTTTGCTGATGTTGTCGTATTGTTTTGCTCAGCAGCAGTTGTATTTGGAATTTGTTGCCAGGTGCCGCCGCCCAACGAGGATGTGGTTTGCAACGCATATAAATTACCCACTGAAAAATTTCCCGGAACAGCGGGAACAAATTTGTACACATAGCCAGCCGTATCGTTATCAGCGCTCCAATAAGCGACGGACATATCGGGAGTCATAACAACGTCTTCATGTTTTTGACGTCCCATTGCCCATAGTTTGTCAACGCCACCCACACCGTCTTGATTAATAACCGTACGTGATGCCGGATCAATTTCGATAATCCAGCCGTCATCGTTGTAACCATCACTGTTGTAGTCAGCACCGGCCATTGTTTCTTCGCAAACCATTACGTGCCCGTTGGGCATAACGGTTCCGGCGCAGAAGGCGTTTACATAACCTATATCGGAAAAAGGAAAGGGCACGTTGCCGCCGTCGCCAATTGTCCAAAGTTTTGTCGTAGGGTTTAATGAAATGGAAAGGATAGCCGCTCCCGCATATACGCGTTCGCTGCTGATGGAAAGATAACCGTTGCTACTACTGCCGCTAATTGGAACGTAACCGGTAAAATCCAGATTGATGCCTACGGTTTCGCCAGATAACAAAGTGCTGTTCGACCGCACGATTCGCTGAAACGTATGCGTGGCAGGTAAAACAAGGTTTTGCGTTTGGACTGCTGGTTGAATGGAATTAAAGGTTGCAATGGTTTGGGAAGAAGCCTGAAATATGGAAAAATAAAAAACACCAAGCACCAGTTCTTTTCTGTACAGCATGATTTGTTGGCTTTGCAGTAGCAACCAAGATAGAACAGAAAACAAAAAAGCCTCTCATTTCTGAAAGGCTTTTTTAAATAAATATGGCAGCTACCTACTCTCCCGCATTTTGGTGCAGTACCATCGGCCATGAGGGGCTTAACTTCTCTGTTCGGTATGGGAAGAGGTGAACACCCTCGGCAAAACCACCATAAAAAGATGGCTGTAAGCTAACAGCAACAGAGCTGAAAGCGAACCGCATAATAATGTCATATTGGAAAATAGTTGTCAGAAGAGAGACAAAAATAAAATTAAAGCTTACGGGCAATTAGTACTACTCGGCTTTGCTATTACTAGCTTTACACCTGTAGCCTATCAACGTCATCGTCTTTGACGACCCTTAAAAGTAAACTCATCTTGAGGAAGGTTTCACGCTTAGATGCTTTCAGCGTTTATCCTGTCCGTACATAGCTACTCTGCATTGCACCTGGCGGCACAACAGATACACCAGCGGTACGTGCGACCCGGTCCTCTCGTACTAAGGTCACGTCCTCTCAATTTACTTGCGCCCACCACAGATAGGGACCGAACTGTCTTGCGACGTTCTGAACCCAGTTCACGTGCCACTTTAATCGGCGAACAGCCGAACCCTTGGGACCTTCTCCAGCCCCAGGATGTGACGAACCGACATCGAGGTGCCAAACCTCCCCGTCGATATGAGCTCTTGGGGGAGATCAGCCTGTTATCCCCGGAGTACCTTTTATCCTTTGAGCGATGGCCCTTCCATGCAGAACCACCGGATCACTTCAGCCGGCTTTCGCCCCTGCTCGACTTGTCTGTCTCACAGTCAAGCTCCCTTATACTGATGCGCTCTACGTACGATTACCAACCGTACTGAGGGAACCTTTGCAAGCCTCCGTTACTTTTTAGGAGGCGACCACCCCAGTCAAACTACCCACCATGCACTGTTTCCCGCAAGGGATTAGACTCTAAACAAACAAAGGTTGGTATTTCAACGTTGACTCCACCACCCCTGGCGAGGCGGCTTCAAAGTCTCCCAACTATCCTACACATCGGTTGTTCAAAATCAATGCAAAGTTGTAGTGAAGGTTCACGGGGTCTTTCCGTCCCGTGGCGGGTAACCGGCATCTTCACCGATACTACAATTTCACCGGGCTCGTGGAGGAGACAGTGTTCAACTCATTAGACCATTCGTGCAGGTCGGAACTTACCCGACAAGGAATTTCGCTACCTTAGGACCGTTATAGTTACGGCCGCCGTTTACTGGGGCTTCAGTCAGGAGCTTTGGACTTGCGTCCGAACACCCTTCCTTAACCTTCCAGCACCGGGCAGGTATCAGGCTCTATACGTCATCTTTCGATTTTGCAGGGCCCTGTGTTTTTGTTAAACAGTTGGTTGAACCATTTTACTGTGACCGCATCGCTGCGGTACGCTTTATCCCGAAGTTACAGCGTTAATTTGCCTAGTTCCTTCTCCACGGCTCACCCGAGCGCCTTAGAATATTCATCCCGTCTACCTGTGTCGGTTTGCGGTACTGGCAGCATTAGCCTAACCTTAGAGGTTTTTCTCGGCAGCTTTTAGGTTCACTCACTTTGGCCGAAGCCTCAGTGTACTTTCAGGTTTTGCCAAACTCTGCGGATTTACCTACAAAGCTTATAGCTACACCCTTAATCGCACTATTCCGTAAGTGCGAGGAACTTTCAATACTGCGTCGCCCCATCGAAACTAATGCTGGTGCTGGAATATTAACCAGCTTTCCATCAGCTACCCCTTTCGGGTTCACCTAAGGACCAGACTAACCCTGATCCGATTAACGTTGATCAGGAACCCTTAGACTTACGGCGAACAGGTTTTTCACCTGTTTTATCGTTACTTATACCTACATTTTCTTTTGAAATCGCTCCAGCAATGGTCACCCATCACCTTCGATGCAGATTTCAATGCTCCCCTACCGAATACGACTCAAAGTCGCATCATAAAGCTTCGGTTCGTAGTTTGATGCCCGATTATTTTCCGTGCAGGGTCTCTCGACCAGTGAGCTGTTACGCACTCTTTAAATGAATGGCTGCTTCCAAGCCAACATCCTGGCTGTTATAGAAACCCCACCTCGTTTGATCAACTTAACTACGTATTAGGGACCTTAGCTGTTATTCTGGGTTATTTCCCTCTCGGCCACGGACCTTAGCGCCCGTAGCCTCACTGCCGCAGATATTTATGAGCATTCGGAGTTTGTCAGGGTTTGGTAGGCGGTGAAGCCCCCTAGCCCAATCAGTAGCTCTACCTCTCATAAACTTCTAAAATGCGACGCTGTTCCTAAAAACATTTCGGGGAGAACGAGCTATCTCTCAGTTTGATTGGCCTTTCACCCCTATCCACAAGTCATCCCAGAGCTTTTCAACGCTAACGGGTTCGGCCCTCCAGTGTGTGTTACCACACCTTCAGCCTGCTCATGGATAGATCACAAAGTTTCGCGTCTGCCCCCACAGACTAAGCGCCCTATTTGGACTCGCTTTCGCTACGGCTCCGTTATTAAAGAACTTAACCTCGCCTGTGAGGAGCAACTCGTAGGTTCATTATGCAAAAGGCACGCCGTTACATATTGCTATGCTCCGACCGCTTGTAGGCGCACGGTTTCAGGTACTATTTCACTCCCTTGTTTAGGGTGCTTTTCACCTTTCCCTTACGGTACTGGTTCACTATCGGTCTCTGAGGAGTATTTAGCCTTACCAGATGGTGCTGGCAGATTCAAGCAGGATTTCTCCGGTCCCGCCCTACTCAGGATACCACTCGTCCCTGTCAATTTACGCTTACGCGGCTATCACGCTCTATGGCTTAATTTTCCAAAAAATTCAGCTTGATGACAGTTTCTAAATGTGGTCCTACAACCCTCAAGCGGCACGCCGCTCAAGTTTAGGCTGTTCCCTGTTCGCTCGCCACTACTTAGGGAATCATTAATTTATTTTCTTTTCCTCCCGGTACTTAGATGTTTCAGTTCTCGGGGTTGGCTCACCTTACGGTGTACTATACCTTCAGTATAGTGGGTTGTCCCATTCGGAAATCTACGGATGTAACGATTGTGTGCATCTCCCCGTAGCTTATCGCAGCTTACCACGTCCTTCATCGCCTCTCAGAGCCAAGGCATCCACCATGCGCCCTTAGTTGCTTTAAAAAATTTGAAATTGTATTGTTACCCGACCACCAACTTCAGACCACCAATTACTTGGCGATACAAAAAATTAATGTGATCGATAATAGACTCTCGTCTAACAACTATTTGATTTTTCCAATATGTCAAAGAGCTTATCTCTTTAGAGATGTAAGCAGATATTAAGGATTGAACCTTCAGGCCTTATGCCATATCTATGTATGAAAGAACTTTAGTGGAGGATAACGGATTCAAACCGTTGACCCCCTGCGTGCAAAGCAGGTGCTCTATCAGCTGAGCTAATCCCCCAGTTGGAATATAGCTTCAAGCTGTGAGCTAAACGCTTAGGCTTGCAGCTTTGGTTTGGTAGACCCGAGCAGATTTGAACTGCTGACCCCTACATTATCAGTGTAGTGCTCTAACCAGGCTGAGCTACGGATCTGTTTGGTAGCCCTTCCCGATTATAGTCGGGAGTATCGGGTATACAATTTTAAAGAACTAAATTTGAAAGAAAAGGAAACAACAGCGGTAAGTCAATTGTCATTGATGCGGACACCTTTGACGTGCTCTAAAAAGGAGGTATTCCAGCCGCACCTTCCGATACGGCTACCTTGTTACGACTTAGCCCCAGTTACTAGTTTTACCCTAGGCGGCTCCTTGCGGTTACCGACTTTAGGTACACCCAGCTTCCATGGCTTGACGGGCGGTGTGTGCAAGGTCCGGGAACGTATTCACCGTATCATTGCTGATATACGATTACTAGCGATTCCAGCTTCATGGAGTCGAGTTGCAGACTCCAATCTGAACTGAGAGGCGTTTTTTGGGATTGGCTCCTTATCGCTAAGTGGCAGCCCTTTGTACGCCCCATTGTAGCACGTGTGTAGCCCTGGGCATAAAGGCCATGATGACTTGACATCATCCCCTCCTTCCTCGCGTCTTACGACGGCAGTTTCAGTAGAGTTCCCAGCGTTACCTGATGGCAACTACTGATGGGGGTTGCGCTCGTTGCGGGACTTAACCCAACACCTCACGGCACGAGCTGACGACAGCCATGCAGCACCTTACAATCTGTGTATTGCTACAAAACCAGCTTTCACCGGCGGTCAGACTGCATTCTAGCCCAGGTAAGGTTCCTCGCGTATCATCGAATTAAACCACATGCTCCACCGCTTGTGCGGACCCCCGCCAATTCCTTTGAGTTTCAACCTTGCGGTCGTACTTCCCAGGTGGGATACTTAATGCTTTCGCTCAGACACACACTGTGTATCGCGTATGTCGAGTATCCATCGTTTAGGGCGTGGACTACCAGGGTATCTAATCCTGTTTGATCCCCACGCTTTCGAGCCTCAGAGTCAATATTCGTGTAACGAGCTGCCTTCGCAATTGGTGTTCTATGTCATATCTAAGCATTTCACCGCTACATGACATATTCCGCTCATCTCCACGGTATTCAAGACAGATAGTATCAACGGCAGTTTCCGAGTTAAGCTCGAAGATTTCACCACTGACTTACCTGCCCTCCTACGCTCCCTTTAAACCCAGTGAATCCGGATAACGCTTGCACCCTCCGTATTACCGCGGCTGCTGGCACGGAGTTAGCCGGTGCTTATTCCTATGGTACCGTCAGTCTCTTAAGAATAAGAGGTTTCGTCCCATATAAAAGAAGTTTACAATCCAGAGGACCTTCATCCTTCACGCGGCATGGCTGGTTCAGACTTGCGTCCATTGACCAATATTCCTTACTGCTGCCTCCCGTAGGAGTCGGGCCCGTGTCTCAGTGCCCGTGTGACTGGTCGTGCTCTCACACCAGTTACTGATCGCTGGCTTGGTGGGCCGTTACCCCGCCAACTACCTAATCAGGCGCACGCTCATCCAAAACCGCCGGAGCTATATTAATAAAGTGATGCCACTTCATTAAGTTACGATGTATTAATCCTCCTTTCGGAGGGCTATTCATCAGTTTTGGGTAGATTGCGTACGTGTTCCGCACCCGTTTGCCGGTCGCCATCAGTTGTATTGCTACAACCATGCTGCCCCTCGACTTGCATGTATTAAGCCTGCCGCTAGCGTTCATCCTGAGCCAGGATCAAACTCTCCATTGTAAATGAGTTTTGATACTGACTATTAAATTCTCAAATTTTGAAAAATTAACGAGTCAATTTCGAATTTTATTCGCTTGACTTACCTAGATTTTAAATCATAAAGATTTAAGTTGCTGTTGCTTCCAAACTTTCAAAGAACTTTAATCGGTTTAAACTTACGTTTTACTTCGATTTTGCAGATGATAAGGTTTTGAACCTCAAGGCCTTTTGCCGCATCTATTGTTGTGTAAAGAACTCTTTTTCGTACCCCTTATTTCGATTTGGAGTGCAAAGGTAAGAGCTTTTTTCATTCTACCAAATTTAATTTTCTGATTTTCAATTTTTTAACAATCGTTCAGAAGATTCATTCGGCAATAATTTTCGTGATAATGTAAAGAACTGTTTTCGTTTTTTGCGGGAGTGCAAAGATAAAAGTGATTTGCAATTCCGTCCAAATTTTTTCTTTATTTTTCTTCCAAAATTTTGTGAAGTGAATTTTAAGAAAATCAATGGCAACTGTCGTTCAAAAAGCGGCTGCAAACATAGGTAACTATTTGACAACCAAAAAATTAATTTCAAAAATATTTCTAAAAACTTCGAAGAAGTCTCTTCTTAATTTTCTTCTTTTCTGTACGACTTTCAAAAAGCGGATGCGAAGATAAGAGCCTTCAACAATACGCTCCAAACCTTTTCAAAAAATAGTTGCTAAATATCTGTGAAACGCTGTGCCGATGCCGAAAAATAATTCTCTGGGTAGGTAACTTTTTTCAGATATAGGCCGTGCGCCGGAACAGAGAAACCACACTTCCGCTCGTTTACGAAGAGATTATTAAATTCCGAAAGGCTAATTTTTTCCCTACCTGCTTTTAAAAGAGTGGCCGTAACTAAACGAACCATCCCGCGTAAAAAGCGATTTGCTTCTATTGTATAAAACAGACTTTCTCCTTTAATTTTCCATTCGCTCCGGTAAATCTGGCATTGGAAGTTTTTGACTTGCGTGTTGGTTTTGGAAAAAGCGAAAAAGTTTATTTGGTGTTTAATGAATGCGGTTGCTTCTTGCAAAGCATCCAAGTTTAGTTTATACGGATAATAAAACGATGTCTCCCGGAGAAAGGGGTTTTTAAACCGGTGAATTTTGTAAACGTATTCCCTGCTCGTGGCATCAAACCGGGAATGAGCACCGTCCGGCATTGCGAAGATGTTTTTTACGACAATGTCGTCCGGTAAAATAGCGTTGAGTTTGTAAACCGCTTGCGGGTGAATCGCATCGTCGTAATCAAAATGAAAGAAGTTCTGGTAGGCGTGCACGCCAGCATCGGTGCGGGACGAGCCTGTAAACTGAACCGAACGGCGGTGAAGCGTTTGAAACGCTTTTTCTACTTCCGCCTGAACCGTTAACGCATTTTCCTGGATTTGAAAGCCGCTGTATTTTGTGCCTTTGTACGCAACCTCCAAAAAATAACGGGTCATGTGCTTATTCTCCCGCCAAAGCTTTGAAGCGCTTTAAAAAATATTCGTCCTTGATTTCAGACTGCAAAGCCGCAAAATTTTGTTTATCTGATACGTAGTTGTAGGCCGCATCGAAGAACTGATACTTGGCAGCGGAGGTTAAAAATAAAGTACTGAGATAACGAACTTGTTCCACAGTAAAACAGCGTATTTTAAAAGCTTTCTTGGCTTCAAAAATCATGTCTTCATCGGTAGATTTTGCGGCCATATTTTTTCGAAGCTTCAGAAAATCTTTCTCCGAAGCTTGTTCTTTGCAAGGTTGGCTGTTGCTCTCTTTATCTATCTTTTTATCCTGTCTCAATTCGTCGGTGCTGTTTTTTGTTTCATTCTTGTTTGATTCAGCGCGGCTAATGTTGGTCTCAACTTTTGATGATACGTTATTCACAGTCACAGGCTCCGCTTTCTTCTCGACTTCAGAAGAATTTGTTTGCCCCTCTTGTTCAAGTTTAAATTTTGAAGGCGGAATCAAAATACGGACTGTATCGGTCTTGTCTCCTGTTTTATCAAAATAAACAATGCCAAAGCCTTCCGTGGTGGAGCTTTCGGAACGGCGAACAATGACCGAAGGTTTGTATTCACTTACCGGATTTGTGGCGGTGGAAGTTCCTTCTTTTGAAACGGACGACTTCTCTTCGGCTTTCGGTGTCGTTTCTGAAGCAGGCACCACAACTGTTTTTGTCGCTTCATCTTTCTTATCAACTTTGACTTCGGTTGTTTCAACAGGCTTTTGTACAACGGCATCTTTCGGCTTTTCTTCTGCCGGTTTTTTGTCTTCGGCTTTTGCAATGAGCGGCTCTTTTTGTTCGGGCTTTGGCTCGTCTTTCTTCGCTGCTATTACTTCCGTTTTTTCGGGTTCAACTTTGGGGTCTTCTTTTTTTGCCACCGGTACTTTCAACAAGCTCGGATCGTCGGCGGCTTTGGAAAGAACGGAAGAAAATTTATCGGTCTTGGTTTCGTAAACCGTATTGTCTTTGTTTGCCGAAACAGATTTTACCACGGTTAAATCTTCAATGTCGAAAAGCGACAAACCATCGGAGAAATTTTTGAGCAAATAGCCTTTATCGGCCTGATTGATGGTGACGGCAAATCTTGTTTCCGGCTGTGTACTTTTTAGAAAACCAACGCCCAATACATAAGTCGTATCGGTAAGGTTTGGAAGAATGAGATAACCCGCAGTGGAAGAACTGTAAACTTTATCGGACAGGCGAACGTAAAACGGAGATTGATCGTCGGTTTGCAAATAAAGAAAATAATTTTTCTGCGCCTTCGCGAAGATGGCCAAACACAGGCCGGTGCAAAACAGAAACAGCTTTTTCATGTAAGCCAAAATTAACGGAAAGGATTATACACAGTGGAAAAGGTATGGCATTCGAGCTTAAGGAAAGGTTAGATTCTTTGCCGAACAGACTTACTGAACGTTGAAGAGTGCGACGCAAGTAAAGCCCAATAGATAGATAGACCTCTGGTCAAAAATAAAAAAGGAATAGAAGATGAATAAGGTCAAGTAAGTATAAAACTAAGCGGCCATTTACCAACTTCCGCCGGCGCCTCCACCGCCACCGCTGCCGCCGCCAAATCCACCAAATCCTCCACCGCCGCCGGACCATCCTCCGCCGCCACCTGACCAGCCGCCGCCACTGCTTCTGCCAAGCATATTTCCCAAAATGAAGGGCCCGAGCCAGCCGCTACCGCGACGCGAAACGTAGCCTCCACCTCCTCTGCCACCGCCCCCAAACATGCTTAAAATAATGAAGAGAACCACAATGCCAACGATGATTTTTCCAATACCACTACCGCCATTGCCACGGCCCCGTTGCGCATAACCTTGTGGCGCTTTATACTCGCCGGCAGCGGCTTGTATAATGGAACTGGTAGCCGCATCAAAACCACGGTAATAATTTTGCGCCCTAAAGTTGGGCGTTATGTCGTTGTCAATAATTTCCTTGGCGGTAATATCCGGAATGGCGCCTTCTAATCCATAACCCGTCGAAATCCAAATCTTGTGATCGTCCACTGCCACCAGTATGACAACGCCGTTGTTCTTTGTGCCACCCACACCCCATTTGCGCAAAATACCAAGAGCTACTTCTTCAATGTCATAATCGCCGGTTGTTTTTACGGTAACAATTGCTACCTGATTTGATGTGCTGTCGTCGTAAGCAACCAGTTTGCTTTCCAGCGTTTCTTTTTGCTCGGGTGTAAGAATGCCGGCAAAATCATTTACCAGCCGTTGCGGGTTGGGCTTTTGGGGAATGACTTTATCAATCTGCGCCCACGCACAAATTGAACAAAACAAACAGATGAGAAGTGCAAATTTTTTCATTCGTTACCTGCCAAAAACAATTTCGTCCGGCAGTTCGTTTTTATCCGTGTCTTTATTGTAAGGAAAGTGTTCGGCAAGTGCTTCGCCGAGTTGTGTAATAGCCGTACAAATTCCGTCAATTAATTTTTCCTGCCTGAATTGAAAGAGCATTTTCTCCACCACGTCTTTCCAATAATCTTCGCCTACTTTTTGATGAATGCCCGCATCGCCAAACACGGCTGCTTGCTTATCATCGGTTGCGAGGTAAACGAGCGTTGCGTTGCGGGCCTCGGTTTTGTCCATTTGAAGGCTGGCAAAGATTTCTGCGGCTCTGTCCACTGCGTTTACAAAACGGCAACGGCTTTCGATAAAAAGCCGTACCTCGCCGCTGGTGCGTTGCTCCGCCTTCTGAATGGCCGCAACCAACTGTTGCTGCTCTTCGGCGGTAAAAAATTCTTTCTTTTTCTGCCAGGGAAATCGCACAAGATTATTTTATATCAAAATTGATGTCGGGTGCTTTTTCGCTTCCGGGATCGGCTTTGTAGAAAGGCCGCTGGTGATAACCAAGAATACCGGCAAAGATGTTATTCGGGAAAAGTCGCACTTTTAAATTGTAATTGGTTACCGCATCATTGTAGTCGCGCCGTGCGGTGTTGATGCGGTTCTCCGTTCCTTCAATTTGCGTTTGAAAATTTTGAAAAGCCTGCGTGGTCTTTAAATCAGGATAGGCTTCGGCAACGGCCATTAAACGACTGAATGAACCTTGCAATTGCGCCTGCGCTTGTTGATATTGCCGCAACGTTGTGGAGTCGTTCAGGTCAACGTGTACCGAAGTTGCTCTTGCCCTTGCATTGATGACTTCTGTCAGTGTACCTTTTTCAAAATTAGCAGAGCCTTGAATGGTCTTTACAACACTGTTATACAAATCCGTCCGGCGCTGATAATTTGTTTCCACATTACTCCAACTCTGTTGTACCACGGTATCAGCGGTTGCCAAGCCCCGTTGCTGGCTGCAGCCCCAGAAAACAAGGATAACAATGATTCCCAAAACGATCCATAAACCAACGCCTGAACGTCTCATGATTTTAAAGTTTTAATGAATGTACGTTGAGTTATCAAATTAGACACCAGCTTTTAAAGACTGCAATTGTGGCGTACTATTTCAACGCCGCAATTCCCGGCAATTCTTTTCCTTCAAAGTATTCAAGCAGCGCCCCGCCACCGGTGGAGACGTAACTTACCTTATCTGCATAACCAAACTGATTGACTGCCGCCACGCTGTCGCCGCCACCTACCAATGAAAACGCACCTTTCTCTGTCGCTTCAGCAACGGCTTTCGCAACGCCTTTTGTGCCGTGCTGAAACTTTTCCATTTCAAAAACGCCCATTGGCCCGTTCCACAAAATAGTTTTGGAATCATGTATCACTTTGGTAAACATTTCGCAGGCCATCATGCCGATATCAAGTCCCATCCAACCATCAGGAATCGTATTGCTCAACGAAGAAGAAACAGTTGCGTCTTCGGCAAATTTGTCGGCGATGATGCTGTCGGAAGGCAGATGAATGCAAACGCCTTTGGCAGTGGCCTTTTCCATCAGCTCTTTCGCGGTATCAAGACGGTCGTTTTCGCAAAGCGAGTTGCCGATCTGTCCGCCCATGGCCTTGTAAAATGTGTAGGCCATGCCACCGCCGATGATGATGTCCGTAGCTCTTTCCAAAAGATTTTCGATGATGAGAATTTTGTCGGAAACCTTTGCGCCGCCGATGATGGCTGTGAATGGTTTTTGGGCGCTGTGCAAAACCTTTTCGGCACTTTCCACTTCGCCTTCCATCAAAAGGCCAAACATTTTGTTTTCGGGAGAAAAGAATTGCGCAATAACCGCGGTGGATGCGTGTGCCCGGTGTGCCGTGCCAAAAGCATCGTTAACGTAAACATCGCCAAGCTTTGCAAGCTTTTCCGCAAAATCTTTGTCGCCTTTTTCTTCCTGTTTGTAAAAGCGAAGATTCTCCAACAACAAAACCTGACCGGGTTGCAAAGCTGCCGCTTTTTGCACCGCTTCATCGCCGATGCAATCGTTCGCAAATTGCACGTCGGTGCCCAACAATTCGCTGAGGTGTTTCACCAAATGTTTGAGCGAATATTTTTCCGTCGGTCCGTCTTTTGGCCGGCCCAGGTGCGACATTAAAATAACCGAACCGCCATCGGCCAAAATCTTTTTAATCGTTGGCACTGCTGCCCTCATTCTTGTATCGTCAGTAATGTTGTATTGCTCGTCAAGCGGCACATTGAAGTCCACTCTGATTAAGGCTTTCTTGTTCTTAAAATTAGTCTCTTGAAACTTGCTCATTGCGTTGGTTCTTTTAGAAGTATAGTCAAAGGTAAAAGGGGCCAAACAAAAAAGCCGAACAAACGTTCGGCTTTCCAGGGTTTATACTTTATTTCTTTTCAATCAACTCGGCAAAATGTTTTACCGTTCGCACCAACTGCGAAACGTAGCTCATCTCGTTATCATACCAGCTTACGCTTTTTACCAACTGCGTATCGCCAACGGTTAACACTTTTGTTTGTGTGGCATCAAACAGGCTGCCGTAATGCATACCAATGATGTCGCTGCTTACGATTTCGTCTTCCGTGTAGCCGTAGCTTTCGTTAGCAGCAGCTTTCATGGCAGCGTTCACTTCTTCTACCGTGACCTTTTTGCCCAACACCGAAGTTAATTCGGTTAGTGATCCGGTAAGGGTCGGTACACGTTGCGCTGTGCCGTCCAATTTGCCTTTCAAATTCGGCAACACAAGACCAATGGCTTTTGCGGCGCCCGTGCTGTTGGGAACAATGTTTTGTGCGGCGGCTCTTGCTCTGCGCAAATCACCTTTCGGATGCGGCGCATCTTGCGTATTCTGGTCGTTGGTATAAGCGTGAACGGTTGTCATCAAAGCGGCCACAATGCCGTAAGAATCGTCAAGCACTTTTGCCATCGGCGCCAAACAGTTTGTGGTGCAGGAAGCGCAGGAGATGATGGTTTCCGAACCGTCGAGAATGTCGTGGTTGACGTTGAAAACAATGGTCTTTAAATCGCCTGTTGCAGGCGCGGAGATTACGACTTTTTTCGCGCCGGCCTTCAGGTGCGCTTCGGCTTTTGCTTTATCCGTAAAGAATCCCGTACACTCAAGCACCACGTCCACGTTATGCTGTCTCCAGGGAATTTGGGCCGGGTCTTTTTGTGCATAAATCTTGATCTCTTCGCCGTTTACCGAAATCGAATTTTCGGTTGATTTCACGTCTTGATTAAAACGTCCCTGTGCCGAATCGTACTTCAACAGGTGGGCTAAAACGGCGGGAGAAGTAAGGTCGTTAATGGCAACGACTTCAATGCCTTCCATATCGTGAATTTGGCGAAACACCAGGCGGCCGATTCTGCCAAAACCGTTGATGGCAACTTTTACTGACATATCAATAGGATTTAAGTTTTAAAATGCGGGGCGAAGGTAAGGGAAGTTCAGGTTTTGGAGTTTTAAGTTAATGCACCCGGCAAAGTTGAAGGCAAGCCAATAAACTTTCCTCTATGAAACCACTTGCGGCACAAGCCGTCATCAATATTTCTTCATGATTTTCACCAAGGCTTTGCTGATTATTGCGAAGCCTTTGTCGGAAGGATGAAGACCATCATAGGTTACGTCAATTGCTTCAACGGGATAAGGATATTCATCAGTTTCGGGATTGAAAGGAACGTTGGCATAATCAGGATAAGGATAGTTTTTGTACTCACCGGTTTGCGGGTCTTTCAGCCGCTTGAATTTGACAAGGTGTTTTACGTCCATGCCTTTTTTGTGGTAAAGGTCAACTATTTTAAAACCTTCGTACTTGCCAACGCTGTCAACGGCTGCGGCAAACTGCTCCAGGGTTTGCCCGTCTTTGGGTTTGTATGACCCGTAAGCGTTGTTCTTCGGATTATTAATGTAAACAAAATCGCTTCGCTGCATGGGCGTGATGAGAATAATTTTGGCTTGGCTATTCAGGTTTCGAAGTTTGTTGACAATCACACGAAAGGAACCGTAAACCGTAGCCATTCCTGTATTGTTTTGATAATCGGCAAAGGTTCCCAACCGGCCACCGTGCCACCAATCGTTGGTGCCCAGAAACACGGAGTAAACATCGGCTTTTACCAATCCCAATTTTTCAATGTTTTCCGCTATTCGCACAGCCGTCCAGCCGTTGTGTCCCTGGTTAATGAAATGTATGTTCGGAAGTTTTTCCACCACTCTTGTCATGTAACCTTTGGTAATGCGGTTGCCTGTTTCAGCCTGGTGATCGTTCAAATAAGTAATGGAATCGCCGATGGCAACCCACGTTACTTCTTTTTTGGTAAACGAAACAAACAGAAAGAAAACACCGAGCAGGAAAAACAGTCTTTTCATGTTGATTGAATTTGAAGAAACACAAAGCAAAGAAAACGTTGTTGGTTTCTTTTTCAAAAGGCAATTAGACGAATGACTTGTTTTCGAAATACGGAGATGATTGTTACAGATGTTTCGTTGTGTCGTTCAATCGCTTTAAAGCTGTGTCGGATTTGGCTTTCAGCGAACCAAGAATTTCTTTCAAAAGATCGGGACGGCCTTGGTAAAAGGACATGCTTTTGCGGTAGTCGTCTTTGCTGATGGAATGAAGGCGGAAAACAGAATCGTATAAAGCCGTTCGCTTCGAAAACTTCCGAAAGGTTGAATCCTGCAGGCTGGCAAAATCAACCCACTCGTCGGCGCGAATCACATCGTACAAAACGGCTTCCATCTTTTTCGGCGGCAGCACACCTTTTGGCACTTCACCCGAACAAGAAAAAAGAAAAAAGAGAGAGAGGAAAAGAAAGCGCATTTACCGGAGTTCTTTGTAAAGATTAGTATTGGTAACGTCAAGTTTTACCAGCAGATCTCTTGCTTGCGTTTTCAGGTCGCCTTCAGCTTTACTGAACACTTTTACCAATTCATTTCCCTTGCCCTGAAAGAAAAACTGGAGGATCATGGAGTTGGGATTTTCGCGGTTCACGGTGTTCAAATAATTCAACGCGTTGAAGATGCTGAGGCGGGCTTCTTTTTCTTTATCGAAAAAATTATCAAGGCCGCCGCGATAATAAGCGTAAATGGCATCGTGCATCAAGGCATAACGACTGTCCACCAAACCTTCAATTAGTTTGTAGCGGTTGCGCAAGCCGTCAAAGGCTTTCCAGCCGCTGATTTGGCCGCCTTCGGGTGCGTTGTTTACAATATATTGCGCCTTTTGAAAATAAGGATCGCCGCCGCGCAACCCAAACGAATCGTAATCCATCCCCACCACCAGGTTCACGTAATAAGCAATCACCGCGGGTAGGTTTGCCATCATTGCATCATTGCCTTGCACACGGTTCTCGTTAAATTCCACCGGCTGAAATTCGATGTATTGAAACACCACTTCGTTGTCCTGAAAATTTATAATGGGCGAAAAATAATTGCTGTTGAAGGCGGGCCGCGCCGCTTGCACCGTTAGCGTAGCCTTGTACTGATTGTTGCCCAATTCCTGTTCGATGTTGAGCAAAAAATTGCAGCGGATCTTTTCCTGTGGCTGAAAGGCATCCGGCGTCCACTTGCGGTTATTCACAAAATTGGTCAGCGTGGTTTGCAGGGTTTGAAAGGTCTTCTTATCCACCTGCGAACTAACCCGGTTGGCAAGCACGGTAAATTTTGCCTGCAATTCCTGCGCATTGGCAATTCGGGTAATGAAAAAGACAACAAGAATAAAAAAAGTTCTCATTTTATCATTTCGGTTATTGTGTCAACAAGATCCGTAGCCAGCGCGGCTTTGCTTTTGAGCGACAAGCTTTTCTGGCAGCCATCGCGAAAGTAAAACGTTGCTTTATTGGTGTCGTGCCCAAAGCCAGCGCCTTCGTCGCGAAGTGAATTCAGCACAATCAGATCGGCATTTTTTTCTTTCAGTTTTCTTAAGGCGCTTTCTTTTTCGTTGTCCGTCTCAAGCGCAAAGCCAACAAGTGTTTGCTCGTTGCGTTTTGTACTGCCCAACGAAGCTAAAATATCCTTTGTGCGTTTTAATGTCAAGTTTAGCACTCCGTCGCTTTTTTTAATTTTTTTATCGGACACCTTGACCGGTGTATAGTCGGCTACAGCAGCAGCCATCACTGCTATGTCGTAGTTAACCGCACTGCAGGCTTGATACATTTCTTCGGCCGATGTAACGGAAATACAATGAATGCCGTTGTTCTTTACCGAAGCGGAAACCGGACCGTAAACCAGCGTTACTTCGGCGCCTCTTCGCTGCAATTCTTCGGCAATCGCAATTCCCATTTTGCCTGAGGAATGATTGCCAATAAAACGTACCGGATCAATGGCTTCGTATGTGGGACCAGCCGTCACTAATGCTTTTTTCCCCTTCAGGCTATTTTGTTTGGCAAAGAAGGTTTGCAGGAAATTAAAAATGTCTTCGGGTTCAGCCATGCGACCATCGCCGATTAAGCCGCTTGCCAGCTCGCCGAAACCAACAGGGATAATTGTACATCCGGCCGCTTCTATCGTTTTCAAATTAGCCTTTGTAGCAGGATGATGCCACATGTCTTCGTCCATGGCCGGTGCAACAATGACCGGGCAGGTTGCGGACAGATAAGAAGCCAGCAAAAGATTGTCGCAGGTGCCGCAGGCCATCTTGCTTAGCGTGTTGCAACTGAGCGGCGCAATCAACATTGCATCGGCCCATCGGCCCAATTGCACATGATTGGCCCAGGTATCTTCCTTAAAAAGATCAACCTGTACTTCGTTCTTTGAAAGCGTTGCCAGCACCAACTTCGAAACAAAATCGGTGGCCGCCGGCGTCATCACAACTTTTACATCCGCACCGGCTTTTACAAATAGTCGCACAAGCAAAGGCAACTTGTAAGCCGCAATGCTACCGGTTATACCCAGAACAATTTTTTTTCCTTTCATGCGAAGAGAATAAAGGAGAAAGAACGGTGAAATTTTTCTTTTGCCCGCACAAGATACTGCGCTGGCGCAAAGAGAGTACAAAACGAAAAGAGAGGCGCTTGAAACAGCCGCCTCTCTTTTTCTTAATTCTTTTACACCCTTAGCTAAAAAGGTCTGCGTCTTCGTTTTTGCGGTAATAAACTTTGCCTTCCATAAATTCAGACGTTGCCAGCAAAGCCGGGTTAGGCATGCGTTCGTAAGCCCTTGAAATTTCAATTTGCTCCTTGTTCTCGTGAATTTCTTCCAGGGAGTCGGTGTGCGAGGCAAACTCTTCAAGCTTGTTGTGCAACTCTTCCTTAAGGGAAATATTAATCTGGTTTGCCCGTTTGGCAATTACCGCAATGGACTCGTAAGTGTTACCGGTTTTACCTTTAAGCTCGTTTACGTCACGAGTCTCAATGTTATTGGTAGTAATGGTACTAAGTTGTCGTCTTAGCAGGCTCATTTGTATAAATTTTTAAATTGTTTTGCGATTTTGTTACGTACTCTTTTACTTCTTTCGCCAAAGGACTTTCGGGAAAGCGGTCCATAAAGTCATTGGCTTCTTCAATTACTTTTTCAAAACGCTCTGCTTTCTTGTCTTCCACGCTCAATTCTGCAAAGCGAAAATATGATTTAATGGCCATTAGCTTATACTGATCGGCGTTTGGCGTATCGGCGTATTGGTTCAGCATGGTGTTGAAAGCTACGGCAGCGGCACGGAACTGGCCAATGTCGTAATAAAGTTGGGCTGCGTTGCGGTCTTTAACTTCCAATTTTTCCCGCAGTTGGTCAATAATAGCGGTTGCATCTTTGTTTCGTGCCGAGCCCAGATGCGTGTTGATGAAGGTTTGAAACATACCGATCGCTTTCAGGGTTGGCGTTTGATCCAATGCTGCCTTGGGCGATTGTTTAAAAAAGGTATAGGCCCGCATGTAATCTATCTCCTCCGAACGTGGCCCATTTGAAAATACCTCAAGGTAATTTTTAAACAGGTTTTCGGCGTTCATGTAATCTTTCTCGTAGTATGCTGTGTAAGCATATTTATAAAAGATATCCTCAAATTCAGGCTGGCCGCGGAAATAAGGCATGATGTCTTCGTAAACCTGTTGTGCCTGAGAATATTTCTTCTTCGCATAGTATTGCTCGGCCATCCGGAGTTTATAGTGCGGATCGGGGTTTTTCAAAACCTTGTTGAGCGAACTGCAACCGGCCAAGATAAGAACGGCGAAACAGGCAAGAGAAAACTTCATAAAGAGGGGCAAAATTAATAGGTTGGCCGCAAATATTTGGTAAATCCTTCAAAGCTGCCGCGCTGAGCCGTTAAGATTAGGCTAAAGTAGGCAATAAAAAAACCGCTCTGTAAATACAGAGCGGTTTTAAACTTATAACGGTGAATCTATTATTGTGCGCCTTTAATGTCTATCGTTCCGCACTCGCCACCTTCCTGACCGGTCATAATCGTGATGCGGTCAGCGCTGATGCCTTCTCTTTCTACAAGGTAGCTTCTTACAGCTTCTGCCCTGCTTTGGCCAACACCCATCTTCGATTTGTTGCCAGTGCAATAATCAAGGATGTTGATGCGGCAGTTGGGATTGTTGCGCAGCGTAGCAGCAACACCGGCCAACATGCTGCGTTGATCGTTATTCAGGGTTTTTGCACTGCCTTTGAATGTCAGGCTTGGCAAGCTACCCAAAGCAGCGGCACAATCGGCAGGTTTGTTCCATCCTGGACAAGTTGAATCAGGGCACGCAACCGGGCATTTGCCTACGCCGTCAGCATCTACTGGCTGGCAAGCCGTCGGGGTGATTTTCTCTTTATCGCGGCAATCGGGAACGCCGTCGCCGTCTGTATCAAGGCTTACACCGTGCGCATCAACCGGGCAACCTTGCGGTGTTACTTCCTGGTCAAACTGGTCTGTTACGCCGTCGCCGTCTGTATCAGGTAACACAGGCTTTGGAAGAATCATCAAGCGAGGCTTGCGAATTTCCTGGTAAGCATAATCCAGCGGGTTTAACCACCACAACGGTTCAACAGCTTTTGCACCGATGTTGAAGTTTAAACCAAGCGTTAAGTAGTTGTAACTGTCGTAGTCGCTGGTAAGTACAGGTTGACCTGTAGTCTGTTCTGCCCAACGCTGCCCGTCAAGCAAATCAGAACGTGTAATGGTATAACGCTCTTCCAATGCAAGATTAATGCGGTTGCTCAGTTTGAACGCAACGCCAGCACCAACGTGTCCAACCGGCAACAAAGTTCTACCGAACAATTTTGGACGACGAGCGCCGTCATTTTCAGCAGGCGTTTCATACGTATCGTCCATGCCGTTTTTCAGCTGGTCTTTTACGTTCTTTCTGTCTTTGTAATTGTTCGCGTTGGTAATGCCATTGAAAAGAGCTTGATACGTTTTTCCGTTGGCATCCAGTGCATTCACTTTCGTATCATACGTAGTGGCGCCAATGCCTGCAAGACCGTAAATGCTAATGCCCGATTTTGCTTTGTGAAAGCGGATGTTGTTCAAAGTAACCAAACCTTCCAAAGCCAGGTCCTGAACGTTGGTTCTGTAGTTATAAAAAACTTTGTTGGTACCGTTGCGCACATAACCGGTGTTAATCCAAGCTGGGTTGTTGCCAAAGTTTGTAGAAGAGTTCCAGTTCAAACCCTTGCCGATGGCATACATGTACTCTAAGCGCAGCGAGAAAACATAACCCAATGCTTTTCTGATGTGCGCACCAAAACCGATACCGGGAAATTTAGCGGGAACGTCGCCACTTACCATAAACGAACCGCCTTTTATACCAACTTCCCACATGTTACGAGGCTTTGCCGGGTAGTTGTACGTGCCTTGCATGAATTCCTGTTGCTGCGGTAGAGATCTAGTGGGAATAACAGATGAATCAGTAACGTCGTAACCCGAGCCGCTGGGGGATGTTTTCTGGGCGAACCCGGTGGAGACTAACAGGCATAACACACCTGCTATAAAAGAGTACTTTTTGCTTGCCATAACTATTGATTAAATTTTAAAAACAATGTCCTAATCTCCGGCAAAAATATAAATTGACATAGAACTACCAAATTCTTCTTTCTTTCAAAGCGCTTTGTAAACCACGTCAATTTCATCTCTTGCCAGCGCAAAATTGCAATTCTTGTACCATCGTTTACAATGTTGTTCCGTCCATAATTACTTTTGGTGTTATACATGAAATTACCCCTCAGTCTAATTGAAGCAGAATTAGCCCTTTTCGAGAAGAAATTTAAAGATGCTGCGAAGAGTCGTGTTTCAATGCTTGACCGCATTATGGGGTATGTGGTTAAGCGCAAGGGAAAGCAGATACGGCCGATGTTTGTGTTTTTATCGGCCAAACTTTGCGGCCAGGTCAACGACTCAACTTACCGCGCCGCATCACTGGTTGAGCTCTTGCATACGGCTACACTTGTACACGATGATGTAGTAGATGATTCGCTGGAACGCAGAGGCTTTTTTTCGGTGTATGCTTTGTGGAAAAATAAAGCCTCGGTACTCATCGGTGATTACTTGCTGGCCAAAGGACTGTTGCTTTCGTTGGACAACAATGACTTTGAAATCCTCAAAATTTTGTCCGAAGCCGTGCGCTGCATGAGCGAAGGCGAACTGTTGCAAATGGAAAAGTCCCGTTCCTTGAACATTGACGAGGAAACTTATTTTGAGATCATCAAAAACAAAACGGCCTCCCTGCTTTCTTCGGCCTGCGGGGCCGGGGCCTGGTCGGTGTCAGGAAACGTTGAACTCACTGAAAAAATGAAGGCTTTTGGCGAAAAGGTCGGAATGGCCTTTCAAATCAAAGACGATCTGTTTGATTACACTTCAAACAACATCGGCAAACCAACGGGCAATGACATCAAAGAAAAAAAACTAACCTTGCCTTTGATTTACACACTTAACAAGATTGACAAGCAAACCCGGCGCGAACTGATTTACATTGTAAAAAACGAGAACACACGCAAATCAAAAATTGCTTACGTTGCCGAGGTGGTGCGAAAATCGGGTGGCATTGATTACACCGTTGGCAAAATGAACGAGTTTAAGCAGCAGGCCTTAACGATCCTGCACGGCTTTCCGCCTTCACCAATCCGGGATGGTTTTGAAGAACTGGTGAATTTTGTAACCGACCGAAAATATTAATTCATGCGGGAAAAACGCTGGCGATTGCAAACGGCTAATAAAGACAAGGCAGCGGCTCTTTTCAAAGAGCTAAAGGTTCATCCCGTGCTTTGCAATATCCTCGTTCAGCGTGGCATCGAAACCTACGAAGCGGCTAAAAGATTTTTCCGGCCGCAATTGTCCGATTTGCACGATCCGTTTTTAATGAAGGACATGCAAAGGGCCGTTGATCGAATTCTTCACGCCTTTGAACAAGGAGAAAAAATTTTGGTCTTTGGCGATTACGACGTGGACGGAACAACGGCCGTCGCTTGCCTTTACCAGTTCCTGAAAAGCATCCATCCGCAAACCGAATTTTACATTCCGCACCGCTACCGCGAAGGCTACGGCGTAAGCAAAGCAGGAATTGATTTTGCCGCCGACAACAAATACAACCTGATTGTTTCGCTCGACTGCGGCATCAAGTCGGTCGAGTTAATTGCTTACGCAAAAGAACTATGCGTTGACTTCATCGTTTGCGATCACCACTTGCCCGATGACGTGTTGCCGCCTGCGGTAGCTATTCTCAATCCAAAGCAAAAGGATTGCGCTTACCCTTACAAAGAATTGTGCGGTTGCGGCGTGGGCTACAAACTAATTACGGCGCTGTGCAAGGCTTTGCATCTGCCCGATGACACTCCGCATAAGTATTTGGACTTGGTGGCAACGGCCATTGCGGCGGACATTGTTCCAATTACCGGCGAAAACCGCATTCTGGCTTATTATGGTTTGCAGAAAGCCAACCGTGATCCAAACTTCGGCATAAAGGCATTGGGCTTTTTGAGTGCCTTTAAAAAAGAATTTCACATCACCAATTTGGTCTTCGTTATTGCGCCGCGGGTAAATGCGGCTGGCCGTATGGATGATGCCCGCAAAGCAGTGCTGATGTTTGTATCGGAAACCTATGAAGAAGCGTTGAACTGGGCCGAACAATTGAACGACGACAATACCAACCGCCGCGAAGCCGATACCAACATCACCGAAGAAGCACTGACCTTGCTTAACGATGAAGTTTTAATCAAACGAAAAAGTACCGTGCTTTACCAACCGCACTGGCACAAAGGCGTTGTCGGCATTGTTGCGTCAAGATTGATTGATCATTACTATCGTCCCACCATTGTACTCACGCAGAGTGGCGATTATGTGGCCGGTTCCGCCCGCAGCGTTTCGGGCTTTAATGTGTACGAGGCCATTCACCAATGCAAAGATTTACTGCTTGGCTACGGCGGCCATTTTTACGCCGCAGGAATGACGATGGAAGCCGGCAAGGTGGATGACTTTTCGCGAAAGTTTGAAGAGGTAGTTGAGGCCACCATTCACCCTGATCTGTTGGTTCCCGAAATTGTGATTGATGCCGAGATCAATTTTACCGACATCAAAAAATCATTTTACGACATTCTTTGCCAGATGGAACCCTTTGGCCCCGAGAACATGTCACCTACTTTTTGTGCCCGCAACGTAACGAATACGGGCTGGAGCAAAATTGTAAAAGACGTGCATCTGCGGTTCGTAGTCAGGCAAGGCCACCACACATTTACCGGCATTGGTTTTAATATGGCCGACAAGATGCCGTTGCTTCTTTCGAACCACCCGTTTGACCTTGTTTTTAAGATTGACGAAAATGAATTCAACGGCGAAAAAAACCTGCAGCTAAAAGTTCTGGATCTAAGATCAAGCCTTTAATGTTGTGTAAAAAGGCTTTACAATTCAACGGAAAAAATTATGTGTCCGGTTGCAATTAATTAATGCGCAAACCCGCTTGGGGCTTGCATTTTCCGCTATATTTGATTTTCGCATTTCCTCTCTCCTTTGTAAAAACCTTTCCTCCCTACGCCGGCCTTTGCAAACTTTATTACAAGCAACCTATGCAAGGAATTTTTGTAATGCACGTCTTCGTTGTCAATAAGCGGAAAGTCTATCACCGTTGCTGCAGCTTTCAAACCCCAAACACCTCTTTATAATTCCTCATCTATTACACACAAACACGCGGTATGAGAAAATCATCTACACTATTCTTTTTGTTGCTGGCGCTTCTAACGTTAAGCAGCAGGGCTTTTTCACAAGTCTCGCTTACGTCTTCGGCGTCCTACACACAGAATTTTAATTCGCTCGCCAACTCGGGCACGAACACCTGGACGGACAACTCCACAATCGTTGGATGGTACACCAATCGTGTTGCTTATATTGGTGACAACGGAGGCAGTACCACCGGTGCTTTGTACAGTTATGGAGCATCGGCTACAAATGAAAGAGCTTTGGGAGCTTTGACATCCGGTTCAACGACAACCGTCAACATTGGCGTTCGCATTGTGAACAATACCGGGTTTGCAATTTCCAATCTAGCCATCAGTTTTACTGGTGAGCAATGGCGACAAACCACGAACGCACACGTGCTTGTCTTCGACTATCAAATCGGTGCCACATCACTAACCACAGGAACCTGGACGGCCAACACTGCCTTTAATTTTACCGCGCCTAAGACCGGCACAGCAGGTGCGTTGGACGGTAACGTGGCGGCTAATCAGGTTGCGATCAGCGGCAACCTGCCAATTTCGCTTGCAGCTGGACAGGAAATATGGCTGCGCTGGACAAAAACCGGAAGCACAAGTCCGGGTTTAGCAATTGATGACATTACCATTACGCCTACACTCGTTGCATCAGTCAATGCTGATCTTTCCAACTTGGTTTTAAGTACAGGCACACTCGCGCCTCCGTTTGCATCTGCCACTACATCCTACACAGCTTCGGTTAGCAATAGCACAACCTCTATTACAGTAACGCCAACCGCTGCCGACGCAAACGCAACAATAAAAGTCAACGGCACAACCGTTGCCAGCGGGACAGCGTCAACACCAATTTCCCTGATCGTCGGCAACAACACCATCAATGTAGACGTAACAGCACAAAACGGGACAACGATAAAAACATATACCGTTGTTGTGAATAGAGCCGCGGCCGGCGTACCGGCTATCAGCGCTTCGGCCCTGGCGGATTTTGGAAACGTTTGTATAAACAATACCGGAGGACCAAACAGTTTTACGTTGGATGGTTCTAATCTTGACGGCACCGCAATTACTGTTGGCCCTTTGACCGGCTTTAGCTTCTCGGAAACCAGTGGCGGGCCTTACACCAGTTCAATCAGTTTCACATACACAGGCAGCGGTTTCTCGGCAAAGCCAATTTATGTAGAGTTCACGCCGACGGCGGTTCAGTCTTATAACGGCAGTATTCCGGTAAGCGGTGGAGGTGCAACGGCCATCAACGAACCTGTAACGGGAAGCGGAATTAATACACCCGCTGCTGCAAGTACCGGCAGCAATAATGTTTCGGGCACAAGCGCTACCATGAACGGCTCGATCACAAGTACCGGGTGCAGCGCGGTTACAGCTTATGGTTTTGAATACAGCATTACCGCCAATTTCCCAACCGGATCAGGAACACAATTGCAGGCAACAAATTTATCGGGTGGAAATTTCAGTGCGCAGCTCACGGGCCTTCAACCAAACCGCAGGTATTATTACCGTGCTTACGTTACCACGAGTGCTGGAACATCTTATGGCGCACAACAAGCCTTTACCATCGCAACGCAGCCAGTAGTAATGTCGTCTCAACCCAACTTTACATATACGGAAACCTTTACGGACATTGCCAACTGGGGAGACTTTTTTGCCGGCGGTATTGGTGCCGAACATTTTGCGCAGGCCATTAGTACAAATACAAATGCTATCTACGACCCGGGCAACATAACAGCCAATACCGTTTTTCAAACCAACCTTTCGGGTAGCGGCGTGCAAAGAGGAACAGACCAACAAACAAATCCGTCGCAGTCCATCGTATTGTTATCAACCGGAGCCACAGACAATACGACATCAACGGCATTTGATTTATACCTTAACTTTACAGGTGTCAATGCCGGAACCTTAAGCTTCGATTATCAATCGCTGAACAATTCAACCGGCAACCGCAACGCTTCGCTTCGGGTTTATGCAACTACCGACGGGGTAAATTTCTCAGAAGTCACCAACGTTTTAAACTTTACAAACAACGCACCGATCAGCGGCTCCAAAACGAACATTGTCTTGCCCGCATCGTTTAACAACAGTGCTACGGCAAGACTCCGGTTCTACTTTTACAACGGCACGGGTGGCACGACGGGCTCCCGTCCAAAACTTAGCATTGACAACATTACAATAACCGCTGTTGCAACGACTCCTTGCGTAGCGCCAACCGGTGCGCCCACGTCGCTAACATTCGGAACCATTACCGATGTAAGCATTGCCGGCAGTTTTACGGCTGCCAGCCCTGCGGCAGACCAATATCTTGTCATTGCCAGTACAAACAATTCGCTCACCTCAAATCCAGTGAACGGAAGTATCTACAACGTTGGGGATAACGTTGGGGACGGAACAGTAGTGGCAAAATCCAACGGAACGAGTTTTACCGCAACAGGCTTGTCTGCTTCTACACAATACTACTTTTTTATATTTGCGGCAAACGCTGTTTGCACAGGTGGTCCATTGTACAATACTTCGACTATTTTAACCGGACAAGCCTCCACTACAGCCGGTTTACCGCCTTGTGCAGCACCGACCGATCAGCCAACGAACCTGACGTTTAGCACAACGACAACCAACAGCATTCAAGGTTCTTTTACCGCCAATACAGCCAGCGAATTTTTGGTTGTTCGCTCCACAAGCGCAACACTGAGCAATGCACCCGTTGACGGTCATGCTTATAGTACTGGCGAAGTATTGGGCAATGGAATTGTGGTGCAAAGAAGCGGCGCAACTTCGTTTACCGCATCGAATCTTTCGCCCAATACAACCTATTACTTTTTTGTCTTTAGTGCCAACGCACAAGCCTGTGTAAACGGCCCTGCTTTTAACAGCGCATCGCCATTAACAGCATCAACTGCTACACAGCCCCTGCCTCCGTGCGTAACACCGGGTGCTCAGCCTTCCAATCTGTTTTTGAGAACGTCAAATACGGCCGTTTCAGGTACGTACGCTTCGGGCATGGGTGCAGATGATTATTTGGTTGTAAGAAGCACAGCGGCTACGCTCTCTGCCACTCCTTCCGATAACACTGATTACGTTATTGGGGACAATATCGGCGGTGGTGTTGTGGTTGCCAATTCAGGAAACAACACCTTCCTGAATACCGGCTTAACACCCGGTGTTACTTATTATTACTTTGTTTTCGCTGCCAATAAAAATTGTTCCGGCGGAACAAAATACTTGACGACTTTGCCGCTTACCGGCAGCATTACCACGTCTAACGCAGTAACCTACAATTATTACTTTGGCACGTTGCATTCCCACTCCGATTATTCAGACGGCAACCAGGACAATCCGGGCTATACACCTACCGATGATTACAACTATGCAATGACGGCACAGTGCATGGATTATCTTGGCATATCGGAACACAATCACTTCTCTTCTCCAGATAACCCGGGCAACAAAATCAGCACGTATCATCAGGGGTTGACTGAGGCCACGAATTTTTCCGCAGCGCATCCTTCTTTCCTTGCTTTGTACGGCATGGAGTGGGGCGTTATTTCGGGCGGTGGCCACGTGGTAGTTTACGGCAACGGCATGAACAGTTTGTTTGGATGGGAAAGCGGCAGCGGTGAATGGGGACCGACAAACAACTACGATGTTTACGTGGCCAAGAACGATTACACCGGTGCAAATGGTTTATTCAAAACGATCAATGACAACGTTGCAACCAATACGTTTGCGTCGTTGGCGCATCCAAACCTCACCGATTACAACAACCTGGCGAATTCACCCTACAATGCAGTTGCCGACAGCGCCATCACGGCTACGGCCGTTGAAAGCGGTCCCGCGTCTTCTACCAACACGACGTACTCCAATCCGGGTTCGTCTATGAGTTATTTGTGGTACTATCAAACCTTGTTGGCAAAAGGTTACCATCTGGGGCCGGTCATCGATCATGACAATCACAAAACAACGTTTGGGCATACCACGTATTCAAGAACAGCGGTTGTGGCGCCTGCGCTCACAAAAGCCGATCTGGTATATGCCATGCGCAACATGCATTTTTATGCAACGCAGGACTGCGATTCGAAAGTTGATTTCAGCATTAACACATTCAGTATGGGAAGCGTTGTTACCGACCGTTACGCACCAGCTATTTTGGCGACGTTAACGGATGCGACAACAACTACATCAAACGCCGTGATCCGTTTAATGTACGGTCAGCCAGGAAGCGGCATTCTACCGGTGCAGATTGATTCTGTTATCGGTAACACGTACAATTACATTGACAACGGTCTTGCCAATCTTGCTACGGGTTACTATTACATTGACATCTCTAATTTCAACAGCGCTACCAACAGTACAAGCCGCATTGTAACGGCGCCGATCTGGTACACGAGAAACGACAACAACGGCTTTGTGCTGCCGGTTAAATTGTCCTCATTTACCGGTGAAAAACAGGGAACATCGGCCAAACTCAATTGGGTAACGTCACAAGAGATCAATGCAAAAGATTTCGTGGTTGAGCGTTCGGTTGACGGTGTAAACTTTAAGAGCCTTGGCAGCGTTACGGCACGTGGCAATTCAAGTGCTCCAACAAGCTACAATTTTGTGGATGCGCAACCGGCAACGGGTAACAATTATTACAGGCTGAAGTTGGTGGACAACGATAACAAATTTGAATATTCCAATGTCGTTAAAATTAATTTCGCCAAAGCGTTTACTGTTTTTGTTTCACCCAATCCGGCAAGCGATCATGTCGTTGTAAATGTATCAGGAGTACCGCAATCACTGATCCTGCAACTGGTGAACGCTTCGGGTAAGTTGATTAAAACAACCACACTTTCCAACGGCACGAACCGCGTTTCAGTTGCCGGACTGCCCAAAGGTTTGTACCTGCTGAAGTTTGTCAGTGCAAACGATGGCTATACTGAAAAGTTGATTGTTCAATAACGGCATTCTCTTTTTTATAAAGCCGGCCAAGAGCCGGCTTTTTCTTTTCTGTAAGCTTTCAAAAACCAGGCTTCCGGTTGCGGGCTTCAGATAAAATAACGCGATATTTTTTATGCTGCACCAACATGGCCAGACAGTTTACAGCAATGCATTTTGTTTGTGTAAAAGGTCTCCAAAAAAATTTTCTCAACCCTGTTTTTATCATTTTAAAATAAGTTTAGATTTACAACGCTTCTGATGAGCTCCCTTTGAAAGCGGCCGTCCACTCTCCGATTTAGAAAACCAAAACCTTTATTACTCATTTTAAAACCTTCTGCTTATGAGAAAGCTATGTAGCCTTCTATCGCTATTATTTGTTTTTCAATTTTCCAGATCACAGGTTGTTATCAATTCTACAGGATCGGCGTACACGCAAAACTTTAATTCGCTAGCTCAAACCGGCACAGCAAATGCTTGGGCGGACAATTCAACTATTACAGGCTGGTACTCTACTCAAACAACCTACCGGGCTGAAAGCGGTGGCGGCAACACGGGTGCTTTATACAGCTACGGTCCGTCTTCCGCACCGGGTGATGTTACCGATAGAGCATTAGGCCTTTTGTCAAGCGGAACTACCAATTTTCGGTTTGGCGTTCAAATTAAAAACAGCACAGGAGCCGCCGTTTCATCATTTACAATCGCCTTTACTGGTGAGGAATGGCGGCAAACCGCAAATGCACAAAAATTAGCCTTTGAATACTCTACCGACGCAACTAGTGTTACCAGTACAACGGCAACGTGGACGCCTGTTACTTCTTTGGATTTTACAGCGCCGCTTACCGGTACCGCAGGCCCATTGGATGGAAATGCTGCGGCCAATCGGGCGGCCATCTCTGGCACAGTAAGCACTTCCGTTGCCGACAACAGCACTATTTGGCTTCGATGGACAAAGGCAGGGACAACAAGTCCCGGTCTGGCCATTGACGATATTTCAATTACGGCCAACGGCGGCACGGTAAACTCCATTACCACAGGCGCAGTTTCAACGTCGCCTTTTTGCATTGATGCTTCAACAGCAGGCACCGGAACAGTAGCTTATTCTGCCACCGGAACGTATAACACCACATTCACTGCTTACCTGAGTGATGCATCGGGAAGTTTTGCGGCGCCGGTTTCCGTTGGCTCAATTACGGTAAACGGCACAGATCCAGCCGGCAATATCAACATTTCCATTCCTGCCGGCACAGCAAGCGGCACTGGCTATAAAATTCGGGTAGATGCAACCGCGCCTGCTGTTACCGGCACAAGCAGCAACGCCTTTGAAATTGTGAACGGCGCAAAGAACGTTACGGCAACAAGCGCCATTACGGGAAACACACAAGCAACAGTAAATTGGATAAATCCAACTGCTTGTTTTGACGACGTGATGATCGTAGCAAAGGCTTCTGCTTCTGTAACGGCGACGCCTTCGGGTGATGGCTCGGCTTACACAGCATCCAACACTTTTGGTGCAGGAACCGCATTTGGCGGCGGCTATGTGGTTTATAAAGGGACTGTAAGTCCACAAACAGTAACAGGCCTCACAAACGGCACGCTTTATTACTTCAAAATTTTTACGCGTAAAGGAACGGCCTGGAGCTCCGGCGTAGAAGTGAGTACAACACCAAACACACAAGCCGGGCCGGGAGATGTCTTGATTAATCAATTGAGCCCACAGTATAGCGGTGCCTCCGACGAGTACATTGAGCTAATAAACAAAACAAACAACAATATTGATTTATCCGGTTTTGCTATTCGCTATCAGGCAGGGTCAGGAAGTTCTACATCCTCACTTGGAACGTTGAGCGGCACACTTTTACCGAACCATTATTGGCTCCTATCACCCAATGCAAATGTTACCGTTGGGACTACGAATAATTTAGCCAGAGATGGGGCATTCACAGCAGGAATGGCAGCAGCGAGCGGACAAATTGCATTGGTAAGATTGAGCGACAACACCGTTATTGACGCCGTTGGCTATGGTTCAATCACAGGAGCAGGAACGTACACGGAAACGACTGCGGCTCCTGCCCCACCTACAAACGGCGGTCTTAAACGCAGCCCCGATGGCACAGACACAAACAACAATTCAGCAGATTTTGTAACGGTAAGCAACGCCAACATAGCCTTGCGCAACAGCGCGGCCGGCGCACCGTTACCGGTGAAATTTGCCAACCTGAAAGCGGTCCAAAAAGCCGGAGTTATTTACGTTTCGTGGAGCAATTTAACCGAATCGGAAATCAAGGATTATACGGTAGAACGTTCGGCAAACGGCAGCGACTTTGTGGCGCTGACTAAAATTAATCCAACAAGCAACCGTGCGAATCAGGCCGATTATTTTGTGGTGGATGCGGCTCCCGCAAGAGGAGCGAATTTTTACCGCATACGCTCCACAGAAACCAGTGGTAAAACATTCTTCAGCAATATTTTAAAGCTCAATCCTTCGGGCATTGTACCCAGTCTGCTGGTTTATCCAAATCCGCTCAAAGGCAATGAAGCTGTGCTGCAGTTAAGTAACGTTCCGGCAGGGAAATATACCGTTCAAGTAGTCGGCGCGGATGGCCGCACAATTAATTTGCGAACAACGATTATTGCCGAAGGCTCAAGCACTGAATCGCTTCCGGCAAATAATTTGACGCCAGGATTTTACATCCTAAAAATTAACGGCCCTGTGCGTCTCCAGCAATATTTTGTAAAGCAATAAGGGAACTTTTCAGATAAAACGGCGCTGTCAATTTTGGACGGCGCCGTTTATTTTCTAATGCCGCTGCGTTTTGGCAAATGCAGCCGTTCAGGATTTTAACACCTGTCTGCGGAAAATCGAAGTTGGCAAAGCGTCAAATCTTGCCCATAACCCTATCTTTGCGCTCCAATTTTATTTTTTAACCAAAAAACAGGGTAATGAACAATTACGAATTGATGGTGATTTTTACCCCCGTTCTGAGCGACGACGAGTTCAAGAACGAACAACGCAAATTTGCTGCGCTGGTAACCGAAAACGGCGGCCAGATTGTAGCGGAAAATGCGTGGGGCCTAAAATCACTGGCGTACCCGATACAAAAAAAGACCACAGGCTTGTACTGGGTTACTGAGTATCAGGCGTCATCCGACTTCAATGAGAAGCTGAAGATCCAGCTTCTGCGTGACGAAAGCGTGCTGCGTCACATGATCACAAAACTCGACAAATACGCCGTTGAGTACAACGCAAAAAAGAGAAGTGGCGTACCAACCGGAACCGAAAAACTGGAGGAGGTGAAAAATGGCTAGAGCAAATGAAATTAAGTACCTGACCGCCATTAAGCAGGAGAAGCGCCCCAAAAAGTTTTGCCGCTTCAAAAAATACGGCATCAGGTACATTGATTACAAAGACGTCGAGTTCCTGAAAAAGTTTTTGAACGAGCAGGGCAAAATGTTGCCGCGCCGCATTACCGGCAACTCGCTAAAGTATCAGCGCAAAGTTTCCGATGCCATTAAAAAGGCCCGCCAGATGGCGCTATTGCCTTACGTAACGGACCTGATGAAATAATTTTTAACCTAACCTCCGGTAAGCCTACCGGAGAGGACAGTCCGGCGCAACGCGGATTGGCTAAAACAAACAACAATGGATATCATTTTAATTCAAGACGTAGACAACCTGGGTGGTAAAAATGAACTGGTGAAAGTGCGCAACGGTTATGCCCGCAATTTCTTAATTCCGCAAGGTTTTGCCGTTGAAGCCAGTGCTTCCAATAAAAAACAACTGGAAGAAAGACTGAAAGTAGCAAAGAAGAAAGAAGATGCGATGCTGGCACAAATCAACAGCGTTATCAGCAAGCTAAAAGAAGCGCCTGTTCGCGTTGGCGCCAAAACAGGCACCAGCGGTAAAATCTTTGGAAGCGTTACAGCATTGCAAATCAGCCGTGCCATCCGCGATCAAAAAGGTTACGACATTGACCGCAAAAAAATCACGGTCAACGACGAGATTAAAGAATTGGGTATGTACAAAGCAACCGTTGATTTTGGCAATGGCCAGAATGCTGAAATTGAATTGGAAGTAGTTGCTGAATAGCTGCCACAATTTTTATTTACAAAAAGTCCACACAAAAACGTGTGGACTTTTGTTTTCTCAAATTTTTGTACATCTTTGTCCCGTCTTACCCTCCTTTTATCCGTTAAACCCAAAGGGAACAGTTTTTGATTCATCCCTCTGCTCACACCGCTGCTGATTTCCAATTCTTCTGATTAACCGAGGTCCATCTCCATGAAGGCGAAAACTTAATCACCTTTTAAACGTTAATCATGAAAAAAATTTACTCTTTTGCCAAATTGGCCTCGGTAGCTTTTGCAAGTTTCTTTCTCCTGGCCAGTGCCAAATCGTTTGGCCAATGCGGCCCTATTGTCGAAAATTTTAATAACACGGGCGGTGGTACTGGCGGTTTTACCGGCGATTTTAGTTTGGTGAAACAAGGTCCAACGGCAGGAGACTTGGAAAAATCAAAGGTCATAGGATCTACCAATTACACCATCACGACGCCCACTTATCAACTAAGCAATGTTGACAACAACGTTCAATTCGGTTTTATCTTATCCGGAACCGCACTAATTGGTAATGTTATCGTAACCGTCTCATATGTTTCTACAAACACGGGACAAATTACCAATATCAATTATGGAACCTATGGACCAGCTTATGATGTTAATGGCAACGCCACGCTGTGCGAATCAAAAGGCATTACTGCCCTGCCGGGCTTTCCTGCCGGAGGCAAATACCGGTTTACTTTTACGCTTGTAGCTAACACAGGAACAGGAAGGGGCAGTGACATTACCACATTCGACGATTTCAGAACAAACGGCACTATTGCCAACGCCCCCTTACCCGTAACCTTTATGAGCTTCGGTGCCAGCAAAAATGCAAGTGGAATTCAGCTCAGTTGGAGAGTAGCCGGTGAAGACAATGTGAATCACTACGAAGTAGAAAGAAGCATTGACGGCCGTAGCTATGCATCCATTGCTTCCGTTGGCGTGAACAAAACAACAAACTACTCTTACTTAGACCTGAGTGCAGGCAGCATTGCCTTCTATCGCATTAAGAATGTTGACAACGATGGTCAGTATAAGTACAGCAACATTGCCCGCATTGTAAACGGAGTGGAATCAATCGTGATAAACGCTTTCCCGCAGCCGGTGATCAGCCAACTTACGTTCCAACACCCGGTAGCGGCTAAATCAACAACCCTGACGCTTAGCAGTGTTGATGGCCGTATTCTTTCAACCCTGCGTCCCGCCACCGGAAGCACGCAAACATTGATAGACATGTCAAAACTCCAAAAAGGCATGTACTTAATGCGCTTTGATGACGGCGCCGGCAACGTTCAAACCATGAAAGTAATTAAACAGTAAGGTTAACCGAACCGGTTCAACTTTTCCACAAGGCTGTCTTTTCAGAAAGGCAGCCTTTCTTTTTGGAAATCCGAATTGAAAATCTTTATATTCGTTATGTATTTCGTGTTCTTTCAGTTTCACAGGCCCATTGAACTCGCCGTTCCTTGTTTCTTGTCAGCTGTAAACACTCTTTTTGTTTTTTAAATTTTCTCAAAATGAACATTTATGTTGGAAACTTAAGTTGGGGCCTGAAAGATCAGGACTTGGCCGACTTATTCGCTCCTTATGGAGAAGTGGCATCTGCCAAAATTGTTATGGACAAATTCACGCAGCGCAGCAAAGGCTTTGGCTTTGTTGACATGCCAAACGATGAGCAGGCGCAAGCAGCCATCGCACAATTAAATGGCAGCGAAGTAGATGGCCGCAACCTGGTAGTGAATGAGTCCCGTCCGAAAGAAGGCGGCGAGGGCGGTTTCAAAAAGAAAAGCTTCGGCGGTGGTGGCGGCTTCAAAAAAGGCGGCGGCGGTTACGGCGGCGGCAACCGTGGCGGTGGCTATGGTGGCGGCAACCGTGGTGGCGGCGGATTCAGAGACAGCTATTAACCTACCATATTCTTTTTTTGCAAAGAGTTCCACACACCGGAACTCTTTTTTATTGCCGCAAAGACCCACAAGGAAACAAGACAACCATGATGAAGAACTGCGCAGACAAATACCAGCCATTAATCGCAGCTGCGAACGAAAAGACTTGCTGCGCATTGGTCATTTAACCTTTTTATGCTGTTAATCTTGTCGTATCAAAGCGTCACCGGTACTGCATTTGGCTAACTTCGTAACACACAAACGATCGTAACGGATGAAGCGGAAACTTAGATTCAATACCCTATTGTTGCTCTTGCTGAGTGCATGTTGCTTCAACACGATAAAAGCGCAGGAAACAAACGAAGCCGTCTTAAAAAATCTACTCAACGCAAAGACGTTCGTCTTTAAAGCTCAGTCGGCGTGGCCGCTGCAAGGCACAGTGATACAGCTCACGTCCGGCTTTGACATGAAGGTGTTGAACGATTCCATCAGCACTTACCTCCCCTACTTTGGCCGCGCCTACCAGGCAGGCTATACCAACGGTGGTGGCATTTCATTCACGTCCACAAAATTTGAATACCGCCTGAAAGAAAAAGGCAAAGGCGGTTGGGAACTGCTGATCAAACCAACCGATGTAAAAGACATCAATCAATTAATTTATTCTGTTTCCACAAACGGCTACGCCACGCTGCAGGTTACCAGCAACAACCGCCAGGCCATTTCGTTTTACGGCATCATTGAGAAGACAAGGTAAGGTTAACGGGAATTGGGTTTTAGGAAAAGAATTTGGATATAAAGACTTGCTTGTTTCTCCAATTGCCGAATTGCTTTTCCCGCTTACTCTTCTTCCGGATTGGCACATTTCTTTATACACTTTCAGCAGACATAGAACCTTTCATCCTTAACCATTTTTATGCTGAAAGTTGTAGAGCCAAGAATTGAGGCGCAGGAGTTTTACAAATCATCGCTGGAGCTTTTAACCCAACACAAAATTCCTTTTATGTTGGGTGGCGGCTTTGCCCTTTATCACTACACGGGCATTATTCGCGACATGAAGGACATGGATGTTTTCTGCAAACCTGTTGACTACCCGAAAATTCTGAAATTGTTTGCCGGTTACGGCTACGAAACGCAAGTCTATGACGTGCGGTGGCTGGCAAAAATTCACCGCGACGGACATTACATTGACGTCATCTTTAACACGGTTAACAACATTTGCACCGTTGACGATGCCTGGTTTGAGCACGCATCCTGCACAGACGTGTACGGCGTGCCGGTGAAAATTATTCCGGCCGAAGAATTGGTATGGTGCAAGCTTTACGTGCAGAACCGGGAACGCTACGACGGTTCGGACATCAATCACATTCTTTTGAAAAAGGGCGGGCAACTGAATTGGAAACGGCTGCTCAACCGCATTGATCCGCACTGGCATTTGCTGCTGATGCAAATCCTGCAATTTCAATTTGTTTATCCATCGGAGTACCGCAACATTATTCCCGACTGGCTTTTTCACGAACTCATTCAACGGGCACAGGACCAATACGAGCTTCCGCCGCCTTTTGAAAAAGTTTGCCGCGGACCTGTCATTGACAACACGCAATACGAAGTGGACATCAAGGACTGGAATTATAAATCCTACACAATAATGACGATTTAAAAATCTATGGTTTGATTTTCTACGCGGCCACAAACCCAAGTTCCGGCAGAAGAACAAGTAACGATGATGGAAAATAATTCCCAACAAAACGAAACAAACACCAGCAACAAAGTGCGCATTGCTGCTGTGGCCGATGTTCACGTTCGCGAAACCGACAAAGGCAAATGGACGGATTATTTTAAAGAGGTTTCCCGCAAAGCGGACGTGCTTCTCATTTGCGGCGATTTAACCGATACCGGCGACGAAATGGAAGCGCAGATTCTGTGCGATGAATTAAAAGCCTGCACAATACCCGTCATTTGCGTTTTGGGCAACCACGACTTTGAAAAAGGGCGGCACAAACTCATTCGCAAAATCCTGCAAAGCGATAACGTGCACATTCTTGACGGCGAATGCATCGTAATAAAGGGCATCGGCTTTGCCGGCGTAAAAGGCTTTGGCGGCGGCTTCGACAACCACATGCTTTCCATGTTTGGTGAAGGCGCCATGAAAGCTTTTGTACAGGAAGCCGTTGATGAAGCATTGCATCTTGAAAGAGCCTTGGCAAGATTGGAACAAGAGAATGAGGGAATAAAAAAAATTGCCGTGCTGCATTATTCTCCCGTTAGCGAAACGGTGCGCGGCGAGCCCGAAGTTATTTACCCCTTTTTGGGCTCATCACGATTAGCCGAGCCACTGGAAAGAAAAAAAGTGATCGCAGCTTTTCACGGCCATGCGCACGCCGGAAAGATGGAAGGAAAAACGGCAAACGGCGTAAAGGTTTACAACGTTGCCAAACACATCTTGCTGAAAGAAGGTTATACGCAGCCGTATTTTATTTTGGAAGTATAAGAGAGAACGATGATAGATGACAGATGACTGTATTTAATCGGTACTGTCATCCGTCATCCGTCATCGGCTTCACTCAATCGTGCCCTTCCAGTTTCACCAGCTTGTTGTACAAGCCCAGCACCAAAAAATTTACCGGCCAGTGACCAATGAAATTGCTCACTTTTTTTTGCCCGGCAATTTGGAAAGCAGCCGAAGCGACCATGGAGCCAATGCCCAGCCACAGAAACAAATCCGATGGCAGTTTGGCCGTTTGTTCTTCGATTGCACTTGCTACGGGTCCTTCCTTGTGTTGCGGGTTTTTGTTGCCCGTACGTACCGTTTTAATGGTATCTCCTTGTGTTGCCATACGTTCCTCCCTTTGTTTAAAATGAGAAGAATTTATTTCAACTTTCCTGCCAAACCAATGTTGATGATTTTGTAGAAAGCAGCTGAATAAATAAATATCTGTGTAAAAGTTTTACCGTTTCGAACAGAAAACAACCACAACATTACACACATTGCTGATCAGGTTCAGCCCGGCTGTTTGGCACAGCATTCGTACAACTAAACAAAAAGATCCTTTGTATGAGCAATACACCGGGCAATAACAGAGAGCAGGAAAATAGAACCGCCGACCAGTTTGAAAGCGACACACAAAAAATTGTGCGCCGGCATTTGGAAGACAAAAACCACGTGATTACCGAAGAAGAAATTCGCAGCGTTCGTGTGGGCATGACGCCGCCGGTAAATGAATTAGAAAATCCCGAATTGCGTTCGGATGTTGAAGAAGCAAAGGCCAGGGAGAACGGCGCCGATCCTGCCGGCACACCCCTTACGCCCTGGGACGCCGTTGAGCCTTAATCAGCAGTTGCGGCCGCGGGTTTGTGCGGCACAAATGTTTCCTCAATACTCTAAATTAAAACGTATGAAACCCTTAAAACAAATTTGGCTCCGTCTGTCGTTCTTCTTTTTTGCCTTCACGGTTTCTTTTGCTTTGTGGGCGCAAGATCAAACAGACGGCAACAGCACATCCGGTTCTTCTTCCACTACCAAAACAACCAACATACACGTTAGCGGCGACAGCAGCACCACGTGGTACACGCAACCCTGGGTGTGGGTAATTGGCGCCGCAATTTTCATCCTTTTGTTAGTGGCTTTGTTAAGCGGAAACAAGAACCGTGATACCGTCACAACCGAACGTACAACCGTAAGAGACACAAGACCCTGAAGGCTACGATTCGAATTTAAAAACGCAACAAAGGCAGCCGGCATGGCTGCCTTTGTTATTATACCAACTCTCTCCCGTGAATGCAGTTGCTTAAATGTTTAATTTTCTCCCATGAAAAAAACAGCACTGTCTTTTCTTTTTGTTTCATTGGTTATTTTATTGCAGGCACAGGACCGCATGACACCGGAGCTTTTGTGGAAAATCGGCCGCGTTGCGGGGGTGGGACTTACCAAAGACAAAAGCGGCTTGGTTTATACTGTGGGTACACCCAATGCAGACGAAAACAAAAGCAGCCGAAAAACTTACCTGCTCAATCTTTCAAACAACGAAGTGAAAGAAATTCCTTCAGGCGATTCATTGGTTACAAACACACGGCTTTCACCTGACGGCAAATGGATGATCACATCGAAAGAAGTAAAACTGAAAAAGGTGTACGGCAAAGACTTTTATCCCGATTTGCAGAAGTCGAATGTGCAGATATATGATGGCTTGGGTTATCGCCATTGGGACGAATGGGAAGACGGTGCATACGGCCATGTTTTTGTTCAACCGGTTGTGAACGAAAAACCTTCTGGTGAAGGCAAAGACATTATGGAAGGATTGCCTTACGATTGTCCGCAAAAACCTTTTGGCGGGGACGAAGATTTTATCTGGTCGCCTGATGGTAAGACAGTGATTTATGTAACGAAGCCGTCGTACGGAACAAAGTACGCCAACAGCACCAACACCGATATTTTTCAGTATGATATTGCAAGTGGTAAAACAACAAATCTTTCGGGAGGCATGATGGGTTATGATATCAATCCGTCCTTTTCATCGAAAGGTGCGCTGGCCTGGTTAAGTATGAAGCGAGAAGGTTACGAAGCCGACAAACAAGACGTTGTTGTAAAGACGGGAAAAGGCATCGTCAACCTCACCGCTTCGTGGGACAATTCAGTTGATGCATTTAAGTGGAGCGATGACGGCAACACAATTTTTTTCGAGGCAGCGATTGAAGGAGCTAAACATCTTTTCCGTATTGACAATGTTTTTACGAAGCCTGTCATTCGTCAAATTACCAGAGGCGATTTTGACGTTGCCGACATTGTTGCGCAGGCTGGAAACACATTGATTGTGAGCCGCACCGACATGAACCACGCGGCAGAACTCTACGCTGTTGATGCAACGACCGGCAACATGAAACAACTCACACACGTGAATGATGACGTGTACAAAAACATTGCGTTGAGCAAAGTAGAGAAGCGCAACGTTGCAACAACCGACAACAAACAAATGACGGTATGGGTTATCTATCCGCCGAACTTTGATCCTTCCAAAAAATATCCCACGCTTTTGTATTGCCAGGGCGGACCGCAATCACCGCTTACGCAATCCTATTCCTTC
This sequence comes from Flavisolibacter ginsenosidimutans, assembly GCF_007970805.1. Classification (GTDB taxonomy): domain Bacteria; phylum Bacteroidota; class Bacteroidia; order Chitinophagales; family Chitinophagaceae; genus Flavisolibacter; species Flavisolibacter ginsenosidimutans. The sequence goes on along the minus strand of NZ_CP042433.1, from coordinate 4,796,513 downwards.
CGCTGGAACTTTCAGTTGATGGCAGCAAACGGTTACATTGTTGTTGCACCCAATCGTAGAGGTATGTATGGTCATGGTAGCAGTTGGAACGAAGAAATCAGCAAAGACTGGGGCGGGCAAGTAATGAAGGATTATTTAAGCGCCATTGATGCCGTAAGCAAAGAACGTTACGTTGACACGTCGCGGCGCGGTTGTGTGGGTGCATCGTACGGCGGCTATTCGGTTTTTTATTTAGCCGGCATTCACAACAATCGCTTTAAAACTTTCATTGCACACGACGGTGTGTTTGACACACGCAGCATGAGCGGCACCACGGAAGAATTGTGGTTTACGAATTGGGAATTTGGCGGACCGTATTGGGACAAAGCCAACAAAACCGCACAAAAATCTTACAACGAATTCAATCCAATTAATTACGTTGACAAATGGAACGCACCAATTATGATTGTGCAGGGCGGCAAAGATTACCGTGTGCCCATTGAACAAGGCTTGCAGGCTTTTTACGCGGCCCAGGCAAGAGGCTTAAAGAGCAAGCTGCTTTATTTTCCCGATGAAAACCATTGGGTGTTGAAACCGCAAAATGCGCTTGTGTGGCAGCGGGAATTTTTTAAATGGCTGGGTGAAACCTTAAACACTAAAGCACTTTAAACGAATAGAGAATTTTTAAAGCCTTGTTTACGCAAGGCTTTTCTTTTACACACCGTCATTCCTTTATCTTTAAACCAATCATCATTTACTGCCATGAAACGAATCACGCTTCTCTGTTCATTCCTTCTCTCCTTCTGTTTTCTCTTTGCACAAAACGGTACCGAACCGGTAAAGCTCACCGACATGCTCAAGATAAAAACGGTCGGGAACATCGTTGCCAACAACGAAGGCACGATGGCCGCTTTTACAGTCACCAGCATTGAACCTGATGAAAAGAAAGAAGGCGACTACAAATACGTCACGCAGCTTTATAAAGTTGATTTAACATCAAACGCCGCTCCCGTTCAACTCACGTTTGCAAAAGAAAGTTCATCAGGCCCAGCTTGGAGTCCTGATGGAAAAACGCTTGCGTTTACAAGAGCCGTTGACGGCAAGCCACAGATTTTTTTATTGCCCATGAGCGGCGGCGAAGCCTACCAGCTTACTAAATTCTCTTACGGCGCTTCGTCGCCAAAATGGTCGCCTGATGGAAAGCAAATCTTCTTTGCATCGGGCATTGGCTTGAAAGATTATAGCAAAGATTCGGTACTCAATCCAGGCCGTTCACTCGTTTCGTGGCCATTCGAAAAACCCGGCTTAACCACGAAAGAAATTTACAGCATACCGAAAGGTAAAGGCAATCCCGATGGAAGCATCGCAGAAATAAGAAGCTATCTTCTGAACAACGAAGCCGACGGCAAAGCAACGGTTTTAACGAAGCTGAATTTCCAGGACGAGATGAACGTTTCCAGCAATGTTTCGTTCAACCAGTTTTTTGTTGTGGATGCAAATGGCACGTCAACACCAAAGCTTATTACACACGGCTTTTACCGTTGGGGCAGCGTTGAGCCTACACCCGATGGAAAAAAGTTGTTGATTACCGCTGATGTTGATTCGCTTGAATCTCCCGACCGTTCCCTAGAAAGCGAAATCTATTTGGCGGATGCAGATGGCGGCAATCTTCGCCTGTTATTGAGCAAAAAAGGAGTTGTTTACGGCAACGCCAAAGTTTCGCCGTCGGGGAAATGGTTGGCGTACACATACGGCAGTCCCGCAATTAACGACGTTGCAGCACTTGCCGTCATGCCGTTGAACGGTTCGGAGAAAGATGCAATCACGATTCCGTTTGACAGAAGCAAATCATCGCTCACCTGGAGCAAGGACGAAACGTTTCTCTACTTCACCGCGCAAAGCGACGGCGGCGTACCGCTGTATCGTTTAAAGCTTGCCACGAAAAAGATTGAACCGCTTTCTGATTTTAATTCCGGTGTGAATTCCTTTGCTTTAGGAAAAAACAAAATCGTCTTTTCAAAAACAGAACTGATTGACCCCTCCGGTTTGTATAGCGCTGATTTAAGCATGGCGAACGTGACCAAACTTTCTTCTTTCAACGATTGGGTGAAAACAAAAAAACTTTCATTGCCCGAGAAGCACACCTTCGTTGACAACAAAGGCCTCACGGTTGAATACTGGGTGATGAAACCAGCGGCCTACGAAGCCGGTAAAAAATATCCCTTGCTGTTAGAAATTCACGGCGGGCCAACGGCCATGTGGGGACCGGGCGAAGCCAGCATGTGGCACGAGTTTCAATACTTCTGCGGCAAAGGCTACGGCGTGGTGTACAGCAACCCGCGTGGCTCCGGCGGTTATGGTGATGCCTTCTTAAAAGCCAACACCGCCGATTGGGGCGCAGGGCCAACATCGGATGTATTAACGGCACTTGATAAAACGGTTGCGGAAGGCTGGGCCGATACGTCGAAGCTATTGGTCACGGGTGGTTCGTATGCGGGCTACCTCGTTGCCTGGATCATTTCGCACGACCATCGCTTTAAGGCCGCCTGCTCGCAGCGCGGCGTTTACGATCTCGCCACGTTCTTTGGCGAAGGCAATGCCTGGCGGTTGGTGCCGAGTTATTTTGGCGGCTATCCCTGGGAACCGAAAGTGAAGGAGTTGCTGCAACACGAATCGCCCATTAATTACGTGCAAAACATAAGCACGCCTTACATCATCTTTCACGGCGACAACGACCGCCGCACGGGCTTTGTACAAGGCGAAATGATGTACCGCAGCTTAAAGGTGTTGAACCGCCCCGTTGAATACGTGCGCCATCCCGGCGCCACGCACGAACTCACCCGCAGCGGCGACAACCGCCAGCGCATGGACCAAATGCTGCGGACGTATGAATTCTTTGAGCGGTGGATACATTGAAATGATTTTTATGGACTAAGCTGTAGTGCTACCATTGGACGTCTGTTGCGTCGCACTCTTGTGCGTTTTGCTCGCTATGCAGCAAAAGAAGCGGATACAAATTTGGCTTGATAATCAGCGGAAAGTTGTAGGAGGAGTAGCGTATATTAGCGTGTTGTAGGCAATTCGACAAACATCCTCAAGATGAAGTTTGCAATCAATCCATTTCTCAGGACAATTCTTATTGTTGCGGCTTGGTTCCCTTGTATTCGCCAACTTTATCTTGACTTTAATCATAGCCACTTCTTTGATATTGCCTTTCCAGCGCTTGTGCTGTTAGCAAGTATTATTTCCTTTCTCTCGTTTCTTGTTGACTATGTTCGTTACAAGACAGACAAGAAGCCGGTTTCCTTCGCTCCCACTACAATATCGCTGCTTGGCATCGCTGCCTTAATTGTAACAAACCACCATCTAAAACAACAAGACAAGACCCCGACTGTTTTCTATGCTTACAAATCTTACGAATGGCTTAATAGCATATCAATTGACTTTCGGGAGAACGGAACCTATAAATGTGAAGAAAGCATTTTTATGGGTGACAGATACTTTACCCGTGGACGTTACTTAATCAAAGACAACATCATCTACCTTGACAAATCAAATTTTTATGACCTAGTGAAAACCGATAAGTTGCTAATGAAGACAATTCCTAAAAATGTGAAAGTGAAAAAAAGTAATCTTTTGACCTTACTGTTTGGTCCATCCAGACCAGACACTTTACCGGAGACATATCTTTTTCAACTTGACCATAGAGGCGACACAATACCTTCAGCAATCGTTCTTCGGCTGGACAATGACATAAGCGGCTATCATAACTGAACTGCCTACAACATCGGTTTGCCGCAATGCGGGCTTTGGAACAAGAATTGAGCAATAGTAATTCTATTGAACTTTAGTAATAAATTTAAACTGACGTATTTCGGAACCCCGCACTGGCGGCAAGCCGGTAGACGTTGTGCGTCATTGCAAGCATCAAACATTTTAAAAAACTTTCTTAGACTTTGACTACTGAAAAAGACAAGTTTAATCTTGACAAATTGATTTGGACACATGCCGATTATGAACTAATGGGTTGGCATGGCTGTAGGATTTATGGATTAACTTTTTTACCTCAAAAGGAACTTGGAACAACTCATTTAGTTTTTGACATTGACTATATATTCAAATGGGTTGACCCATTAAAACCCGACCAACCATTTGCATTTTGGGTTTCACCATGTACTTTGATATTTAAAGAGACGTTTGCCTTGACTCTTAATATTGACCAAAGAGGAGGCCTGACAGATTTACTTCAAATTGCTGACCTTTTCCTTGTTGACAGGACAGAGCAAGAATTAAACAAATTAATTTTCGAATGGAATATCGATTTACAAGAAGGCTTTATAAATTTTAAATCATCAGGATTTGAACAATTCGTAAGACAGAAACCAATTTTTACATCTAACCAAATTTTGACACTAGATGAGAGAAATGGTATTAGCTTTAGCCAAACACCATATACAACCTGACAGTTCCGGACGCACAACAAATGGTTTTATGCAAGTGGGCCGGACGGAACATGTCTTTCAGCAGCCATACCATTCCTCGGCATCTGTCCGAGATGACAGGTTTCGCATCAGCAGTCTACATAATTTTGACGCTAACATTATTAATCGGCACTTGAAGCCAGGCAGAATAGCTATAAATTACCCACCTGCATAAAGCCTTTATCGTTATGCGCCATTTAACAACCGCCGTTTTAGGCTTGAAAAACGTAGATTTGTGACCTATGGACAGGACTTCCGAACTTAATGAATATTTGACTTCGCCAACTCGCCTTCCCCTATTTGTAACTGGCGACAATTTAGAAGTTTTAAGCCAGCTACCAGACAATACGATTGATTGCATAATTACAAGTCCCCCCTATTGGGGGCAGCGGGACTACGCTAACGGCGGCATTGGTTTGGAGGATAAGCCAAGCCTTTTTATTGAGAACATGCTCCAACTTACAAAAGAGTTAAGGCGCATACTAAAGCCGACCGGCTCATTTTGGCTCAATCTAGGTGATACTTACGACAACAAGTGCTTGCAGGGCATTCCCTGGCGGGTTGCCATTGCAATGACAGACAAGCAAAACTGGACGTTACGTAATAGTGTGATTTGGAATAAACACAAGGGAGGGTTGAACAGTAGCAACGACAGGCTCCGCAATGTTCATGAAAATGTTTTTCATTTCGTCAAAAATGCAAAAGGCTATTACTATGACGCAGCTGCCATTAGAACAAAACCGAGAGAAGCAATTGTAAAAAATGGCGCTGTTGTATCTGCAACGGGAGTAAGCGGTGTTCGTTATAAGAGGCAAATAGAGCTTTCAACCTCACTATCCGAAGAAGAAAAGCAATCCGCTTTTACAGAACTTAATAATGTTCTTTCTAAGGTAAACAAAGGCGAAGTTTCTGATTTCAGGATGATTATTCGTAACCAGCAACGTACTACCCATTCTGACGCTGCTACTGTTTCAGGTAGGGCGAAGGAATTGCGGGACAAAGGTTTTTACTTCCTTGTTTATCATCCCGACGGCACTTTACCCAGCGATGTTTGGGATATTCTTCCAGAGGACACACAGAAACGAGAAAAGCACTTTGCGCCTTTTCCTGAAGACCTTTGCAGAATTCCGATTTTAGCAACTTGCCCTACTGATGGAATTGTTTTAGACCCGTTTTGTGGAACCGGAACGGCTAACAAAGTAGCACTAAGCTATGAGCGAAAGTCCATAGGGGTAGACATTTCACAAGAGTATATCGATTTAGCACATAAAAGAATTGGCATTAATGGCTACAACTTTGCTTTCTGAATTATTTACCGTTCCTACAGACGCCGAAGCGCAAAACTGGAAAGCAATTGTTGCCAAACAGCACTGTTCTTTCTTGGGAAGAAAATGCTTGAAGGTTCGGAAAAGTGAACCGGAAATTTCTATTGGTACATGCACCGTAAAGTATGGACGTGAGCAAGGCGATGTAATAATTTGCCCATACCGTTTGGTTGAGAGGCGAAAGATTTTTCTGGATTGCATTCACCTTTTGACATTACATGAACCCGGAAATGATTTGCATGTGGTGCCAGAATTATCAATTCCAGGGGGCACGATTGATTACTTCTTAGCGTCAGTCAGAAATGGTATTGTAATTGACTTTGTTGGCATTGAACTGCAAACTTTGGATACCACTGGTACTGTATGGCCAGAACGCCAAAGATTTTTGCAAGCACACGGGGTGAAGGTGAACCCAAAAGATACTGCATCAACAAAAACGTTTGGAATGAACTGGAAAATGACAGCTAAGACTATACTTGTCCAGCTTCACCACAAAATCAAAACATTTGAACATTTAAATAAGCATCTTGTTCTCGTTGTCCAGAACCATCTGCTTACATACATGCAAAGTGCTTTTGCGTTTGACCATATTTCAAAGACGGCGAGACTTGGTGACCCTATGCACTTTCATTCCTACTTATTGGAACATTCTGAACGGCAATACCAACTGAAGCTTGCGGAGCGTTTGAGCACCGACAGCGCAGGAATAGCAACTTGCATTGGACTACAGGCAGAAGCGAAAATTGAAATGGAAATTATTGTCAAGGCAATACAAGCAAAAATTAGCGACAGGACACTTTTATCAATCTAGCACGTCGACCAAAACGGCACACAACAGCAGTTTTCTGCTATGCCGGCTGACACCACGTAGCATCAGCAATTGTACATTATTCGGTAACTGTTCCGGCTCGATATCCAACAATCAACTTTAGTTTTTATCTTCAATATCAGCAACACTAATCAGCAGCAGTTCCGGCCAGACGAATGTAAAATCCCGGCACAGCAGAAAGCCGTCCAACGTTAGGCGCAAGAATTTTCCTAAAAAAGCATTGTCGCAAGTCAGATATATAAAATTACTTTGGCCTTGGCTATCTGTAGTCTTCTTCCAATCTAAAGATGCTGGCCTGAGTCTGTGACTCAGGCCCGGAAAATATTCCTTGAAAACTTCAATTCAAACTATCAAAAAATTAAACCAATAACGGTTGCCATCTTTGTCAACGTTTATGAACTTACCCGAAACCTTCAAACAAATTTTCGAGCCCGGACTGCTTCAGGAAATTGAAGCAAAAGCAAAGCCCGTATCGGTAAAAGAAGGCACGGTCATTCTCGACATAGGGCAAACCGTAAGAACCATTCCGTTGCTGGCAAAAGGCACGCTTAAAATATCGCGGCTCGATGACGGCGGCAAAGAGTTGCTGCTTTATTACGTGCACGCAAACGAAGGCTGCGCCATGACCTTTACCTGCTGCATGGAGCCGCTTCCGAGCGAAATAAAAGCAACGGCCGAAACGGACGTTGAACTGCTGGCGGTTCCCGTTTCGGTGATGGACGCCTGGCTGGTAAAATACCCCTCGTGGAAAAGTTTTGTGCTGCGCACCGTGCGCAACCGCTTTACCGAATTGCTGAACGCCGTGGACCAACTGGCCTTTCAAAAGCTGGACGAAAGGCTTGTGAATTACCTCAAGGAAAAATCAAAAGCCACGGGTTCAACCCTCATCAATCTTTCGCACGAAGAGATTGCCGCCGAAATGGCCTCTTCACGGGAAGTGATCTCCCGACTTCTTAAAAAATTGGAGAACGACAAAAAACTCCTTCTTTACCGCAACCAGATAAAGCTGTTGAAAGATTTTTAAGGCCGCTTAATCTTCCCGTTCATTTGTGACCAAAGTCACCGACGGCGTCGTGTTGATTTCTGAGCTTTGTGTTCTCAAACAATCACACAAAACAGTTGTCAAATGAAGCACGAAATAGAAACACAATGGATGGGCAAGATGCAGTTTAACGCCCTTGTAAACGGCCACACCATCATCATGGACGCACCCGAACGGGTTGGCGGCGAAGACCAGGGCCCGATTCCGAAACCTTTTGTTCTAACGGCTCTCTCGGGCTGCACCGGCATGGACGTTATTGCCTTGCTGCGCAAAGAGGGAAAAGCCTTGCAGGACTTCAACCTGAAAGTTTCGGGTGAGATCAGCAAGCAACCACCGATCGAGTACACGTCGGCCAACATTGTTTACGAAATGAAAGGCGCTCCCGAAGATCAGCAGGCGGCTGTGGAAGCCGTGATGACCTCGCAGGAAAAAATTTGCGGCGTCAGTCACATGCTCAAAAAAATCATCCCCGTTACCTGGCAAATTGTTTACAACGGCATTGAAGTGTTTAACAACCAACCGCAGCTAACGGCTTCGTTAAACTAATTCTGTTTTCAACAAAAAAAAATTTACGTCATGATACAGTTATTCAAAAATTTATTTCAGAAAGAACCGCAGGTGAGTTTGAAAGAACTGGCGCAACAAGGCGCTCAAATTGTTGACGTGCGAACGAGGGAAGAGTTCCGGGGCGGGCATCTCCAAGGTGCGGTCAACATACCGCTGGACGAACTTTCGTCAAAGCTTTCCAGCCTTGACAAATCGAAGCCTGTGATCACTTGCTGTGCATCGGGCATGCGCAGCGCCACGGCAAAAAGCATGTTAAAGTCGAAGGGCTTCACGAACGTTCACAACGGCGGCGGATGGAGTGGTTTGCAACATAAACTTTCCTGAAAAGAAGCGATTGTACAAGCCTTCAATCCGTAGCAGGATTCAAACATAAATCCACGGGCCTGCGTTTGCTGCGCAGGCCCTCAAAATCAAATCCGTTTCTTCAATTTATTTTTATCTGCCCGGTTCTCTAATAAAAATTTTCTCCGTTTGCAGTCCTTCTTTTTCTTTGTTCATAATTGCTCATGAAAAAAAATTTCGGACTGCTTTTTATCCTCCCATTCTTTGCTGCGGCACAGGAGAATTACGAGATACAGGTTTACGGTTCGCAAACGCAGCAGCCGGGCAGCACCATCTTTGAGCTGCATTCAAACTTCACCTTCAACGGCGAAAGAGAAATCATCAAAGGCGTGCGGCCCTCGCATCATGCGCTGCACGAAACGGTTGAAATCACCCACGGCATTTCGCAAAACTTTGAATTGGGCTTTTATCTTTTTACCAATTACACGGCCAAATACGGTTACAGCGTTGTGGGTACGCACATTCGTCCGCGTGTAACGGCGCCGGCAAGCTGGCGGTGGCCCGTTGGCGTGAGCCTTTCGGCAGAAGTTGGCTATCAACGTCCGCAATACGCCGGCGAAACCTGGAGTCTCGAACTGCGTCCCATCGTTGACAAGCAATGGAACAATTTCTACTTGTCGTTTAATCCTACGTTCGGCCTTGCCATTGCCAGTGCCGACAACAATCACGTTCCTGTTTTTGAACCCAACGTGAAAGCCGCTTACAACCTCTTTCGCAACTTTAGCTTGGGCGTGGAATACTACGGTGAGATGGGCGCCGTCAATGCCTTTGAAACGCTGGCCGCACAAAACCATGCCGTGTTTCTTGCCGCCGACATGCTGAACAATCCCGCATGGGAACTCAATGCCGGCGCAGGCTTTGGCCTTACACCCGCAACCGACGGTTTTATTTTTAAAGTACTGGTGGGCCGGCGAATTTTTTGGAAGCATCGCCAGAAGAACTAAAGCAGCAGAAAGAACAGGCAACGTGTTTGACGAATAAACTCATCTGCCTGACTACGCAACATCACCATGGTTTTTACTTATTTCTTTCTAAGCAGTTTGTCTTTATCAACCAAATAAAACACCTATCTAAGACAAATTCATTCTCCTTCTATTGCAAGGGAGCAAGCGGACGTATACTTTGGCGGCGGTAATTCCCTTCGGGTAAATTATTCCTCCCCTTTCCCAGGTTTCCAAAAGTCTTTAAATCCAGCATTTTTAAACATTACCTATGAAAAACAAAATTCTTTTTTGTGCCTCCTTTCTTATGCTTGCCTCTTTCGCTTTTGCCCAGGTAAAAGTGGGCGACAATCCAGGCACCATCAACACCAATTCACTCCTGGAACTCGAAAGCACCAACAAGGGCTTGCTGGCGCCAAGAGTAGCGCTGAGCGATGTAAATTCCGCCTCGCCACTTACAGCGCCTGTGCCTGCTGGCATGCTCGTGTATAGCAGCGGCGGCACTATTGCCGACGGATTTTATTTTTGGAGCGGTGCAAAATGGCTGGCCGTTCAATCTTCTGCCAACGCACGTTCGAGCTACGTGTTGGTAAAGTCCGCAGCCGATCTTCCGGCAGCAGTTGGCGGCGTTATTACACTGGCCCCCGGCACGACTTACGAAGTAAACGGGACCATTGTTTTAAGCAATAAAATAAATTTAAACGGCTGTTATCTGGTGGGCATGGATGCCAACAACGACAAACTTGTTTATACGGGCAGCGGCGAATTGTTTACCGGTACAAAAGGCGGCACCGTGAAAACTCTCACGCTGGTTGCAAGCACCGCCGGATCGAAGCTGTTTAACCTGAACCTGGCTTCTACAGAAAATCTTTTGCTGCGGGATGCGATTGTTGCCAATTGCGCCGAAGTTGGCTTGGTTAAAGGAGGCAATATTGTTTTCTTTAGCGTGGTGGATTATGCAAGCAACACAACGGGCATTACCTTTCAGGATAACACAACCTTGTTGCTCGACAACACCGCCTGGTTTTCGACCAACAACGGCACGTTTGAAAAATTGGTTGGCACCTTTTCGCTGATTGAAAAACTTGGTGGCTTCAGCCAGTCAATGGGGAGCGCAGCAGCGCTGGATGTTTCGGGCATTACCAGCATTACCCAGGCTGGCAATTTAAAGAACACGGCTTTCGTTGGTACGGGCACGCGGGTAGTGGGAACGTTTTCAAACCAATGGGAAGTAGAAGGCGCTGGCATCAATACGGAAAAAGATGCGACGGCCACGGGAAGCCTTTATCTTTCTGCGTCCGCTACGACCAATATTCTAACCATGAACACCCCGGTAAAGATGGCGGGTACAACCACCGCCGCGGAACTTGTTCGCTTTACCTCACCGGTAAGCAACCGCCTTGTGTACAACGGTACAAAAACAAGAACCTTTCTGATTACGGCTGCGCTTTCGGCCACCGGCACAAGCGGCACTTATCTCTACTCTTTTTATATCTACAAGAACGGAACGCAGGTTGCGGCATCAAGACAGAAAACAAAAGTGTATTCGTCTTCCGGCGACGTGCAAGCCGTGCCTATTGTTTGCACCGTTACGCTGGCTCCGGGCGACTATGTTGAACTGTGGGCGGAAGACAACGAGTCTGCTGTTGACGTTTCGATTCTGAACATGACCATGACCGTGAAATAATTTTCATCACTTTCAAATCAACAAGCGATGAAAACAAAATTTCTACAGGCCGTTCTTATCATGGCCAGTCTTCACGGGGCAGCACAAAAAGCGGCAACCGTTTTTGGCAACGTACAGATTTATCCAGGTGCGTCGGTAACTGCGGTGGGTGATTTTTCCATCACCTCAACCGGCAATTTTATTAACAACGGAACGCTTTATGCAAAAGCCAATGTGAACAACAGCCAGGCGTCAATGACTGCGGGCACGGGCACGCTGTACTTAAACGGAACAACCCAACAGACTGTTGGCGGCACAGCCGCTTTTAAAACGGCCAATTTAACCACCGCAAACGCCGCCGGTGTTTTGTTGAACACAGACCTGAGTGTAAGCGGCATGCATACGTTTAGCAGCGGACAAATTTTTACGGCTGCGGCGCCTACCTATTTAATTTATGAAAGCGGCTCCTCGTACAGTGGCGATAACGATGCGGCACACGTAGTTGGCTGGGTAAAGAAAAACGGCAGTTCGAGTTTTGCTTTTCCTGTTGGAAACACGACAGTGGAAAGAACGATTCAACTTTCAAGTCTGTCGGCCGCTAGTTCCTTTGCCGTAAACTATTTCCGAACAACGCCCAATCGTTTTCAATTGGCATCCGGTTTCGTTCAAGTTGATTCAAGCGAATACTGGCAGGTGAACGAAATTTCCGGCGGAACGGCAACCGTAACCTTAAACTGGAACAACAACAAAGTACCTTTTTTTAACTGGAGCCTGGCGGACATAAGGGTAGCCGGCTACAACGGCGCAAACTGGATACCGCAAGGTGGAACCGCAACCGGCAATACCGCAACAACCGGCACCATTTCATCAAGTCAGTTGTCATCGTTCAACCTTTTTACGTTTGGCGCTACCTCTTATGTATTGCCACTGCGGCTGTTAAGTTTTACCGCAAAACGCGGTCAGAACGATGTAGGAATTTCGTGGAAAGTAGCAGATGAAAAAGACGTTGCGTATTACGCGGTTGAACGCAGCGACAACGGCTTTAATTTTTATCCGCTCACGCAATTGTTTGCACACAACTCAGGCAATGTTGAAGGATATACTTGCACCGACTACGCAGCCATAACGACGGCAGCCTATTACCGGCTGAAATGGACAAACACAAACGGCACGGCAGCTTATTCTTCCGTGGTAAAAGTTGATGGGGCAATCGAAAACAACGCCCTGGCCTTGCAGTTCAATCCTGTTAAAGACAGGCTTGTTCTTTTGGCTTCGCCACAGTTGAAAGGATTGTTCCAGTTCCGCATCTTTTCGGCAACTGCGCAACTGGTGCAAACAGGCCGCGTAACGATCGAAGGTGGCGGCAGATACGAACTCCCGCTTACGGGTACAATGCCTCCCGGCAATTACACGATAAACATAAGCGATGCTTCGCAAAGCTTTACACTAAAGTTTGTTGTCCGCTAACCAAAGCGGCTTCAAATAAACAAACCCTTTTGTTGAAAGTCCTTCGAGACGGTTCAACAAAAGGGTTTCTCTTTTCGGAGACGAATGCACCTGGTAAGCGGACGTTTATTTTTTCAACAACGTCACGCCTTCGTTGGCGATGCAGGTAGCCATGCGTTGAAACAATACTTTTTGTTCTTCGGTCAGGGTAACCAATGTTTCCTTTCCGCCGTTGCCGGTCAGTTTAATGGTGGCAATTTTCTTCGCCATCATTTTGCGCAGCCAGGAGTTGGGCGTTGGCGTGTTCTTAAACGTGAAGTGGAAGGCGCCTTCGCAATTGATAGAACCCGACTGGCGGAACGTGGCTTTGCTCCGTTCTCCTTCCCAAACCATAAAGGCTTCGGATTCCAGGTCAAAGCAAGTACCTTCTTTTTTTACCCAAATAAAAAAATCAATGTCGGTTGGCGTCGCATCCACTGAAATGGAAACCGGAACGGCGCCGCTGCCAAAAGACTTAAACCCCGTGGAAAGTTTTACCTCGTTGGTAAACGGATCTTTCGATTTTTTTAAACCACAAGTGTCTTGTTGGGCCAGCGAAAAAAGCGGCAGAAAGAAAAGAAGGCACAAAGCGTTTTTCATAAACAAGTATTGAGGTTTAAAAATAGTCACGCGGTCTTTTCTTGCGTTCATTCCTTTGTTAATTTCTTCTTTACCTTTAAAAGCTTTCAACCCATCAAATATGAAACGCTTTCTTTTTCTTGGCCTGAATCTTCTTCTTACTCTTTTTCTCTTCGCTCAAAACATCACGGCCTACAAAAAAATTTCCGTGATGATTCCCATGCGCGACGGCGTTAAACTCAACACCGTTATTCTGACGCCGATGCACAGCACGCAGGCCTTTCCGTTTTTGCTTACACGTACGCCCTACGGCGCGGGCATGAACGATGTAAAAGACGGCGACTCGGTAAACCTGTCTTACCGGAACAACATCGGCAGCATGGCCCGCGAAGGATACATCTTTGTTTACCAGGACATCCGCGGCAAGTACAAAAGCGAGGGCAAGATGCAAATTCATACGCCCATTATACACCTCAAACAACCCGGCACCGTTGACGAAAGCACCGATACCTGGGACACGATTGACTGGTTGATAAAAAACATAAAAGACAACAACGGCAAGGCCGGCATTTTCGGCATTTCTTATCCGGGCTGGTTGGCGCTTGTGGGTGCGATTGATCCGCATCCCGCGTTGAAAGCATCATCAGAACAAGCCTGCATGAGCGACCTTTTTTTGGGTGATGATTTTCACCACAACGGCGCTTTTCGGTTAAGCTATGGAATGGAATATTCTTACCAAATTGAACATGACCTGACGACCGATTCTGATTTTCCTTTCCCGCAATTTGATTTATACGACTGGTATCTGAAACTGGGTTCGTTAAAGAATGTGAACGACAAATATTTTCACGGCAGCATTCCTACCTGGAACACGTTTGTGCAACATCCAAGCTACGATGATTACTGGCAGAAAAACTCGCCGCTGAACTATGTGCGTTGGCCGGAAATTCCGCAACTGCACGTGGGCGGCTATTACGACCAGGAAGACTTGCAAGGCCCGCAACTGATGTACAAACACATGGAAGCGAAAGACAGCTTTCACCGCAATTATCTCGTGCTGGGTCCGTGGAATCACGGCGGCTGGTCCAGGGGCAGAGGCGACAGCCTCGGGAAGATTTCGTTCGGCAGTGCCACATCGCAATACTTCCAGGCCTTGCAAAAGCGCTGGTTCGATTACTGGCTCAAAGGCATCGGCAACGGCAAGTTTGACGAAGCCACGCTGTTTCAAACCGGCAGCAACGTTTGGAAAACATACGATAGCTGGCCGGTGAAAGGCGCAACGGTGCAAAAGCTTTACGCAGCCGCAAATAACAAAGCGTCCTTCTCTCCTTCCGCATCAAACGGCGCTGTTTCTTACATCAGCGATCCTGCGCACCCGGTACCTTACCGCCAACTTCCCATTGAAGCCACGTACGGCCCCGGCAGCCGCTGGCGTCCCTGGCAAGTAGAAGACCAGCGCTTTGTTTACACCCGTCCCGACGTTGTGCATTTTACGACGGACAGCTTAACCGAAGACTTAACCGTTACGGGCAATATTGTTGCGCATCTTTTTGCCAGCACTTCCGGCACCGACGCAGATTGGATTGTTAAGTTGATTGACGTTTACCCGGCGTTTGATAAAGGCAATCTAACCATGAGCCAGTATCAATTGCCCGTGGCGATGGAAGTTTTTCGCGGACGCTTTCGCAAAAGTTTTTCAAACCCATCGCCTCTTGTTCCAAACAAGGCAGAAGAATTTAGGCTTGATTTGCACGACATCAACCACGTATTTAAAAAAGGACACAAGCTGATGATACAAGTGCAAAGCACCTGGTTCCCCATTATTGACCGTAACCCGCAGAAATACGTGACCAATATTTTTGAAGCAAAGGACAGTGACTTCATCAAAGCCGAGCACAAGATTTATTACGGGCCAACGTACGGAACGTATGTTGAGTTGCCGGTAGTTAAGCAATAGGCAATTGACAATTGGCATTAAAGCAGCTTAAAACAATACGGCCCATCGTTCGATAGGCCGTATTGTTTTGTTTCTTCCTGTTGCAAATTGCCAATTGCTTATTGCTCTTCTCACACCAACTGCCGCTTGTAAAGTTGTATGGCGTTTTCGTAGCCAAGATAGATGGCATCACAAATGAGTGCATGGCCAATGCTGACTTCATCAAGCCAGGGGATGTTTTGCTTAAAATATTTCAGGTTGTGCAGGTCAAGATCATGACCGGCGTTTAAACCCAACCCGGCTTCTCTTGCTTTCTTCGCGGCCTCTACATAACCTACAATTATTTTTCCACGGTTGCCCAATGCGTATTGTTTTGCGTAAGATTCGGTGTACAATTCAATGCGGTCCGTACCGGTTAACGCCGCGCCTTCTACCATCGCCGTATCGGGATCAACAAAAATAGAAACGCGGATGCCGGCGCCCTTGAACACACCAATAATCTCACGTAAATATTGTTTGTGTTTGACGGTATCCCAACCGTGATCAGAAGTAATCTGTCCCAACTCGTCGGGAACCAACGTTACCTGGTGCGGCTTGGTTTCCAGAACAAGGTCAACAAACTTTTGCTCCCGCGGATTGCCTTCGATATTAAACTCCGTTTCGATGATGCGCTTAATGGCCCGCACGTCGTCGTAGCGGATGTGCCGTTCGTCGGGACGTGGATGAACCGTCACACCGTCGGCACCGAAGCGTTGGGCATCAATAGCCGCCTTAACCACATCGGGATTGTTGCCGCCACGGCTGTTGCGGAGTGTTGCAAACTTGTTGATGTTGACAGAAAGTTTTGTAGGCATGAATCAAAGTTATGCGTTGGCGTCAAACTTTTGGCGGCAACAAAAAAGCAACTCGCCGGGCTGCGAATTGCTTTGGTTTTCTTTTGCAAAAAGACAAAAGAGGATGCGGATTTTAAGCGGCAAGCTTAATGGTGGTTTACTTCAGCCTCGTGCCGGTGGCTGGTAAGGTTAGCCAATACGGTGTTGTAAATATTGCTGTTTGCATTTGATGAAAGAATGATGGTGCCGTTTGTGCGGCTTGCGTTCAGCAAGTCTGTTTCGCTAACGCCGTTGGTAAGCAAGGAAAGATCAATAGAATTAAGAGCCGAGTACGTGCTGCCCGCTGCAACGATTACATTGTCTTTCTCTGCTTTTAACTCAACCGGTTTGTCTATTTGGAAAGAAACAGGAATGCTGGTTGCGCCGCTGGTAAACATTCCGTTTAGCTGCAAGGCTTTTGCATTGCCGTTCGGGGCCAGCAAGGCTTTAAACTCTACTTCTTTATACGTACCCGCCGGAACGCTGATGTTGCCCAAAACCGATGCGGCTGCAAACAAATCAATTCGCTGTTGCACATTTTGTTTGAACTCCACTTCGCCGCCGCTGCCTTCGGCTTCAAACTTTAGCAGGTTAGCCGATGCCGTGCCCGACGTCCATTGTATTGAAGCGTTGGCGTCCGTACGGCCACCGGCTAACAGAATTATACCTGCAAGAGGCGACGAAGGATTAACGGTTTTAAGTTGATAAGCGAAAGAAGTTGCAGCCGTATTTTCAGAAGTGTTTTCTTTTTTGCAGCTAAAGAAAACCGGTGAGAAAAGAAGGGCGGTCAGGAGGTGCTTGCTTTTCATAAGTTGTAAAATTTTGTGTTTGCAAATAGGTGTTTGCAAAGCCTCAAAATGTAACCAAACTGCAAAAAGAATTTTGTATGACGGGCTTTGTTTTTCATGGTATCGCCGGTGGTGTTTATCCTGAACGTGTCGAAGGATCGCATACTTGTGGGTTCAGAACATTGTTTGTCTTTTCTTGAACCAGAAAGAAACTAAGTACACAAAAGATTCTCCGTACAACTTCGCTTTTTGGATTTCCGTTGTTTCAATTTGCCGAATAGCAAACAAAGCGTACAAGAGTGCGACGCAACGATGCTAAACAGTAGTAATGTAGCTTGGTTCATAAAAGAAAAAAGCTTCCGTACGGAAGCTTTTAATGCGTTGTAGCGCCCCATCTTCAAACCTCACCTCACAGGCTACAACAATGTGTTTTTAATTTATGCAAAGCTGTTTACCAGCACGTAGAAGCTTACGCCCCAAAACGTGAGAAACAGTAAAATCATAAAGACGGTTGAAAAGGTATGAAACGCTTCCGTCCGGTCTTCTGCTTTCAACAATCGCTGCAACACTTGTTTCATAAATTTATCTTTTGGTTCCGCGTTAATGAATGTGAATAGTGTGCCAGCTTTTATTTCTGAACGAAATTTACAGGGGCTGCGGTTTAAAACGTTCCGGTTGTGGAAGCACAGCAACAAAAGAGTGTGGAAGGATGAAACCACAACTGTTCGTGGGCCGTTTTGCGCCTTAGTTTTGCGCTGTGTATTCAAAACAAGAAGCCGCGCAACTGAAAAAAGAATTCTGGACAATCTTTGGGCAGTACATGACGCCGGTGCTCTCCGCCGAAGGCGAGAGACTTTCGTGGGTGAATTATAAAACCGGTGAAAAAAATATTTTCTTCCGGCTTCACGCCGACAATAAAAAAGCTGTCATCGCCATTGAGCTAACGCACAACGGCGCCGGTATTCAGCAACTTTATTTTGAACAGTTTCTGCAGCTAAAAAAACTTTTGGAAGATGCCGTAGGTGAAGAATGGATTTGGCAATTGCACACCATGGATGATTGCGGCAAAACCATTTCCCGCATTTATACCGAATTGCAAAGTGTTTCCATTTTTACAAGAGAAGACTGGCCAAAATTGATTTCATTTTTTAAGCCGCGCATTGTTGCGCTGGATGAATTCTGGAGCAACGTGAAGTATGCTTTTGAAGCCATGAGATGATGACAGCAACCGGCAATCGAGAATCGGCAATAAAACGGTTTTAAAAAACACAGCCTATCAAACGATAGGCTGTGTTTTTTTCTTGCATTACCCATTACCACTTTTCACAGCGTCGGCAGTTTCAAGCCCAACAAACCCACCGAACTTGCCATCAAGGCCTTGCCCAATGTTTTTTGTTTTTTCCTGTAAAGCGAATAGCCGATCACGACCAAAGCAGTTGCGGCTACAATCTTCACCAACGTGTAGCTGGGCGATTTGGGCGGAACATAGGTTGGGCCTTCGTCATTAAACAAAGCCGGTTCGCTCACGTACCTTCCGTGGTCGGGCATGCCCAGTTGCCAGAAGCGGCGGGCCAGTTTGTGCAGGGCTTGTCTCGCGTCTTGTCCGTACATGGCATGTCCATGACCGCTGACAATAACGTTTGGCTCCAAAGCTGCCAATTCTTTTACCGAACGCGCCGCTGCACCCCAGTCGGGTGTAAAATATTTAGGCGGTCCGCTCACCACTTTTTTCTGCGTCATTACCGAAAAGATAGACTCCTGCTTGGTTGTTACCACAGCATCGCCGGCTACCAATACACCATCGCTTTCGCGGAACAAACTGATGTGTCCCGGGGTATGCCCAGGCGTATGAAGCCAGTGCCAATCGGGAAGCGAAGGCACCGAGCCGTCTTCAGGCAATTCCCTCAGGTGTTCCTGGATGTCAATGGGACCGCTGGGGTAAACAAAGGCCATCGAAGCCATAACGCCACCACCAACAGTTGGGTCGGGTGGCGGGTAAGACGCTTTGCCAGTGAGATATGGCATTTCCATGTGATGACAATAAACCGGTACACGCCATTCATCGGCCAATTGTTGCAGCGCACCCCGGTGATCAAAATGGCCGTGTGTAAGAATAATTGCCTGAGGCTTGGCACCGGGCTCCATTACTTCAGCAATCATGTTTTTTATTTTGGCAACAGATGACTTTAACCCTGTATCCACCAGCACCCAGCCCGGCTGGGCCTGGCTCTCAATGATAAATACATTCACAAACACATCTTTCATGCGCCATACACCCGGCGCAACGGCATAAATGTTATTCACGATACAGCGCTCTTCCGTTGCGGAAACCTCTCTTCTATCAACTATTTTTTTATCCATATTGTGCCTTTGAGTAAAGGATGGGCACAAATAACATACCACGTGACCGCCTGCAGAAACTGCCTCCAAAAGTCTGCACAGCGCTTTTCAAATAAATCTTTAAATCGCCCGGCCTGTGACGAATTCTTGCTTTTTAACCGTTACTTGCAAACAATCTAATAGAACTATACTATGAAAGCCATCCATTTAGTTTTCTTTTTTCTTTCCACACTGCCTGTCTTTTCTCAATCCTACGCAGTAAGAGATATTAAATCATTTGGCGCAAAGGGCGATGGCAGAACCAACGACCATGACGCTTTTATTAAGGCGGCTGATTTTTTCAATAAAAGGGGAGGCAACGGGAAACTCATCATTTCAAAAGGCCTTTACAAAGTAGGCAAACAATTGTTTCATCAAAATACAAAGGATAAGCCTGTGTATGAAGGTGTGGATCTTTTGCATTTCAAAAACGTTGCAAACCTCACTGTTGAAGGAAGCGAAAAAACAGAAATCAAATTCAGCGACGGTTTGAAATTTGGCGCTTTTGATCCTGCAAGCGGCGCGGCTTTTGATCACGGTAAAAACTATTTTGTCAACATAACTTACATGGCCAGCGTAGGCATGGGCATTTGGCTGGAAGACTGTACGAACGTTCAAATTCTTAATCTTCGCCTGAATGGCAACAATCCAGCCATAGTTCTCGGCGGTGTTTACGGCGATACCGGCATTCAGATTCCATTTTCCGGTATTTACATCACCAATTCCCGAAAAGTCCGCATCAAAAAAGTCACATCAAGCTACTTTGGACAGGACGGCATCATGATTGGCAATGAAAAGAAGAGCCCGAACTTACCTGACGAAATTGTTCTGGAAGACAGTTGGTTCGAATACAACTGTCGGCAGGGTCTTTCTTGGATTGGAGGCAACGATTTGGTGGCCACTAACTGTCATTTCAATCATTCCGGTAAAAGTAAACACGCTTCGATGCCAGGAGCCGGCGTAGATGTGGAAGCCGAAGTCGGTCCAATTTCCAACGGTCAGTTTAACCGCTGCGAATTTGTCAACAATACGGGGTGCGCCTTCGTTGCTGACTCTGGCCCAAGCAGCGATTGCACGTTGAATGATTGCACCGTTTGGGGTGTCACCAACTGGTCGATATGGATAACCAAACCACGGTTCACTATACTCAATTCAAGAATTTACGGCTCTACGGCTCATGCTTACACAGCCGACAACGAGAAAGATGCAACAAAATTTATTAATTGTGTTTTTGAAGACAAGCCTTACAAAGGACAAGAGCCGAGCGGCAACTTTCTGATTGAAGAAAACAATGCCCGCTACCTGCTCTTTGAAAACTGCCTTATGCGATCACACAAGAAAAAGCTGGTCTGGTTTGATCAGAGCGCCAATTGGAAACCCGAAGAAAAATACCAGCTTATTAATTGCAAGATGGAATACTTAGGTGATAACCTTGATGAAAATGATTGGATAGGACTTTTTCGAAACGTTCGCCTGATAAATACAACTATATCTGCCACCCATCCGCTTGCTGAGAAAAAAAAATATTGGTGGGCAGGGACCAAGGTCACACTTGAAGGTGATAAGAACGTCATCAGCATTGGCAAAAAGCTAATCAACTGGTAATTGTGCATGCAAACCATTGTTAACTAATTTTGACCGAAATTTTCTTCCGCATGATTCCCGCCATACGCCAACAGTTCAACCAACGGTTTACTGAAGAAGCTTACCAAGCCTACCTTAAAGACCTCGCCAATGTGTATCCCGGGCAATTGGATTTTCGCGTGGCCGAAACGCCGGTTTTTGTACCAAAAGATTTCACACAAAAAATGCTTGATGCCTGCGAGGCCATCTTGAATGAAGTGAACACAGACGAGTACAGACGCGAAAGCGACCGAGCCATTCCGACAAACGTGAACGTGCCCGGACAAGACGACCATCCGCACTGCATCGCTTTTGATTTTGGTGTTTGCCAAAATGAAGCCGGTGAATTGGAACCGCAGTTGATAGAGATGCAAGGCTTCCCGTCATTGTTTGCATGGGAAGCGGTGCTGCCGGAAATTTATGAAAAACATTTCTGGTGTCCCGACGGCTTCAGCTCGTATCTCAACGGCTACGATAAGAAAACTTACATCGGGCTTTTGAAAAAAGTCATCATTGGTGATACACCTGTTGAAAATGTCATTCTGCTGGAAATTTTTCCGGAAGGCCAAAAAACGCGGATTGACTTCAGCGCCACCGAAGATTTGCTGGGTGTAAAGGCCGTTTGCCTGACTGATTTGATTCAGGAAGGAAAAGATTTATACTACCTGCGCGACGGCGTGAAAACAAAAATCGAACGCATTTACAACCGCCTCATTTTTGACGACCTCTTTCAGCAATCACCGGAAGTGCAGGAAAAAGGAAAGCTGATGCTGCAAGATTTGAACGTAACATGGGTACCGCATCCTAACTGGTTTTACCGCCTGAGCAAATTTACACTGCCCTTCATCAATCACCCTTACGTGCCGTACACGAAGTTTTTAAACGAGGTAAAAGAATTGCCGGACGATTTGGGAAACTACGTTGTGAAACCGCTCTTTTCTTTTGCCGGGCAAGGCGTCATTATTGATGTAACCAAAGAACAAATTGAAAACATCACTGATAAAGAAAACTGGATCATTCAGCGAAAGGTAAAATACGCCGATGCGATTGCCACACCCGACGGTCCGGCCAAAGCCGAGATCCGTCTTTTTTATTTTTGGGAGCCGGGCAAAAAAAAATTTATGGCTGCGCAAAATTTATCAAGACTAAGCAAGGGCAAAATGATTGGCGTTCGCTATAACAAGGATAAAAGTTGGGTAGGCGGAAGTTTCTGCCTTTTTGAAAAATAATTTTTACGCCGTTTCAGGCTTTGTACTTTCGGCTTAAAATTTAGGTTTATCTAAATTTTATTTGAAACAAGCCTAATTCATGCGAACCTTCTTTTTTGTTTTCGCTTTGCTTCTATACGCAGCTGCTGCTGCAACAGCACAAATGACGGAGGAAATTGAAACCGACCGGCCCGACCAAACCGAAACGCCTTTTCTTGTTCCCCGCAAATTCATTCAGGCAGAGTTCGGAATGAGCGCCGAAAAATACGGCGCTGGCCGTTCGCAATTGGTGCATCCTGCTTCTTTGTTGAAATACGGTCTTTCAAACCGTTTCGAACTGCGGTTAGAGACCACTGTGTTAACAGAGTACCTTCCTTACATTCCCGCCACCAAAACCAATACTTTGTTGCAGCCCGTTGAAGTAGGTACAAAGCTTCGGCTGTTTGAAGAAAAAGGTGCAAGGCCAAAAGCTTCTTTAATTACCCACATCAGCTTGCCGTTTGCTGCCAGCAAACAACTTCGTTCCGGCACACCTTCGTATGCGGCGCGATTGTCGCTGCAAAACTCTTTGACAAAAAATATATCGCTCGGTTATAATCTTGGCGTGGAAAAAAGCGATGAACCAACGGCTTTCTTTTACACCTTCGCGCCGGGCTTTTCGCTTGGCGAAAAATGGTATGCCTATGTTGAAGCCTTTGGTTCGTTTGCAAATAACGTAGCGGAACACAACCTTGACGGTGGCCTTGCTTACTTCATTTCACACAACACAAAAATTGATTTGTCGTCCGGCTTTGGCCTGGGCGATTCGCCACTAAAGAATTATGTAGCCATCGGTCTTTCGTTTCGGTTATCCTTGTGTAAACCTTAATGCTTTTTCTTCAACGCATTCAAAAAAATATATTCGAAGCTGATCATCCAACTGTTTTTTGCCAGACGATCAATATCGCTGCTTAACTGAAAGCGATAACCGAGATTCAGCTTTGCCGTACTGTTGAAGATGGCTTGCACCGAAGGAGCAAAATCAACGTAATATTTTTCGCGAAAGGCAATGTTTCGGCTGCCCAATAATTCTGCGTAAAGATTGACGTTGGTCTGGTTGTAATCCTTGTATTCAAAAGGCAGCAGAAGATAGCCTGCGGATAAACTGTAATTCACGGCGTGTACGGCATATTTATCAGGATACATTTTATTCCACCGCTCATCGTTCAGCACTTCGTTCCAACTTCCCGTTGCGGAAAGGGCAATCCTGTTCCAAAGCTGCGTGGCAATAAGCCCGGCCTGCACACCGCTCTGATCGCCCATACTGATGTTGATTTCGTTATGGTCCAAATGATTCCGGCTAAAGGCCGCGGCGGCAAAAGTGGCCATGCGAAAATGCTCGTGCACATCATCGTTTGCCAGAAAGCGGTATTTCGCGTACAGCCTCGCTCCTTCCCAAATCATTTGCTGCTGGTGCATGTTTGAAACCGTTGTGCTCAGGTGAAGCATCCAATCTTTGTTCAAGCCAAACATCAGTTCGGGCATGTGCCGTTGCACGTTGCGATTACTATAATCGTCGCGTTGAAAAATTGAAGTGTTTTTTAGAGAGATTGAATGCGACGGCATATTGGACGCCGGTTCGGCATAAGGATAAAGTTCCTGTGCCTTTGCGGATATGCACAACCAGACGCACAAGGAAAAAAATATCTTTTTCATAAAAAGAAAAGCCCTCCGCAAAGAGGGCTTTGGATTTAAATTACCACGTGATAAATTCTCGAATTCACGGATGCCTGTGGCGAAGCACAACACTTTGCCGTATGGCCCGTTTGCACGCAGGTCATCTTTGTCATGGCTGCATATTTCTTAAACTCTTTGGCCGAAACAAAGCCTTTGTCAACAACAGAAAAGTTGACCACGCCGTCAAGCGTCTGGCCGGCTGCGTTCAGAAAATGAAAGTTTTCATCACCAATTTTTAAATGCTCGTCTTTTTCAACTTTTAATTGATGAACCAAGGCAGAGGCTTTCAGTGAAGCCACGGAAAAGCCAGCGTCCTGCACGGCTTTGTTGAGCGCATCCAGGTCAACGACACTGCCTTCTTTAAACGAAAGGTTGTATTGCTGGTTCTTGATGTCCACCTGCACTTTGTCCACAAACGAAACAGCTTCCAAGGCATTTTTTACAGCCTTTGAACACATGGAACAAGTTAGGCCGCTGGCTTGCAGGGATACTTTATTGATCTGTGCTTTTGCGCTTGCACAGGCAAACACCAAAAGCACGGCAAAGAACTTTTTCATACGGAAATTATTTGGCGTGAGAAAAGCTGCAAGCCGATTGCAGAGAAAATTTTCAGGCAAAGTGGCTTGCAGCAACGATAATTTATAAACCGCTGTTAGGCTTTTGTGCAACAGGCTTTTGTGTCGCAACCGGCTTCTTTGCAGCAACTCATGTCTTTTGTGCATTTGCCGTCTTTCATGCAGGCGGCTTCTTTGCATTTGGCATCGTCGCAGCAGCTACCTTTTTCAGCCGAAGCGTTAGCGCGGTCGTACTTGCAACAATCATCCAGTTTGTTGTAAGCAGCATCCGAAGCCTTTACGTCTTGCGTATCGTAGCCGGCGGCGGCTACCGCGTTTTCAATCTTCGCAGTGTTGGTGGAAGTGCTGTTGTATTTAACGGTGAGAATTTTATTGTTCACGTCCCAAAGGGCATACGAAGCACCGGCCGCTTTTGCGGCGGTTTCAATTTTCTTTTTGCAGGTCTTGCATTCGCCCGATACGTTGAGCTTTTCGGTTTTTGTTTGAGCGAAGGCAACGGTTGTTAGTGATACAAGAAGAAAGGAGAAGAAGAATGCTTTAAGCGTTTTCATTTTAAAAATTTTTGCGTGTATAGAAATGATTTAAGTGAATGCAGGCGCATTCGGATAAACGTGCAGAGGGAGAATCTTTCTATAGCCTGAAAACGCGGTTGCGGAGGTAAGTGTCTTGTTTATTTAGCGGCGGCCCGTGAGCAAAGGGATGATCTGCGCTGATTAAATTTTGCGGCCAAACGCCGTAGTCGTTAAAGGCATTGGAGGCAGACAGGGCAAGTGAAAAATCAGGTGTAATTGTTTTTGCAAAATTGTGGTCAACCTGCATCTTCACCAGCTTCACATCGTCTTTACAGCAGCCGTGGCTTTTTTGCAGGTTCATGCCGCATTTGCCGCATTCGGTTTTGCCGGTGTAGCCCAATTCTACCGAAGAAAGCTTGCCCATGCAATAATGCACCGAAACCATAAATCCGGTAGTGACCGTGAAGTAAACGAGGAACAACGTGCAAGCGGCGAGCTTTTTCATTTGCATGCCAAATATAAACAGAGTTGAGCCGAAGCAAACGCTGATTTCCGTCAGCGGTAAGGAATTAACAAATGAGTAATGAGTGCGTCATGCTTAAGGTCTTTCTTGACGGTTAGATTTTCAACGTTAAGCGGCCGCTCATTACCTATTACTCATAGCCTTAGTTTATAAACGCCCAGTAAATGCCGAAGCGAATGAACAAACCTGGCAAAGGATAATACGGCGCGGCAAAATTGTTGTGATTAAAACCAAAGCCGCCGACAGTGGTTACGGTGTTCAGATTCTCCACACGTAAGTAAGCTTTAAAGGTGCGAATGCGCAGGTGCACAAAGGCATGAAGATCGGGACGGTTGCCGATGGTAAGCGTGTCCTGGTAAAAGAATTGCCCCAGCACCGGCGAATAATTATCGGCTTTGTACGGGGTGTTGTACCGCATTTCCAGCCCCATCGAAAGATTAAGGTTGCGGAAGAAGAGGCCTTCGTAAGCCAGACGGTTGCGGGTGTAAAGCACCGGCACGTTCACGGCAGCGCCACCGGCTTTTTGTTGCACGTACACTTCGCTGTGAAGGTTTAAGTTGCGGCTTACTCTAAAGGTTTTTAAGGCACTTACCCGCAGCAGGTTAAACACGGCATTTTCCTGTTGCAATGTTTTGTAGCCATTTAAATAGAGGTAATTGCTCACAAAATAATAATCGCCGTTCAACTGCACATTCAACTTCGGAATAAAATAGCGGGCAAAAAAGTGCAGCGTATTTTCTTTACCGAACGCCTTTGCGCTATCCAAATAAAAAGAGCTGCGCTTGTCGTAAATAAAGGACGGCGAACGGTTGATGTTTTCAAAACCAATTTGCAGCGTACCAAGTTGCTGGCTCAGCAAACGTTGCAGGCTGATGAAAGCGTGGTAATCGCCGCTGTTGAAACCCGCCGTGTACAAGCGTCCAAAAGCGTTGATGTCCCATTTCTGGTTCTTCGTGCGGTTGCGGTATTCGCCGTGGGCAATGATGTTGTAGAGCGAAGGGCTTGATGCTTTCAACGTGCCTTTCAGCAATTGCAATTCCGCACCAAGCTTGATGTATTGCTGCAAATTGTTTGCATCCGGAAACTGGTAAATCGAAAAGTCATTGCTCCACTCCCGCCACTGGTCTTGCAGGAAAACGGAGTCGCCGGGTTTCTTCATAACGATGCCGTAAAAATCGTGGTAATAAGCCGAGTCAGGTACGTTGGTTGACGAAGGAATGTCCTGGTACCAATACGTGTATTTCCCGAAGCGAAGCGAATGCTCGAAGCGAAGACGCGGGTAAAAAAGCGGTACTACCGTCGAATCGGTTACGATGGAGTCTTTTCGGCCCAGGTCATATTGCTGGCGCAACAAAAAATTAAATTCTTTTTCTTTCTGCGCCGTGTTGACAACCGATGAAAACGGCGATTGCGCAAAAGCGGTTTGACCGCCGATGTGTGTGGGAATAACGGCGCGGCTGCGTTGGTAAATAGGATCGTCCAAATAATCTTTGTCGGCTAAGATGCCGCCGTTTTGTCCTGCCTGAATCTTGTTGCCCAGCAGCACAAAATAATTGTTGTACCGCTTGTGCGGCGATTGGTACCACGAAGCAATCTGGTAATTTGAATGATAGTTTTTTTGGTTGCGGAAAATGCCCGGTGCGCTCAGCAAGCGGTACTGAAAACTTACATTCCAATAGGGTTTGATGTTTTGCGTGTGAAGAATGTCAATGATTTGCTCCTGGCCTCCGCCCAACATGTAGCCCAACTCGGTATAAGGCTTTGGCGTGTTGTAAAACCGAGCGTTTTCTAATTTGAATTTGTAAACATCATGTGTGTGAAAGCCCGGATCGAAACCAATACGCTGCGGCGTAAAAAACAGGAGCGATTTTGTAGCCGAACCGTCGTTGCCCAAATAAATGTGTGTGGCTGGAATGGGGAACCGCGTGGTAAAATCGCGGATGGACGTATCAAAGCTTACCGGCTTTACCGCACCCAAATAATACACTTGCACGTGCAAGCTGTCATCGCTGTAATCGCGCCGCTCCACACCGCTCACGGCCGCGGTATCCTTTCCCGTTCTGTTTGCGCGAGAGGCCGTGTCGTATGTACGGTTGGTTGGCAACCGCATTTGTCCCGGCAAGCGAATGACAGGCTGTTGCGCAAACAATCTTTCGCCAATGAAGCAAAGAAGAAAACAAAGAAAGATTTTATGAAACGGCGCAGGCTTCAACAAACAAAAATTAAAGGCTAACGATCAGTTCGCGAAAAATGGCCGAGAGTTTTGGTGCGGCTTCGGCAGCGGCCTGCAGCACTTCCTGGTGCGTGATGGTATTTTCTTCTTCGCGGATGCCGATGTCGGTAATCACACTTATGGCAAATACCTTCATGCCGGCATGAACAGCCGCAATGACTTCCTGCACCGTACTCATACCCACGGCGTGCGCACCCAAAAGATGAATGAGCTTGTATTCGGCACGGGTTTCAAACGTGGGGCCGGTAACGCCAAAATAAACACCTTCCTTTAAATCAATGCTGAGTCTTTGCGCAATTGTTTTTGCTTTCGCGATGAGGTCTTTTTTATAAGGCTCGCTCATGTCAGTAAAACGGGGCCCAAGATTGTTGTCGTTTGCACCCAACAAAGGGTTTTGAATAGCAAAGGAGATGTGGTCGTTGATGATCATCAAATCGCCCACTTTAAAGCCTTCGCCTACACCGCCGGCAGCGTTTGAAATAAGCAAAGTCTCAATGCCCAGAAATTTCATCACACGAATGGGAAACACAACGTCTTCGGGTGAATAACCTTCGTAAAAATGAAAACGTCCGGCCATGGCCACGAGGGGTTTACCGCCAATGGTTCCGAAGATTAATTTGCCGTGATGACCTTCTACGGTTGATACCGGGAAATGCGGAATGTCTTCGTAGGGAATTTCGTTTTTTACTTGAATCTCTTTGACAAAATCGCCAAGGCCACTGCCCAGAACAACGCCGGTTTTTGCGCCGCTTGTATTGTATTGCTGCAAAAAGTTTGCGGCTTCTTTTAATTTTTCCATGGTACTCATTGCGGCAAAGATAACCGCCGCCGTTGTTGTTGGCGTTTCAGAAGTCATAATGTTGAAAATGACGAACGACGAAGAAAGAATGATGAATGACAAAGGAAAGTTTGCCGGTACAGGCTCGCCTGCTTCTTCCTTCGATGTTCCTTGTTCATCTGCTCTTCGGTTCCTAAATTCTTCATAGATTTGGTTGATTGCTTTTATGCTATGACGATTGCTGCACTCCAAGAACTGGTTAACCGCATTGCCTTGAACGAGGACGGCAATGCCTACAAAAAATTGTTTCTTTATTATCATCCCCGCCTGCTTTCTTTTTCCTATGCCATTACCCACAGCAAGCAATCATCCGAAGAAGCGGTATCGGACGTGTTTGTAAACATTTGGTCGTTGCGCACCACATTGCCGCGTATTTCCAATTTCCATCTTTACCTGTACATCAGCACCAAAAACGTTTCGCTCAATTATTTGGCAAGGCAAAAACGAACACAAGTTTTTTCGCTTGATGATGTAAAGACCGAATTCACCTGCCTCTCGTACAATCCCGAGCAAATTCTCATTACCGCCGAAATGTTCCGGCGCATTTGTGCCGCAGTACAAAGCCTGCCGCCCAAATGCCGGCTTATTTTTAAGCTCGTAAAAGAAGACGGCCTCCGGTACAAAGAAGTGGCCGAACTGCTTAACCTCTCGGTAAAGACCGTCGAAAACCAAATGGCCATTGCCTTGCGCAAACTGGGCGAATCGGTATCGCTGCAGCAACAAATCTTTCTTTCGTAAAAAATTTTATACGGCTTTGGGGGTGCGGCACATTTTTATTGTCCTTTCGGGTACACGGTGCTTGCATGAACCAAAACCATTTTTGGAACTTACTTGCGAAAAAACTTTCGGGCGAAGCCTCTGCAGCTGAAATGGCGGAACTGGAAAGCCTTGTTAAAGCCCACCCCGAACTAACGTTTCCAGCCCAGCACATTGCCGATTTGTGGACCCTCAACGACGGTGAGAAAAACGGCGAAGCCGAAGAAGCCTTTCAGCAACACCTGCAAAAACTGCAAACACACAAAGGCAATGCCGCAACACCGCAAAAGCAGCGTAAACGGCCCAAAAGATTGTCTTGGATAATGGTTTCTGTTACCGGTGTTTTGTTGATTGCGTTCGCTTGGTTTGCGCTAAAAAACAACGGAACAAACAAGTCCAAACCGCTGGCACAAAAAGCAGAAATCTATACCCGGCAAGGTGCCCGTACCAAATTGGTTTTGCCCGACAGTTCGGTGGTGTGGCTAAACGCAGGAAGCAGACTGACTTACGAACCCGATTTCGGCAGCTCAAACCGCAACACCACACTTACCGGCGAAGCTTTTTTTGAAGTAAAGAAAAGTTCGTTGCCCTTCCTGATTCATGCGAACGGCGTTCACATAAAAGTGCTGGGCACGGCTTTTAATGTAAAATCTTATCCGAACGAACAAACCACTGAAACAAGCCTTATTCGCGGACGCGTAGAAATTACTCTTGACAAGCGCCCCGGCGAATCCATCATTTTAAAGCCCAACGAAAAATTAATCGTATCCAACCGCCTGCCCGAAGGAAAAAAGAAGGAGCAAACTGTTCAACCCATTGTGGTGCTAAAAGAACTCACCCGTGTGAACGACAGCCTCCTTGCCGAAACATCCTGGGTGGAAAACAAATTGGTCTTTCACGACGAGAGCCTTGAAGAAGTGGCCCGCAAAATGGAGCGCTGGTATAATGTGGTTATTGAAATCAAGGACGAGGGCTTGGCACAACTTCACGTCGGCGGCGGTCCTTTTGAAAACGAAAGCATCGAACAGGCCCTGAACGCTTTGCAAATTGCGTTCAGTTTTTCATTCACCGAAAAAGGAAAATACATCACCATAACCCGCTAAACGATTGCGCATGAAAACCAACTCTTCCTGAAATCAACACCACGGCGCCAGCCGTGCACACTGCAAACCCTCGTGTTCATTTCTAATTATGCATTATGAAAAAAATCAGAAAAACGGCCA
Organism: Flavisolibacter ginsenosidimutans; assembly: GCF_007970805.1. GTDB lineage: Bacteria > Bacteroidota > Bacteroidia > Chitinophagales > Chitinophagaceae > Flavisolibacter > Flavisolibacter ginsenosidimutans. Next base: position 4,766,095 of record NZ_CP042433.1, on the reverse strand, counting down.
GGCTTAAAAATCCTAACTTACTACAAATTGGAAGGGTGATGAAACTGACCGGCGCTTTTCTTCTGCTTTGGTGCCTGCATCTTTCTGCAGCAGGTTTTACGCAGGACAAGGTTTCGCTAAACCTGAAAGACGCCGACTTGAAAAAAGTGCTTAAAGAAATTCAGAAGCAAACCAGTTACCGCTTTTTATACAACCAGGCATTGGTGGACGACAAAAAAGTAAACGTTTCTGTGGTAAACGAAGAAGTGCCCGCGGTACTGACGCTCGTTCTCAACGGTAAAGGCATCGGTTATCAAATTCTCGACAACAAATTAATTGTGCTGAAAAGCGCCGCCGGCGGCGAACGCATCGAAGTAAAGGACATTCGCATTACCGGGAAAGTAACGGGGCAAAACGGTGAGCCGCTCCCCGGCGTATCGGTAACGGCAAAAGGTACTTCTGTTGGCACGCAAACCGACGCAGCCGGAGACTTTAGCCTGTCTGTTCCCGATGCCACAACAACGCTTGTTTTTTCTTATGTAGGCTATCAATCGCAAGAGGTGCCCATTCGCGGACGCACAACGGTTAACGTTTCGCTTGTAGCGGGACAGAACGCTTTGTCGGAAGTAGTAGTAATTGGCTACGGCACGGCCAGCCGCAGAGACCTTACCGGTTCGATTGTAAAAATTTCAGGGAAAGAAGTTGCCGACAAACCCAATGCAAACCCTGTTGCGTCACTGCAGGGCAAAGTAGCCGGTCTTTCAGTAGTAAACAGCGGCACGCCGGGGCAGGAGCCCGACATTCGTATTCGCGGTACGGTGAGCATTGGACAAGTACATCCTTTATACGTTGTGGACGGCATCTTCCAGGACAACATCAATTACCTCAACCCGAACGATATTGAATCCATTGAAGTGTTGAAAGATCCTTCTTCACTGGCCATCTTCGGCGTTCGCGGCGCAACGGGTGTCATTGCCATTACCACCAAAAAAGCAAGAGCGGGGCAAACCATCGTTAGCTTAAATACGAGTTACGGCACAAAAAAACTGGTAGATAAAATTCAGCTTGCAAACGCCGATCAGTTCAAAACCTTGTTTGCACAGGAACGAGCCAACAACGGCACAACAACGCCTTTCGATTATACGGGCCTTGATGCAAACACCGACTGGATTGATGCGGTAACACGTACTGGCAAATTCAGTAACACAAGTCTAAGCGTAAACGGCACTACCGATCGCAACCGCTTTAACCTTGGCGTAAGCTACGTGCTGGATCAGGGCATCATTCGCCGCGAAGAGTTACAACGCTGGCTGGTGTCCTTTGGCGATGAATTTAAAGTAAGCAAAGCCGTGAAGGTGGGCATTAACTTCAACGGTTCACGGCAAAAAAATCCCTACGACGCGACTTGGGTTTTAGACGCAGCCCGCAAGGTAATACCGCTGGTTTCATCGGGAACGAGAAACTATACCGTGACAGACTTATATAGCGGTGCTCAGGTAACCCAAGACCTCTATTCTTTACTCGACGTAGGCTTGCAAAGTTCGGGCGTCATCAACCCACTGGTGCGGCTGGAGAATGAGTGGGACAAAACACAGAGCTATGAATGGCGCTCGGTAGGAAGCGTATTTGGCGAAGTTACCTTCCTCAAATACTTTACGGCACGGTCAACACTTTATGCCGACATGAGCACGGTGAACTCCCGCACTTATACGCCTTTGTATTACGGCTACAACCCGCGTACAAACAAACCAGAACAGGTAACGCAAAAAACAAGCGTTGGCGAATCTGACCAAACCTACCGCAAGTTTCAGCAAGATCATGTGCTCACCTACAAGAACAGCTTTGGTGCTCACAATCTTACTGCAACGGGCGGTTTTACGACCTATTATTTTGGCAACTTCAACCGCAACGGAAGCGCCACACAAGGCTTATTGCCCATTCCGGACGATCCGCGGTTTTGGTATTTAAGCAACACCTTTGTTGACCAATCCAAAAGTTCCGCCTCTTCAAGCCAGTCTGAAAACACCACAGTTTCATACTTGGCGAGGGCCTTGTACAATTACAAAAACAAATACTTCTTTAACGCTTCTTTCCGCGACGACGGCTCTTCGCGTATTCCAGCCAAAAACCGTTACCAAACCTTCTGGGCCTTTGGCGGCGCCTGGGAAATCTCGAAGGAAGATTTTATGAACAACGTAAAATTTTTCGACTTCCTGAAGTTGAAAGGTTCTGTTGGAAAATTAGGCAACCAATCGGCTTATATCCTGGGCGGCGGTGCGTTAAACTATCCTTTTTATCCAACGCTTAGTTCTACGACCGTTGCCGTTTTTGGGTCGAATATTTACAAGGCGGCCGAAGAAAACTACGAGTACAATCCCGACCTGAAATGGGAAACAGTAAACGGTCAGGAAGTCGGCGTCGAGTTTGCTGCGTTCAAAAACCATTTGCACGTAGAAGCGAATTACTTTAATAAAACTACCAACGACCTGATGACCTATTTTGAACGCGGTCTTGGATTAAAGCCCAAACTTACCAACGGTGGCAGCATCCGCAACTGGGGCGAGGAAATCTCAGCCTCTTGGAATCAGTCTTTGTCGCGTGACTTTTCTATTAATGTATCGGGCAACATCACCTTCCTGAAAAATAAAGTTCTCAGTCTTAGTGATGAATTGCCGACCAGTTACCTGATCCGTGCTTTCCAAAACAACGGCAGTGCCGAGAGCCGCACGACAATTGGCTATCCCATTGGCTCGTTCTACGGTTACGTGGTAGAAGGTGTTTATCAAAGTTATGCCGACATCTTAAAATCACCTTCCGCAGCCGCCCTTGGCGCTTATCGTCCCGGCGATTTTAAATTTAAAGATGTGAACGGCGACGGCGTGATAACGGCTGATGACCGCACGGTTATCGGTAATCCGACACCAAAGTTTACTTACGGTGGTACAGTGAATTTGAATTACAAGGGCTTTAGTTTAAGTGCGGACGTGAACGGCGTTTACGGCAATCAAATCTTCCGCACCTGGGGTTCGCTTGAATCGCCTTTCCAGCGGGTGAATTACGCTGCCTTCCAGGTTGGTGCGTGGAGCGGTCCGGGAACATCCAACTTCGTTCCCTTAGTAAGCCAGGGCGACCGTTTTAATTACAATGGCTCAACCTATAACATTGAAGACGGCAGCTACTTCCGCATTCGCAACCTGCAGCTTGGTTATAGCTTCGGCAACGCGTTGTTATCACGTTACAAGATTAACAACCTGCGATTGTATGTGAACGTACAAAACCTGAAGACCTGGAAAAACAATTACGGATACACACCGGAATTTGGCGGCGATGCTACTGCCTTTGGATACGACAATGCCGGCGGCGCCATTCCGCGAGTGACCAGCGTCGGCTTAAACGTAACCTTCTAACTTTTTAATCATCGCAAACATGAAAAAGAACAAAATCATTTACTGGAGTTTACTGGCAGCGTTGCCGTTGCTGGCGGTGATGGGTTGTAAAAAATTTCTTGACCGCAAACCCTTGCAGGCGACCCTGTCGGACTTAAACCAAGGAGCGTTGGAGAGCAAAGTTTTTGGCATGTACTCTAACCTGCGTACCCTGGCCGGCTTTTCGCTTCTTCCCTGGCTCGACTTCCACAGCATTCGTGACGACGATGCGCAAAAGGGAAGCGACGACAACGACGGACGCGAAATCATAACGGAGTTTGATACTTACCAATATTCGAAAGACGACTGGGCGCCGAATACATATTGGAACGATCATTACACCATGATCAACGCCACAAACGATGCCCTGCATATTGCGGATTCGCTAAAGCTTAGCGATGCAGGCTCTATCCGGAACGTTGGCGAGGTTTGCTTCTTCCGGGCTTATTCTTATTTTGAATTGGTGAAGGCTTACGGCGAAGTTCCCCTCATCAACTTTCCCATCCGCAAGGCTTCGGACGGCGTGGTGCCCAAATCAACAGTGACG